>JAFLTB010000120.1 GCA_022510605.1 Lachnospiraceae bacterium
TGGTGACACCCGTACCGGTTCGATTCCGGTTACCAGCATTAAAAGAGGGTTACGCAAAGTGTAGCCCTCTTTTAAAGTTGATAAAGAAGGAGGAAAAAGTATGAAAGAAATAATGAAACGAGCCATGGCGCTGCTGCTGGTAATGGTAATGGCATTTGGGGTGGTACAGGCAGCACAGGGAGCAGCAGTACAGGCGGCAAATGCCAGCGAGACAGAGAGTGTGAAAGCAAAGAAAGCATACAAAAAATATTTGTCCAATAATAAAAAAGAGAACAGTAAATTTGCTCTGTTAGATATCAATAAAGACGGAGTTTCTGAATTGATTACGACAAATGATAATGGATACCATGTGGGAATTGCATCTTATATAAATGGTAAAGTGAAAACTATAGGCAGCGGATTTTCTGGTTCTCAGGAATATTATCCTGACAAACATCTATACTTTTCCCAGACGACCCATACGGGAGTGGATGAATATACATATTATAAATTCACAGGAAAAAAACTAAAGGTAGTTGCCAGGAAATATGGGGACCTTGGTTATAATGCTGTAACAGGCAAACGAAAGCCTAAAGGTGAAAGAGGGAAAAGTTTTAAACCATATAAATACACTGTCAATAGGAAAAAAGTATCTGCTAAGAAATATAAAGCATACGTGAAAGAGCTTCTTTCTGGCGCGGAGAAGGCCGAACTGACATGGTATAAAAACACGTCTCAAAATAGAAATAAGTATTTATAATATGAGAGCCTTGCAGCGCATAAAATAGAAAGAAGTATATTTTAAGCGAGAATGCCATGCAGATTTATATTGTAGAGCCGGGTGATACCATTGACCGAATAGCCAGCTTATATGGCGTTACAGTGGAGGAAATTTCCTATGCAAATCAGATTCCTGCGCCCTACCGGCTGGCGGTGGGACAGGCGGTTTTGATTCCAGCAGGGGAGGAGGAAGAGGAGAGGCAGATTGTGACATCCAATGGATATGCCTACCCCTTTATCAGTCCCTGGGTTTTGCGGCAAACCCTTCCCTATCTGACCAGTCTATACGTCTTTTCTTATGGGTTTTCCGAAGAAGGGGAACTGATTCCCCCTGTGGTTTCCGATGAATGGATGATTCAGGAGGCAGGGGAACAGTCGGTACGGCCCATTCTGGTGCTGACGCCTCTGGGAGCCGATGGGAGATTTAACAACAATTTAATTCATGCGGTTGTGAGCAGTGAGACCGCAAAGGAAAATCTGATTGAAAACCTGCTGGCAACGGTACAGGAAAAGGGATTTCAGGGAGTGGATGTGGACTTTGAGTATATTCTGGCAGAGGACAGGGATTTGTTTACCGCCTTTGTGGCAGAATTGAGAAACCGCATGAATCAGGTGGGTTATACCGTCAGTGTGGCGCTGGCGCCAAAGACTTCGGCAGGCCAGCAGGGCCTTTTGTATGAGGGCAAGGATTACCGGGGGCTGGGAGAGGCGGCCGATGAGGTGCTGCTTATGACGTATGAATGGGGCTATGCTTACGGGCCTGCCATGGCAGTGGCCCCCCTTAACAAGGTACGCCAGGTGGTGGAGTATGCGCTGACGGAGATTCCCTCGGAGAAAATCAATCTGGGAATTTCCAATTATGGTTATGACTGGACGCTTCCCTACGTCCGGGGAGAGAGTAAGGCAATTACCATCGGCAATATAGAGGCGGTGCAGATTGCCATTGAAAATGGTGTTGCTATCCAGTTTGATGAGGTGGCGCAATCACCGTTTTTCAACTATCAGAAAGATGGGATGGAGCATGAGGTCTGGTTTGAGGACCCGCGGAGCATGCGGGCAAAATATAATCTGCTGACGGAGTATAATCTGAAAGGGATTGGCGTTTGGCAGATTATGCGCCTGTTTCGGCCCATGTGGCTTCTCTATGCCAGTATGTTTTATGTAGTATAGTCGTACATAAACACCCGGGCGGATACGCCCGGGTGTTTTCTTACGGTACTTGAAGCTGCTGCGAATTTATAAAAAACGGTGCGAATGGTAATTATATGGCGTGAATGACATGTAGTTCCCGTTGCTATTCCACTGAAAATCTTTTATAATTTTTTATAGGGATTTCAAAGCAGAAGGAGGTAGTGGGAAAAATATGCTCGATAGCCATATTTTTCCCACCACGATTTGTGCCGGA
>JAFLTB010000121.1 GCA_022510605.1 Lachnospiraceae bacterium
ACAAAGCCTCCTCCGCAGACTCATACTGGTTATCCACGGCCCTGCTTATGTCGGCAGGCAGGAGTATGCCGGCGAATAAACCGAGCATGGTGAACACTGCTTTTATGAGTTTATTTTTCATCCTTTGTCTCCTCCTTTAATTCGGATATGCTTTTTCCTTTTTCCAATTTTTCTAATACATCTTCCAAAGTCTCTTCCCTGTTTAAGCATAACAGCGCTATTTCGACTCTCTCATCCTGGGTATAGCCCTTCTCTTCTAACTGCTTTACCTGTACTGCTGTCAGTCCTGGTGGCGCCCCATTGCCTGCCTCCTGTCTGCCGCCTATCATGGCAAACAGGGTCATAAAAAGAGTAAACAGCGCCGTAATTCCTATGATATATTTTTTTCTCTTCCCCATCTTCCCAAGCCTTTTCTTCTTACTACTGCTTTTTTCCATTCTGTATCTCCATACTTACCACTGTGGTCTCATTTTTGAGCCCCGCTGCTGGAATGGACTGGTAGGCCTGAATCGTATCGCCTGTCTCCATTTTACCCCGCAGTTTTACCACTATGACTCCCTTCTTCGGAGCATAATGTACCAGTTGTATTCCATCTCTTCCCTGTTCAAATTTTTTTCTCTGCATAAAGGATGAGGTTCTGGAAAAGGAAAGCACCGACGGGTCAATCCGCACAGTCACCAGATAATCGGTATCCTCCTCACAGTTTCCTGCATCTACCTGCAGTTCATAATCTTCCCCCTTGACTACTTCCAGCTGTTTGGTAATCTGCACTGTCTCCAGTTCATAGGCCTCCACTACATCCAGTGTGCCAAAGCCCTGCATAAATCCACCCAGACTGTATAGAGTCGTTCCCACAGACTGAAGTTTGGAACAGGACTTTTTCAGATTGAATACGGACAGCTGGCTCCACTGGTCCAGGTAGACATCATAGCAGATGACCTGGCTGGTTTCCCGATTATTTACCATATAGATTTTTCCATTGACAACTGCGCCGGACAGGTACTGGTCCGCATTGGCAAAAGAGCAGATTTCTCCGGCATTGTCATATTCCCCGGTCTCCGGCAGATATTCCTCCCAGTACATCTTTGCGGGAAGTTCCTTGTTCTCTGCCTCCTTTTCCCGAAGTACAAAGATTCTGCCATCCACAGTCCGGGCCTGGAGGTTTGTGCTGGTGTCCGCTTTGACATCACTGCTCCATGTGTCCTCCTTCGGGTCATAGACATCCACCCGTTCTGTGCTCCCCGCCTTGGCAAATATGTAGATTTTCCCGTCAAGCACCGTAACCGGCATTTCGGTTCTGCCCTCCGACAGGTCTGCCAGCCTTGTCCACCGGGCACTGTCCGGGTCATAGCAGTAGGCTTCCTTTATCGTCCGTGCCAGGGTACTGGTGTCGGTTTGTCCGCCAAACACGTAAAGTTTCCCTCCGACAGTGACCATCCGGGCATTTACAATACCTGCGTCCCGGGTGCCTGCCGCATTTCCGGGATACTCGCTTACCTTTGTCCAGGTCTGCTTCTCCGGTTCGAACACTTCCAGGTCCCTGAATACCGCCGAGGTATCTTTATCCTCCCCGCCCAGCACATAGATTTTGCCGCCGCATACGGTGCTGGCAAAGTTTATCCTGCTCTGCAGCATTGGCGTGTCGTAATGCCATTTAGAGTCACGGTTTGTGTTGTAAATCCTGCGGGACTCTTCTCCTGTCAATTCCGCATTTTCTCTTGGGGTAACGGTAAATGCCAGGGTTTTTCCTGCGGTTTCATTGGTATACACATACTCATACGAGGTTTCTGTTACAATGGCATCCCCAATCCTGCCGCCTGCATCGTAAATGGTTACCAGATATTCTTTGGCTTTGTCAATGGCATTCCAGCTGACTATGTAGGAGTCCTGCCCCTCTTTTCCTGTCAGAACCGGCACGGCAAAGCGTTTTCTCAGAGACAGTGTATAACTTCCTGTGGCCGTTCCTTTGGTTCCCACCTTCAGATACCGCCTTCCGTCATAACTCTGAACAAAGGCAAAGTTGTTTTCCAGACCGCTGTTGTCATCATAACCCAGACGGTTTTTGTCTGCGTCATACAGAGTTCCCTGGGTATCCAGAGTGGAGGTGGTGTAGAGGTCATAGGCAATGCCCGGTTTGGCATCGAAGTAATAGTAGTTTT
>JAFLTB010000122.1 GCA_022510605.1 Lachnospiraceae bacterium
AAGCCACCTCAGGTGGGCTACCGTGCCGCCAGAGAGTGGATGCAGGACAACCCGGCAGAGCGGGTGAATCTGATTCTAAATCAGGCAGATATTCTTCCCTGGCTGAAACGCTGTGATATTGTCCTGTCGGATTATAATTCCTGTCTGTTTTACGCTATATATCTGGAGAAACCTACCATACTGTTGGATGTGGCCCAGAGACGGGCCGTTCAGTGCGAGTATATGAGGGAGCATCTGGCAGAACTGCCGATGGCCTCCACCACAGATGAACTGGCAGAACTTCTCTCCACAGTGGCGCCGATGAAAAAGGAGAGCGTGGGAGAACTGTTTGCAGCGGAGATTCCGCCCGAAGCGATTTTGGATGTGCTGGCCGGGAAAAGGACGGAAGGCCAGTCTTTGCAAAGCGATGCAGAGAAGATTTGCCTGGTAGTGTCTATGGGCCATTACAGCAAGGATACGCTGGTGGCCTGGGAGTCACAGATTGGACGTCTAATTGAGCAGATGTTGAAGGAAAAGAAGGATGTTACGCTGTTTTGCGATAAACCGGAGGATGAATTTTACCTGAATAAGGTGGAACAGGTGATTTCCCGGGATGTCCGGGTATTGTACCGGATTCCTGAGCGTGTCATGACAGAGCAGGAAATCCTGGACAGCAGTTACCTGATTCGCAATTTCTCCTTCTGTGATGATATAGAGGATGCCTTAAACCAGATGGATATGGAGTTAAATGCCAGAGATTTAAGGCGCTCCATGGGAAATATGAAATTTGACACGGTGATATATGCCGGGCCCTTCTCCGGCAAATTTGTGATGTTAATGAATGCCATGAAGGCAAAGAAACGGTATTACTGGGATCAGAGAAACTATCCGGTGGCTCTGCAGGTGCCGGAACGTACCGAGAAGAATCAGAGACGCTTTGAGAATCTCTGCCGGGTCTCGGAACTTTTTGATGGTGCCCTGCACTGGGACGAGACCGAGTGGGAAGTGATAAAGAAGAACCAGTTCTACACCGATTTGGACAAGCATGGCCTGGTAAAAGATATGCTGCATTTTGACACTTTGATGGACAAATCCGCCATGGACGTAGTGTCTCTGCAGGGGCAGGACTACTGGGTCGTGTCGTCGAAGGAGCATCTGGATGAACAGCGGGATATGCAGCTGCTGGCGAAATACAGTGACAGAGAACATCGAAAGGCTCTGCATCTGACCTATGCTGACAGTGAGCAGTTTGAAGAGATTGCGGCCCGGATTGAGAAACGGCATAAACAAAACCCGGAGGATGTCTATTACATCTTTGAAGACCAGCGGTATTGCCGCAAGGAGATGGAGCTGCTGATTACCAATATGGGAATGAAGGATTATGTGCGTCTGTGCAGCCGGTATTTTCTGTGGGATACTTTGAAAGAATTTTCCACCTATTACCGGGTCTGTGAGGCCGGAGACATATACGAAAAGATATGCCAGGAATTTGGCGTAGCCTATGAGGCTCTGTAACAGGGAAGGAGGATAGCGAGAAAAATATGCTTGATAGCATATTTTTCTCACCACTATTTGTGCCGGAGCGTCACAAATAGTATTGATGCACAGCCGAGAAAAT
>JAFLTB010000123.1 GCA_022510605.1 Lachnospiraceae bacterium
GGACTTCATATTTCCATTCTGGGAGCCGGCCTTTTTTTTCTGCTTCGGCGGTTTGTTATGCCCATGCGGCCGGCGGCTGTATGTACGGGAATATTACTATTGCTTTACGGAGAGTTGACAGGCTTTTCTGTGTCTGCCAGACGGGCCGTGATTATGATGCTCTGTCTGCTGGTGGCACATTTTTTCAACCGGCGCTATGATTTGTTAAGTGCCCTGTCACTGGCGGCATTGATTCAGCTCTGGTTCCAGCCCCTGGTGTTGTTTCAGGCAGGCTTTCTGCTATCCTATGGCACGGTTTTGGGGATTGCACTATTTCTTCCCTTCTTTGCTGAGGCAGGGCCGCGAAAAAACTTTTTATGGGGCATGGCAGGGGACTCTCTGGGAATTTTTCTTGTAAACCTTCCGGTGCTTTTATATTTTTACTATGAGTTGAGTCTGTATAGCACTTTAGTGAATGCCCTGGTTTTACCTTTCATGGGTTTTCTTCTTTTGATGTCTCTGGTGGGCAGTGGGTTGTCTCTTGTCAGTATGATGACTGGTCGGTTTTTATTTGGAGTGGTACATACGATTCTTAGATATTACACCTTTATCACGGAACTTGCAAGGCAGCTGCCCTTTGCTATCCTTATTACCGGTCCCCCGGAACTTTGGCAGATTTTTTTCTATTATATTCTGCTTTTTGTATGGCGCTGGCTGTTGGAGAAAAAAGAGGAAAAGGAACGGCATGAAAAGTTCGGAAAAACCGGAAAGAAAGTCTGGCTTCTCATCCTGGCCTGTGCCCTGTTATTATTTCGCCCGCCTGTTCCGAAGCAGCTGCAGATTACCAGCCTGGATGTGGGGCAGGGGGACTGCACCCTGATTCGCACAGAGGCAGTAACCATATTAGTGGATGGAGGCAGTTCCGATGTGGGGAAAGTGGGGAAATACCGCATCAGCAAATTTCTAAAGCATGAGGGAATCCGGAAACTGGATATGATATTTTTTACCCACAGTGACAGCGACCATACCAATGGATTACTGGAACTGATTCAGGAGAAAAGACATATGAATTTTTCCATTGGTGAAATTATTCTGCCGGATATTAAAAAGCAGGAGGAGAATTACCGGGAATTGGAAAAAATCTGTCTTCAGTCGGGGATTCCATTGCATAAGATAAAAAAGGGGGACGTGATACAGGCTGGTGATTTACGCATTAACTGTCTGCATCCATATTACGAATATGACTGGCAGAGTGAGAATGATTATTCTCTGGTGCTGCAATTGGATTATAAAGGCTTTCGTGGACTTCTCACCGGGGATTTGGAGCAGTCCGGAGAGGAGGCGGTTCTGGAAGAAATAGAGAACGTGGATTATCTCAAGGTGGGACATCATGGCTCCAAGGGCTCCAGCAGTGAAGATTTTTTGAAAAAAGCCAGACCGGAAATTTCTGTCATTTCCGCCGGGGAGAACAACCGCTACGGTCATCCGGCAAAGGAA
>JAFLTB010000013.1 GCA_022510605.1 Lachnospiraceae bacterium
TTTACGAACCTTGTTTGCCTTCTCGGCGATACCGATGGCACCCTCTGCTGCTGCAAAGGACTCATGTCCGGCAAGGAAGCAGAAACACTCAGTCTCTTCCTCTAAGAGCATTTTTCCAAGGTTTCCATGGCCTAAGCCTACCTTACGGGTATCGGCAACGGAGCCAGGAATACAGAAGGCCTGTAAGCCCTCGCCGATGGCTGCTGCTGCGTCGGCTGCTCTTTTACATCCCTTTTTAATTGCAATCGCCGCACCTACCGTATAAGCCCAGCACGCATTTTCAAAACAAATTGGCTGGATGCCTTTAATCTGATCGTATACGTTCAGACCTGCATCCTTCGTAATCTTCTCTGCCTCTTCAATAGAGGAGATTCCATATTCGGCTAATACGCCATTAATTTTATCTATTCTTCTCTCATAGGATTCAAATAATGCCATTCTCTCTTTCCTCCTCTATTATTTAATCACTTCATCGGTTCTCGGGTCGATAATCTTCACAGCATCGTCCACACGGCCATACTGTCCGCAGGATTTCTCATAGGCTGTATTCGGGTCATCTCCCTTTTTGATGAAGTCGGTCATTTTACCAAGACTAACAAATTTGTAACCAATAATCAGGTCATTTTCATCCAGGGCAATTCCTGTTACATAACCTTCTGCCATCTCCAGATAGCGAGGGCCTTTTTTCAATGTACCATACATGGTACCAACCTGGGAACGAAGACCTTTTCCCAAATCCTCGAGACCAGCGCCAACGGCAAGACCGTCCTCGGAGAAGGCACTCTGGGAACGTCCATAAACAATCTGTAAGAACAACTCTCTCATGGCGGTGTTAATGGCATCGCACACAAGGTCTGTATTCAACGCTTCCATTACCGTACGTCCTGGAAGAATCTCTGCTGCCATAGCAGCGGAATGTGTCATACCGGAGCATCCGATGGTCTCCACCAGTGCTTCCTGAATGATACCCTCTTTTACATTGAGCGTCAGCTTGCAGGCGCCCTGCTGAGGTGCACACCAGCCTACACCATGTGTAAAGCCAGAAATATCTTTCACTTCTTTTGCTTTTACCCATTTTGCTTCTTCTGGTATCGGTGCGCAACCGTGGTTTACGCCCTGAGCAACCGGGCACATGTTTTCTACTTCCTGTGAATAAATCATGTCGTAACTCCTTTCAGAAATTTGTTCATATTCTTTGAAAATAATACAATATTTTGGGTGGATTGTCAATGTTTGTCACGCTTTTCCGCCACTTCTCCCTGCTTTTTGTAAATACTGCGGGCCGGAACATACCCACGCACCATGGACAGGGGATAAATATTGGTGTCCGGGCCGATGACGGAACCCGGATTCAGGATGGAGCCGCAGCCCACTTCCACATTGTCCCCCAGAATCGCACCCATTTTTTTCAGATTGGTCTTTACTCTCTGGCCCTCCACATTGATTTCCACCAGCGTCTTGTCTGATTTTACATTGGAGGTAATGGAACCGGCTCCCATATGGGATTTATAGCCCAGAATAGAATCCCCCACATAGTTGTAATGGGGTACCTGCACATTGTCAAAGAGAATCACATTTTTGAGTTCCGTAGAATTGCCCACCACGGCATTTTTTCCCACAATGGCATTGCCCCGGATAAAGGCACAGTGGCGAATCTCTGCCCCTTCATCGATGATAACCGGGCCGTTTATGTTGGCAGTAGGGGCTACTGTAGCGGATTTGGCAATCCAGATGTCTTCCCCTCTCTGCTCGAAGATTTCTTCGGAAAGACTGCTGCCCAGTTCCCGGATAAAACTGCCGATTTTCGGTAATACCTCATAGGGATATGTAATGCCTGAAAAAATATCGGCGGCAACGGTATTGGTTACGTCAAATAATGCGTCAATTGTAATTTGCTGCATGATTTCCCTCCTGCGGTTTGTTTTCTCTTCCAATTCTACACTGTATTGCAAAAGGGCGCAAGATAGAATAGAATTTTACTAAAAAAATGATGCCATGAGCGGCAGGGTAACAACCGAAAGCAGGGTGGAATAAGCCAGTTCCTCATATTTTATTATAGACCTTACCATCCACCTTGGTCAGATAGGACAGTCCCATGGAGCCAAGCCCGCCGTTGCAGGAACAGGATACAGAAGCTCTTTCCACAATCACATTTTCAAATGGAATATATTTTAGTATTTCATTTACAAATTCTTCCTGTTGTTTTATAGTACAGCCCGCATGGCTGATAAATACTACCCTTGTATCAATCCGGCTCTTTCTGCGCAGCAGTTTGTGGATGAATCGTTTCTTTGCTCTGTCCAGATTTCCTGTGTGGAATCCTGCTATTTTAAGACTGTTCTGGCGCATCCGCAAAACGGGATGCAGATTCAGTATGTCGAAAACGGATGCCAGCCTTTTGCCCACGTAGCCGCTGGCAGCAAAACTCTGCATATCAGGCATGAGAAATGCGGTCGTAATTTGCTGCTTTAATATTTCAAGTTCCTGACAAAGTTCCTCCACCTGATTACAGCCGTTGCGGAGCAGACGACTGGCCGCTAATACCAGCAGGCCTTCTCCACAGGAAATATGCCCTCCGTCAATGACATGCACATGGTCAAACCCTTCCGCTGCACGGGCCGCTCTCTCGAAACTATCGCCGGTCCCCGAAGCCATGGAAATATGGATTACCTCTTCTGCCTCCGTAAGTGCTTCCGAATAAAAAGCCTCATAGTCTTCTACCGGTGCACTGACAGCCACTGCCCTGCTTCCCTGGTGGGACAGGTGGCGCGACAAATTGTCTGCATCGATTTCCAGCGTATCACGGAAAAGACCTCTTTCTGTTTCGATATATAAATAGAGCACCTTTAAATCATAGTATCCTATATATTTCCTGGATAAGTCGCTGACGCAGTCTGTAGAAATCTGTATCTTTTTGTGCTTTCTTCGGAGTGGCATCTGTGAGATTGCTGCCGCTGTGCTGTATTCCTCTGCATTCATCTGATATTCAATCAGTTCCTCTGGCAGGAATTTAAGCACTTCTGCTTCCAGCAGACTGCTATCCACCGGTTTGGCCAGATACCCATCAAATCCATTTTCAAGATACATCTGCTTATCCTCTGCCGAGGAGTTGGCAGTTACTATAATTACCGGCGTCTGGAAGCCCAGCCCGCTTTCCTGCCGGCGAAGTTCTTTCAAGACTTCCTCTCCGTCCATGCCTGGCATCCTACTGTCAAGAAGAATCACATTGTATACCTTTTTCTTTACCATCTCCAGACACTCTCCACCATTTCTGGCCGTATCAACTTGAACCTTGGTGGCACGCAGCAGTTTGCTGATGACCATCAGGTTGCTTTCATTATCATCCACAACAAGAACCTTTGCCATTGGTGCCTCAAAGCTCTGTTTATAATGCCCACGCTGGCTGCTCTGCAACCTTCGCAGGTGATTTACATGACCAATCGGCCTGTTATCCACCACAAACTGCTCTAAAGTCACAGTAAATACAGAACCCTGCCTGTAAATACTGTCAACAGTAATTGTACCTCCCATCAGACTGACTAACTGCTTCGTAATGGCAAGTCCCAGTCCGCTTCCCTCTATTTTACGGTTCTTTTCCTTGTCTATTCTTTTAAAATAATCGTATAGGGATTCCAAATCTTCTTTTTTGATGCCAATCCCCGTATCGCTGACAGAAATTGTCAGTCGCTCCATACCATCAGAGGTCTGCTCACCCCGTACAGAAAAAATCACAGAACCTTTCTGCGTGTATTTTGCTGCATTGGTCAACAGGTTAATCAGAATCTGCTTAATGCGCACTTCATCTCCCCGCAGTACGGCAGGCAGGTCACTGTCAATATTGATTATAAAATCCAGATCCTTCTCACTCATACGAACCTGCATTAATCCCACCACATCTTCAAACAACTCCCGTGTCTGATACGATACCGGAACAATGGACATGCGGTCGCTGGCAATCTGTGAAAAGTCCAGAATATCATTTATCAAAGTCAACAGAATTTTACTTGCATTTTTCACCTTCAGGGCATCTTCTGCCACTTCATCGGAAATATCTTCCCGTAATATCATCTCATTTAATCCGATAATGGTATTAATCGGAGTTCGAATCTCATGACTCATATTGGCAAAAAAAGCATCCTTGGATTTACCGATTTTTTCAATTTCGTCTTTCTGCATTAATGTGCGGCTCTTCTCCCACTCGTAGGAACGAATCTGGAACCGCATAATAAGCCCTACCGCAACTCCTACGACTATAACAGCAAATACGGAATCATAATAAATAGCTGCCTTTGAGCCAAGGGGTACAATTAAATCTGAATGAAAATATGCATACACATAGGTAGCAATATCTGTCAGAACTGCCAAAAGAAGAAAAATGAGAAGTTTGATTCCCCGGTACATAATAAAAATATAGAGAATACCAAGAACAAACCATGTAGTCGCGCCGCCATTAATTCCACCGCTGGAAAAGAACACCAGTGGAAATATACCGCAGATAACCGTTACGGCAAATAATACGGATGCAAAACCCACCTTATGATACTTGAATGTGGCTACCATGGAAATTAATATAATGACAAGCACTCCAAAAATAGGAATGGAATTGCTTAAGGGATCGTTCAACGCAAACCCTGCCACAATCCCGGCACAAGACACTGTCAGAGCCACTATTAAACTCAACCGGAACAGTCTCTCTCTTATATCTGCCGCCCCTTTATAAATTACCTCTTTTATTTTTTTCAGCATCTTATCCTCACCTTCTGTCCTTTAATCTTGATACGACTTCGGATGCAGATAAATAATCCGACATCTCAATTTTATAAATAACAGTCTCCATCATCTCACTCAGGGAATGGCCACGGAAACTGCATTTTGATAAACGCTCTGCGATAGCGGTCATCTGGTCATGGTCAAAGGCAAAGGCCGCATCCTCAAATTCCAGTGCAATTCTGTCCAGTTCTTCCTCCTCCAGCACTTCCAGTTCATTCTGAGATGCCTGCTCCTCCTGAGGCAGAAGAGTTCTGCTTTTCTTCATCATATCCAAAATCTGCGCATATTCCTCCATCATGGCGTCATGGTGCTCCAGAATATATTTTTCATCATTACGCTTACCCGCAAGCTCCAGTTCCTTTGCCATACCGGACAGTTTTTCCACACCAACGCTCATCATTGTACTCTTCAGGGCATGTACAAGAGTTGTATAATTCTTCCAATCCTTTGTCTCATAGAGTTGTCCTATTTTGTTCCGATCCTCTGGCCCTGCCATGCTTATCAGCCGTAAAACCTCAATATAATTTTCCAGACCGCCACAATATTGCAATCCCAGCTGTTCATTAAAGCTTTCCTCCGGTAAATCCGTATTACGCTTGTCAGCCTCCTGTCCCTTCTTAGGCTCCTCGGCCTTCCTCTCCTCTTTTTCTGTCGCCACAGTGTTTGCACTCTCTTCGACAGGTTGAAGTTTTTCCTGCGGAAGATTCCTCTTTAATACCCTCTCCAATACGGATACTTCAATTGGTTTTGCTATAAAATCCTGAAATCCTTCGTTCAAAAACATCTCGCGCATACCGCCCACCGCATTGGCTGTTACAGCAATAATCGGAATTTTTTTGAAGTAATTGCCCTGCTTCTGGCGAATCCGCTTTAATGTTTCAACCCCGTCCATCTCTGGCATCATATGATCCATAAGAACCGCATCATAATTCATGCTTTCAATTTTGTCCAGTGCTTCTGCCCCACTGGTGGCTATGGCTGTCTGTATTTTATAGGGGCGAAGCAGGCCCTCCAGCACGCGGATATTCATCAGGTTATCATCCACCACCAGTACAGTTATATCCGGTGCAATAAACTTACCCCGATGATAGTAACTTATATCCATTTCCTGTATCTTGTCTTCATCATTCAATGCCATAACAATTGGCAACACAAAGAACGGCTTATACAGGCGCCGGATTTTCGGATTGGATACCTCTTCATCATTGTGGCGTTCCAGAATTATCACGACCTTTGTGGTCTCTGACATAGTATCAAAATATTCCCTGTCTTCTTCGTACTCCTCTATGCTGATAAAAACATGGGTAAATATCTCACGATCTGCCCTTCGCCTCAATTCCGCCAGGTTATGGCAGAAATGACACTTCACCTTCAACTGCACAATCATGTGGTATATTACCTTGCTATATGCTTCCCTGACCTCAGGATGGTCATATTTTTCCATATCAATGTAAATCGCTGCGTTTATACTCTCCCGATTCCGTACAACTGCAATCGGCGCAGGGTCCACCACCTTCTGTGGAATGACAAATTGAATCTCACTCCCCCTGCCAAACTCACTGGAAACAGTAATAAAGCCACCCAGCATTTCCACCAGAGCCTGCGAAATCGCAAGGCCTAATCCCATACCCTCCTTCTGGCGATTCCGTTTCGTATCGACCTGCGTAAAACTGGTAAACAGTTTTTCCAGACTTTCCTTCTTCATACCGATACCAGTATCCTTGATACATACAATCAGATTAACACCATACGCTGCTTTTCTGGAACTGATATGAATGCTGACACAGCCCTCCACTGTAAATTTCAGGGCGTTATTCACCAGATTCATAATAATTCTTCGGATTTTCTGCTCATCTCCCTTCAGACTGCTTGGAAGATTGACATCGCAGTCCACCAACAAATCAATGGGCTTCCCGCTTTTTCGTGCCATGGACATATTGATAACATCATTTATGGTAGAGGTAATGTTATAGGTTTCCTCCACCAGTGTCATTTTCCCAGACTGCATTTCCGTAAAATCTAATACATCCGTAACAATGGACTGCAGACTGCGGCCAGCCGTCTGAATGCCAAATACATCCGCGCGCACCTGAGTCGTCAGTTCCTCACGGAGTATAATTTCACTCATGCCACAGATTGTATTGATTGGCGTACGAATTTCATGGCTGACATTTGCCAGAAAATCATCTTTGCTGCGCTCTGCTTCCTTCAGAGAATCAATAATCTGCGTCTGTTTTTCCATGCTCTCCAGACGCTTTTTATTAAGAACATATACAACGTATTCAATAAAAAAAACGGAAACAATTTCTAAAACTGTTTGAAGAATTTTTTCTCCAGATGAAAAATCTATGGTCTGCCTAATGAAAAGATGATAGACATCCAAAAAAATAGATACGATAACCGTTATATAAATAATTTCCGGTATACCGTAAAATACAAACATTACGGCAAAAACTAAAAGAATGGGTGCCGTCATAGACAAACTTGCCGTGCCTACGGACCAAAGTATAACACCCATCTGCATCAGACTTGCTGTGGCATACGCACGGAAGGAAAATGTCTGCATTCTGGTATAATACATGATAAAGCCAAACAGCCAGCCCGCATCTGTAAGCAGTGCCAGCCAATTCGACCATTCGCTTCTTATGGCAATAATCGTCATTGCCACGCTACATACAAAATAGAACAACAGCATGATTTTTTCTATTCTCAATTGTTCCTTTATTTGAGCGTTCTCTTCCGGCATCCTTTTCCTCCTATCCCATTTCTGACAATCTTTTCATTGCCTCGGCTAATTTTAAGCGCACACTAACGCGCGCCTTGACTACCTCGGGGATAAACGGCTTCGTCACATAATCCTCACCACCCATTTCAAATGCTCTGGCGATATCCTCGGAGTTCTCAAAGGCAGAAATGAAAATAACCGGTACATTTCTCGTGTCCGAGTTCCCCTTTAATCTTCTGCAGACTTCAAACCCATCCATCTCCGGCATGGAGACATCCAGAAGAACCAGTTCAGGATTACATCGGGAAAAAACCTTTAGTGCCTGTGCACCACTTTCTGCCAATACTGGCTGGTATCCCATTTCCATGATGATGTTTCTAAGTATAAAACGGTGACTTTCCGCATCATCTACAATCAGAATCCGTGATTTTTGCGAACTCGTTCCTTCCATCATAACCTCCCTATGATGCAGATTGCTATTGGGCCAGTACCCTCTCCACCGTCTCAAGCAGACGACTCTGCTGTACCGGCTTCAACAGATACCCCTGTGGCCGGTGTATCAGTACCTCTTCCACTTTCTTCCGTCCATCTACTCCTGTGAGGAAAACAACCGGAATATTCTTCGTCTCATCCTGCTCCTGTAGCTGCCGAAAGGTTTCCTTTCCGCTCATAATTGGCATGTCATAATCCAGCAGAATCAAATCTGGCAGCTCTCTTTTCGCAATGGCCAGACCTTCCATGCCGGAGGTGGCCATTATCGTTTCGTACTTATTCTGCAGCAGCCCCTGTAAAATTCTAAGCTGAATCATGCTGTCATCAATCAATAAAATAGATTTCATTTCAAACCATCCTTTTTATGTAATATAGTAAAATCATTATTTTAACATAAGTATAACACAAAGCGCTCTGTAAGAAAAGCAAGAATTCTTCCTTCAAAAAAAATTTCTATCAGCCTCACACCCGCCATATACCATCCCGTTCCTGACATATATCACTTTCATAGAAGGCTTTTATGGCCTGTTTCATATACTGCACGTCTTCACATCCCGCCGTTTCCACTGCGCTGTGCATCGCTAACTGAGGCAGACCTATATCCAGCATCGGCAGGCTCACTTGATGGCTCAAAAGATTGCCTAAGGTACTGCCGCCCGGCGCATCCGCCCGGTTGGCAAATCTCTGAACCAGGATTTCCTCTCTCTGGCAGAGTTCGGCAAATACCGCCGCCGTCATTCCGGTGGTGGTATATTTCTGGCTGGCATTATATTTAATAACAATTCCCTTATTGAGTACAACCGGAAATTCCGGGTCACTTTTAGAAGCCAGATTGGGATGAATGGCATGAGCGTTATCCGCACTGATTAACAGACTCCGGCTCCGCACCCGGGCACTCTCCTCTGCCGACATCTGGCAGGCTTCTTCCAGACGAGCTAACACCTCGGACAGAAAATTACCCAGAGCCCCCTGCCTGGTGCCGCTCCCCACCTCTTCATTGTCAAACAGGCACCAGAAATCTGCCACGCCGCTTTTTTCCTCTGCCGCCAAAAATCCCTCCAATGTTGTATAGGCACAGGCCAGATCATCAATCCTGGGTGCCATGTAAAATTCATCGTTGATTCCTGCTTTCACTGCCTTTTCCCGGACTGCCAATAGCAAATCAGCATCCAGAACATCCTCTGCCCGCTCCACCGCCGCCTCACAGGCTATCAGACTTTGTAAATCCGCCGCCCCACCGCCGTATATCGGCTGTAAATCAATCTGAGGATTATAGGTATACCCCTTATTGGCCTCCCGGTTAAAGTGAATGGACAGATTGGGAATGACAAAGAGATTCTTATCCGCCGCAATCAAGCGCGTTCTGACTCCCTCCGGCGTGCGCACTACCACACGGCCGGCAAAGGTCAGCGGCCGGTCAAACCAGCTGGACATAATCATGCCGCCATAGCCCTCCACTTCCGCTTTGGCATAATACGTCCCCTCTGCCTTATTTTTCTTAATGCGAAACGCAGGAGAATCGCTGTGGCTGGCAGTCATATGATAACAGCGGGGCCGCCCCTCCGGTGTGGTAAAGGCGATCAGGCTGGATTCATTCCGGGTCACATAATACCGTCCGGGGAAAGACAGATTCCACTCACCGCTCTCCTCCAGACGCACAAATCCCTTTTCCTCCAGCCGTTTCCCGGCCTCCCGCACCGCATGATACGGGCTCACACTCTTATCTAAGAAATCAAACAATCCCTGCATGGATTAATCCTCCATAATATCCACATTCTCTCCCCTGAGAATTTTATTGATATTCCGCACTGCACACATCTTTCCACACATGGTACAGGTATCCTCCTTTTCCGGCTTGCTCTCCGCACGGTAACGGCGGGCCTTCTCCGGATCAATCGCCAGTTCAAACTGCTTCTCCCAGTCCAGGTTGCGGCGGGCTTCACTCATGGCAAAATCCCAGTCCTTGGCTCCTGGCAGCCCCTTGGCCACATCGGCGGCATGAGCGGCAATTTTCGAGGCAACAATCCCCTCCTTTACGTCCTCCAGGGTCGGCAGGCGCAAATGTTCTGCCGGTGTTACATAACAAAGGAAAGAAGCACCATAGGTGGCGGCAATGGCTCCGCCAATGGCACTGGTAATGTGGTCATATCCCGGCGCCACATCCGTTACCAGCGGCCCCAATACATAAAACGGTGCGCCCTTGCAGACCGTCTGCTCAATTTCCATGTTGGCACGAATCTGGTTTAACGGCATATGGCCCGGTCCCTCAATCATGACCTGGACATTATGCCTCCAGGCCCGCTGGGTCAATTCTCCCAAAGCCACCAACTCCGATATCTGGGAAATATCTCCGGCATCTTCAATACTTCCCGGCCGGCAGGCATCTCCCAGACTGATGGTGACATCATACTTTTCACATATATCCAGCAGTTCATCGTATCGCTCATAAAACGGGTTTTCATTCCCTGTCAGCTCCATCCATGCAAAAATTATGGAGCCGCCCCGGGATACAATATTGGTGTGCCGGAGATTCTGTTTAAAACGGTCTGCCGTGGCCCGGTTAATCCCACAGTGAATCGTCATGAAATCCACGCCGTCCTCTGCGTGCATTTTCACCACCTCCATCCACTCGTCGGAGGTAATGTCCTTCAGGACTTTATTATAATAGACCACTGCATCATAAATCGGCACGGTCCCAATGACAGCCGTACACTCGCTGGTAAGTTTCCTCCGGAACTTCTGCGTATCCCCATAGGAACTCAAATCCATAATAGCCTCGGCTCCCATATTCACAGCCGCCTGTACCTTCTGCATTTCTACATCCAAATCCAGACAATCCCTGCTGGTTCCCAGATTCACGTTAATTTTCGTCTTTAACTCCCTGCCAATGCCAAAGGGTTTCAGACACGTATGATTTTTGTTGGCGGGAATCACCACCTGGCCCTTGGCAACCAGTTGGCGCAGTTTTTCCGTCTCTATGTTTTCATATGCACTGACGGTTTCCATCTCCGGTGTCACGATGCCTTTTCTGGCGGCATCCATCTGTGTTGTATACTCCATTTTATATGTTCCTTTCCTCATTCCGTGTAACAACGCCGCTTTTATGTAAAGAAGAAGTTCCTCCCTTCGCGGGTCGCCCACATTTAATAAAAACCACATATAAAATGTGGTTTCGGTCTCTTATATCCCTGCGTTGGCATTACTCCCATCAGGTGTACTGCCTGTCTGGGAACCGCCAACTTCCATGAATATTATACCTTACCTCCCTCTTTTTGTAAACAATTTTCTTCCAGAAGATGAAAGAGGGCAATCTTATAAATCAGGACAATTCTCACATCTCTGTCGCAGTATCGGTTTCTCATAAATTCCACCCATTTATAGCCGTAACATACGCTCACTGCCGCCACAGCAGGATACAGGATAACACTGGCCGTTCCCAAAAGAAACAGCACCACCAGGGCCATAAGGTAACCGATGGTAATATAGAGAAAATTCCGGCTGATACGGATGGAAACCTGCACCGAATCCAACAGATTTTTCAGCGCCAGATTCAAATGCGCCGGTGATTTACTGCAAAGTTTTTCATATATATCACAAAAAATATCCATGCTTTCCTTCTGCTCTAACTTCTCTGCATAGATTTCATAGCATTCCCTGCCAAATTCCTGCTGAATCAGTTTTCCCAATACACTTTTCACTGCTTTCATTCCTTTTCTGTCGTTTTCAAAACTCTTATTATCCTATATATTCAACCATATCTTGTTTCGTTATTCCCATGAAATCAAAAAAGTCTCCCTTTCCGGGAAATCATTCATAAATTGTTTACATTTTAGAAAAACTATACTCATATTTGAAGGTTATACTCAAAAGTGCTAGGTTTATGGTTACAAAATAGTTTAACTACCCGGTTACAAGATTCTTTTTTTCATAAATTGTTTTGGTAGATTACCAAACTTTCTCCTCTTTTTAATAACGCAAAGGAAGATGGTTCCCCGCCATCTTCCTTTGCGCCTTTTTTTACGTAGAGACGCCTGGCGAAGCGGCTCTTTTTTCAGATAAACTTATATACCGTCGTGGAACGGAAGGTCTCGCCTGCCTTCAGGACACAGGACGTAAAGGACGGCACATTGACAGAGTTCGGGAAAAACTGTGTTTCAAGGCAGAGCCCGGTACGTTTTGTGTACTGGACGCCTCCCTTACCGTCTTCCTTTTCAATAAAGTTGCCGGAATACAGCTGCATGCCCGGCAGGTCGGTATACACCTCCATCCTGCGGCCACTGGTGTCCTCAGAGACCTCTGCCACCTTTTCCATTTTTCCCTCTGGCTTATCCAGCACATAATTATGGTCATAGCCCCCTGCCAGAATCAGTGGCTGGTAATCTGCCTCAATGTCCTGGCTGATAGCTTTTTCTGTGCGGAAATCCATAGGTGTGCCTGTCACATCCACAATGCTTCCATCCGGAATTAAATCATCGCTGGTGCCAGTAAAGCCATTGGCCTTAATCCACACCTTATGGTCGGTAATGCTGCCGCCATCATGCCCCTTCAGGTTGAAGTAACTGTGGTTTGTCAGGTTACACAGCGTATCCTTGTCGGACTTGGTCTCATACTCAATCTTCAGTTCATTCTCATCGGTCAGCGTGTAGGTCATGGCAATCTCCAGATTGCCGGGATACCCCTGCTCCATATCCGGGCTGAGCCGGGAAAATGTCACACTGTTATCCGTCGTCGACGCCTGATACATCACCTGATGATACCCCGGGGTTCCGCCGTGCAGGTTGTTCTCACCGTCATTTTTCTCCAACTGATAGGTGACTCCATTCAGGGTAAATCTGGCCTGGCCGATGCGGTTTCCATGGCGGCCAATGAAGGCGCCAAAGAAACAGCCGTTTACCTCATACCCTGCCACATCGTCAAATCCCAGCACAATGTCGGACAATTTGCCATTTTTATCCGGCGTCATAAGACTGACAATGACCGCCCCGTAATCCAGCGCACTGACACTGACGCCCTGCTTGTTGGTAATGGTGTACTGTGTCACCTCGGCTCCATCCTTTGTGGTTCCAAATCTGCTTGTTGTAATACTCATAGCATCCTCCTTTATTTGAATATATATAAGTTCTGATTTATTGCCTCAGCGCTTCCATAAAAGCATAATAAGAGGCTTTGGTATCATAAAGCCCGCTGTCAAACAACAACGGATGGCAGTTTCCACGGGACTGCTGCCCGCCCAGCCAGGAAACGCCGTCATATAACCCCCACATTGTAAAGCCGGTAATAGCCCCGGTATTTTTCTGAAACTCCACTAACCGCTTCATCAGTCTTGTTACAAAAATCGACTGGTGCGACTCTGTCTGGGCCTTATCCCGATAACTGCCTCCACTGCTGTTAATGGTGGCATCCCATTCGGTAATCTGTATCTCCAGTCCCGCCTGGGCAAATTTTTCCAGCGCTCCCATATAAAGTTCCACAGAGGAATCCACATCCAGATGGCTCTGCATACCGATGCCCCGGCAGATTGGTTCCGGTTCTCCCTCATTGATGTATGCAATCAGCGACAGAATCTGCTCTGGCGTGTTTCCCGTATATGTGTTGAAATCATTATAAAAAAGCGAAACGGAATCTGTTAGTGATACGGCTTCCAGCATATCGTAGGCAATTTGATAGGCCCTTTTTATATAGGCCGGATGAGTCTCCAGATTCCCGGAGCGGTTGCCATATACCGCCGACCAGTTGGCATCCGAATCGTTGTGGAGATATTCATTGGCCACATCCCAGGCATATACCACCTGACAGTATGCGCCACCCTCCACCGTATATACATGGTGCATGACACTCCGTATATACATCTCCATCCGGGCATCCATAACATCCTCTGACACATAACTGCCGGAGGCGAGATACTCCTCTTTGAAAAACCATTCCGGCGTCTGGCTGTGCCACACCAGGGTATGTGCCCTCATTTTCAGTCCGTTTTCCCTGGCAATGGCCAACACCGCATCCACTGTGTCAAAATCCAGAACCGGCACCGTTTCTTCGGTATAACCAGCCGGAATCACATAATTTTCGGTATTTGCCCGGGCTGTCTCCGTATCAATGACCGAAGTCTTTAGAACGGACTCCGGCTTCATTTCATTTTCCAGCGTAAAACTGGAATAATGCTTCTTTACATAGGCAAGGGTAGGTTTGTCCTGTAACTGCTTCAGTTTCAGACAGCTCCCCATTTTCCCAAAGACCGGGTCTCCCGCTTCCTTTATGCTGGGAAGGTTCTCCCCCTCAAGGGCGGTAATTACCACATCCTCCAAATAAAAGGAGGCAGTGGCATCCTCGGGCATTTCAAAATAAATATAAAACTGTGTAAAAGAATCCGGCACCGTAAAACTTCCCCGGAGCTTTGTCCATCTGTTGGAGGCTGTCACCGACTGCACCGGCACATAACTGCCTGCCCTGTCCTGATAAGTACATTGCAGCGTACCAGTCCCACTGTCCAGCTTGACATAGGCCTCAATCCGATAGGTATCTCCGGGTATTAGCACCCCGCCAGCCTCATAGCCGGCACCGTGCCACGTTTCACTTCGTTCCGATACATACAGACAGTTTCCACTGCGTCCACCGGAGACCGAGGCGACGGAGGCCTCACCCCGTGGCGTAAATCCATCGGTTCCACTGTCAAATCCGGCCTGTTTTACAATCACCGGCCCCGGCGATGGCTCCGGAGACGGTGAGGTCACATTTCCGGGATTGTCCGAACCGGAAGGATTGTCCGAGCCGGGAGAAGTCCCCGGATTATTCACCGAACTGCCAGAGGAGCCCGGCGTACCGGTATCACCCCCAGGCGTCGCAGGCTGTCCCGTTTGTTCCGTCCTTTTTTTCTTTTTTACGGTGACAACACAGACCAGCTTCTTCTTTCCGATTTTGGCAGTAATCCGGGCCTTGCCCTTCTTTCTTGCCTTCACCCTGCCCTTGGCGGAGACGGAGGCCACCTTTTTCTTACTGCTCTTCCAGCGGACCTTCTTCTTTGTCCCTTTTACCTTCAGGCGAAAGGCCGTTCCCACCTGCAGGGTTATTTTCTTTTTATTTAACCGTACGTTTGTCTGTTTTTTTGCTTCGGACTGCATCGGCAGAAAAATCAAAAAACACACCAAAAGGATATGCATTATCAGAACGGCCGGCATGCCAATGACGAATTTCCGGTGCTTTGTCTTGTGCCGGAATGCGTACATTCCTGCCAAAGCTCCCACACTGCCTCCGATAATGGCCAAAAGAAACAGCGTCTTTTCCGATATGCGCCAGGCGCCCTTTCTTGCCTTGGCTTTATCAATTCCCATGGCGGCAAAGGCCAGAAGGTTCACGGCTGCCAGATAAACAATAAGCAGTTTCTCCATGTCTGCCTCCTTTCCGAAGCGTCACAATGTATTTAGCAGGACAGAGCCAATCTATTCTTCCGTTCCCGTCTGGGCGCTCACTTCGATTCCCAGTTCCTCCAACTGGGTTTCGTCCACCGGCCCCGGCGCCTCTGTCATCAGACAGGAGGCATCTTTTACCTTCGGGAAAGCAATGACATCCCGGATGCTGTCCTCTTTTGCCATAAGCATAATCATCCGGTCCAGACCATAGGCCAGTCCGGCATGAGGCGGTACACCGTACTGAAAGGCCTGTAAAAGAAAGCCAAACTGCTCATAGGCCGCCTCTTTGGAAAAGCCCAGGGCTTCAAACATTTTTTCCTGCACGTCATTCTGATGAATACGAATGGAGCCTCCTCCCAGTTCCGTGCCGTTTAACACAATGTCATAGGCCTGGGCCCGCACTTTCTCCGGTTCGGATGCCAGATAAGGCAGGTCCTCCTCCATCGGCATGGTAAAAGGATGATGCATGGCCTGATAACGTCCCAGTTCCTCGTTGTACTCCAATAACGGAAACTCCGTCACCCACAAAAATTCATAGGTGTTCTTATCCAGAAGTTCCAACTGTCTTGCCAGCTCCAGACGCAGATTGCCCAACACATCCCAGACTACTTTATTTTTATCCGCGGCAAAGAGAAGCAGGTCTCCCGGCTTACCATTCATGGCCGATACCAGCGCCGCCAGTTCCTCCTCTGTCATAAACTTGGCAAAGGAGGACTTATATGTGCCATCCTCATTGACACAGAGGTATGCCAGTCCCTTTGCGCCAAAATCTTTGGCAAAGTCCACCAGCCTGTCAATCTTCTTCCGCGGCATGGCTCCCTGTCCCTCTGCATTGATACCCCGCACGGAGCCTCCGTTTTCAATGGCGCCGGTAAAGACGCCGAAGCCACAGTCCTTCACAACCTCGCTCACATCCACCAGTTCCATGCCAAACCGGGTGTCCGGCTTGTCAGAGCCAAACCGGTCCATGGCCTCCTGCCAGGTCATCCGCGGCAGAGGCAGGGCAAGCTCTACTCCCACCTTTTTGAATATCCTCTGCAATAATCTCTCGTTTACGTCAATAACGTCGTCCATGTCCACAAAGGACAACTCCATATCTAACTGGGTAAACTCCGGCTGGCGGTCTGCCCGCAAATCCTCGTCCCGGAAGCACCGGGCAATCTGAAAATAGCGGTCATAGCCGGAACACATAAGCAGCTGCTTGAATAACTGTGGGCTCTGTGGCAGAGCGTAAAAGCTGCCGGGATGCACACGGCTTGGCACCAGATAATCCCTGGCCCCCTCCGGCGTGCTTTTGTTCAGCATCGGCGTTTCAATTTCCAGAAATCCCTCTTCTGTGAGAAACTGTCTCATTTCTGCCGCCACCTCACTGCGCAGAATCAGATTTCTCTGTAAATCCGGGCGGCGTAAATCCAAATAACGGTATTTCAAGCGCACCTCATCTCTGGTTTTGGAATTTTCTTCGATTGGGAAAGGCGGCGTCTCAGACTCCGATAAGATGCGGATGTCTCTGGCCACGATTTCAATTTCTCCTGTGGACAGATTTTCATTGACAGCGCCGGAGCGTTTTGTTACCTCCCCTGTCACTGCCGCCACAAATTCACTGCGAAGCCTGGTGGCTTTTTCAAACCCTTCCGTCCCTGCCGTACTCTCCTCAAAAATCAACTGGATAATACCGGAGCGGTCCCGCAAATCCACAAAGACGATACCGCCCTTGTTTCTGCTTTTTTGAACCCATCCCATGACAGTCACGGTCTGTCCGATATGTTCCGCTGTCAGTTCGGCACAGCGGCAGGTACGTTTTAATCCTCTCATTGATTCAGCCATTGTTTTCTCTCCTTCATTCTATGCAAAATATTCCTCGATTTCCTGGTAGCCCTCTGCCATCAGCTGCTCTTTCTGGAATTTTTTGTTTTTCTTCATAATACTGATGTTGACCTGTACTCCCTTTTCCCGCTCTTCTTTCGCCTTTTCAATTACCTCCATCATCCGTTCCGGGGAAGCTTTTTTCTCAATAAGGTAAGCCTTTTTCACTGCTGCCGACGGCACCTGATATCCCCGCTCCAACAACAGCATGACAATGCGCTCAAAGCCAATGGAAAAACCACAGGCACAGGTATCATTGCCGGTAAATTTCCCTATCATTTCATCGTAGCGCCCGCCGCCTCCTACGGAACCGCCAAATTCATCCATGGCAATCTCAAAAATCGGGCCGGTGTAATAGGACATGCCCCGCACTAAGGTCGGGTCAAAGACAATCTGAAAGTCCGCTGTTTTTACCCGTTCCACAGCAGAAATGATAGTCTCCAGGTCTTCCGCTGCCCCTTCCTCCAGGCAGTCTCCCAGGGTTTCCTTCATATAGCGGACGCCGGCAATATCGCCCGTCACTGTCTCAAACAGGGTTTTGCACCGGGACACAGCATCCTCTCCATACCCGGCTTCCAACAGTTCCGCTTCCACGCCCTCCATTCCGATTTTATCCATTTTATCCAGAACGATGAATACCTCATCGTACCCCCCCTCCGGGAAGCCGCAGTATTTTGCCATTCCCTTCAGGATTTTCCGATTGTTAATACGGATGGTAAACTGCTTGAAATCCAATTTGCCGAGCAGGGTGGTGGTAGCCAGAATCAGCTCAATTTCCGCCAGATAAGAAGGCTCCCCTAATATATCGATGTCACACTGCATAAACTGGCGAAACCGTCCCCGCTGGGGTCTGTCGGCCCGCCATACATTTCCCATCTGCAAGGCCTTAAAGGGAACGGACAGTTCTCCGGCATTGTTGGCGTAGTACCGGGACAGGGGCACGGTCAAATCGTAGCGCAGACCTCCGTCCACCAAATCCCCTTCCGTCTCGGCGGTCTCTAAATTCAGTTTCTGCCCCCGCTTCAAAATCTTAAATATCAGTTTTTCATTTTCGCCGCCCTGCTTGCTGCTCAGATTCTCAATGTGCTCTACACAGGGGGTTTCAATGGACTGAAATCCAAAGGTACGGTATGTCTCCTTAATCTGCTGAATGACATAATCCCGTATCTCCATTTCCTTTGGTAAAATATCCTTCATTCCCGTAGTCGGTTTTTTCTTCATGGCCATAGGTTTTCATCCTCCAATTCCTGCTGCTCTTTTTCTCTCTATCATCTCGTCAATTCTGGCAATATAGTCCTCGACGCTTTTTACATTTTCTATTCGCTCCATCCGGTCCTCTCCATGAAAGACTTGCTTGGTGGCGCCGCCGCTTCCCAGAGCCACAATGGTTTCCAGTTCCTCCATAATGAAAATATTATAGAGGCATTCCTTTCCCGGTCTGGCGTATGCCACATTTTCCTGATTGGTATTTCTCGTGGTGCCCGCCTTGTTCTTCTGCCGGTACATATAGTACGGCTCGTAGCCCTTCTCCTGCAGGTACTCTCCACTGATTCTTTGCAGTACCGGAATCAGGGTGTCCTCCGGCTGTATGCCGCCGCCCTGCTCCAGCTGCTTCCTCCGCAGTCTGCCCGCCCGCTTAATCACCAGGGTATGAACGGTAATGCTGTCCGGCTCCAGTTCACAGACCCGGTTCAGGGTGTTAAAGAAATCTACTTCATCCTCCTCCGGCAGTCCCACAATCAAATCCATGTTGATGTTGTCAAAGCCAGCTTCCCTTGCCATATGAAAGGCCTCTGCCACCTGCTCCACCCGGTGTCTGCGCCCCAGTAAATCCAGCGTATGCTGTTTCATGGTCTGGGGATTAATGGAAACCCTTGTGACTCCGGCCTCTTTCAGGATGCGGAGTTTTTCCCGGGTGATGCTGTCCGGCCGTCCGGCCTCCACTGTAAATTCCAGCGCCTGCTCCACCGGCAGATGGGCATGAATCATCTCCATCAGCCGTCCCAGCTGCTTCTCTGTCAGGGAGGTAGGCGTACCTCCTCCCACATAAATGGTATGTAATTCCCGGCTGTTATCCCTTCCGGCCCCGCGCATTTCCTTTTCCAGCGCCGCCAGATAGTCCTCTACCCGGTTTTCGTAACGAACATAATCGTAGGAGGAAAAGGAACAGTACTGGCAGATGGAAGGACAGAAGGGAATTCCAATATAAACGTTATAGCCCCTCTCATGGGAAAAGGAGCGGGTCAGTTCATATTCCCGTTCTGCCACCGCCAATGCCAGGGAAATTTTGCTCTCCCCCACCAGATATTCCTCCCGCAGACAGTCCCGGATTTCCTCCTTTGACTTTCCTGCCATTTTCATCCGAAGGGGAATTTTTACCGGCCGGATACCTGTAAGAATCCCCCAGGGAAGTCGGCGTCCGCTGATGTCTGCAAAGGCACGGTACAGCGAAACCTTCACCTGGTTTTTTGTATAGCCCTCCGGCAAATCTTCCTCCCAGACCACCTGGCCGTCCATCTGACAGCGGGCAGGATACCCTGTTTTATCTCTCCAGTCTTCACGCTCAGCCACCTGACACTCCTGTTCTGGAAAGAAACTCAGGGCCAGCGCCTTTAAGTCGTAGGAAAATTCTCCGGGATGGGCCGTGTTTTTCTTTATCTCAAATTGTATCATAATTATCCGCCTTACGCATAGGGATTGTTCTGCTTCTCATAAGCCACACTGGTTTCCGGACCATGTCCCGGATAAATCTGCACCTCCGGCGGCAGTATCAGCACACGGCTGCGTATGGATTCCAGCAGCTGCCGCCCGTTTCCCGTAGGAAAATCCGTTCGTCCCACGGATTCCATGAAAATGGTGTCGCCGCTGAACAGGATTTTTTCCTGTTCCAGATAATAGCAGCAACTTCCTGTGGTATGTCCCGGCGTGTGAATTACCGTAAAGTCCATACCGGCAATTTCCAGTGTCTGCCCGTCCCGAAGTAAGACCTCCGCCTCTAAAGCCGTCTCTTCGTTTACCATGTAGGAAACATTCAGCCCCGGGTCCGCTAACAGCTCTTTTTCGCCCTCATAGGCATAGAGAGTTCCCCCTGCCAGTGACTGCAGTTTGGAAACGCCCATAATGTGGTCAAAATGCCCGTGGGTCAAAAGGATTCCCTGATTGCTCAGTCCCTTTTTTTCCAGATGGGAGGCTATTTTTTCCGCCTCATCACCGGGGTCGATGACAATACAGTCTGTACTTCCCTTCCGGTTTACAATATAACAGTTGGTCTGAATGGCTCCCACCATCAGCATGGTAATTTCGATATCCATCCCCGTCTCCTTTTTTCTGAATTTATCAGCCATTGGTGCTCCGCTCAATGCTGATTACGCTTTCTATATTTTTTAACTTGGCAATCAACCGGTTCAACTGGTTCACGCCCTTTGTCTCAAAGCCAATGTCAAGGGTGGCCTTTTCCTGTTTGGTGGTGCGCACATTCATGGATTTTACGTCAATGCCATTTTCCGTAAATACCCGGGATACGTCCAACAGAACTCCACTTCGGTTGTAACAGTAGATGACAATTTCCACTGGATAAACCTCGTCGTTTTCCTTGGCCTCCGGACTCCACTCCGCTTCAATCAGACGATTGCGCTCAGATTCCGGCAGATGTATCATATTCACACAGTCGGTACGGTGGATGGAAACCCCCCGTCCTCTGGTGACAAAGCCCACAATTTCATCTCCCGGCACCGGGCTGCAGCATTTGGAAAACCGCACGGCCAAATCGTCCAGACCTTCCACAATGATGCCGCCTTTGCTCTTTAGCTTCTCCCTCGGATTCCTTCCAGCAGATTCCTTGGCCTCTCTGGCGCTTTCGATTACTTCATGCACCTGGGCGTCGGAGATGATTCGTCTGTTTTTCTTATCGTATTCATCCTGAAGCTTATTGACAACCTGGCCTTCCTTCAAGCCGCCGTGTCCAATGGCGGCACACACGGATTCCCAGTCCCGGAACCCGTATTTGCGGATACAGGCCTCGGTATATTCCTGTCGTAAAAGGGGCGCCAGATCAATTCCCTTGGTTTTACAATAGGTGTGCAAAAGTTCCTTGCCCCGTACAATATTGTCTTCTTTAAATTCATTGCGGAACCACTGGCTAATCTTGTTTCTGGCCTGAGTGCTTTTGACAAGGTTTAACCAGTCTCTGCTTGGCCCCCTGCTGTTCTGGCTGGTGATAATTTCAATGCGGTCGCCGTTTTGAATCTCGTAGTCCATCTTAACGATGTTGCCGTTGACTCTGGCTCCCACCATCCGATTGCCCACCGCACTGTGGACGGCGTAAGCAAAGTCAATGGGATTAGAGCCGGCCGGCAGAGTTTTTACATCGCCGTTTGGCGTAAAGCAGTAAATACGGTCGGAAAACAAATCCAAATCACTTTTGATGGCACTTAAAAACTCTTTGTTGTCGTCCATGTTGTGCTGCCATTCCAAAATCCGACGCAGCCATGCCATTTTTTCTTCTTCGCTCTGAACGGCGGAGTCACTGCCGCCGCTTTCCTTATACTTCCAATGGGCGGCAATACCATATTCCGCTGTACGGTGCATCTCGTAGGTCCGAATCTGGATTTCAAAGGGCTGTCCATCCGGGCCAATCAGCGTGGTATGCAGCGACTGGTAATGGTTTGGCTTTGGCATGGCGATATAATCCTTAAACCGCCCGGGAATTGGCTTATACATCTCGTGAATAATACCCAGCGCCGTATAGCACTCCTGGTCGCTGTCCACAATGATGCGGATGGCAAACAAATCATAAATCTGGTCCAGCGTTTTATTCTGGTTTACCATTTTCCGATAAATGCTGAACAGATGCTTCACACGGCCGTCTATGGTGGCCTGAATACCGTTTTCCTCTAACCGTTTTCCCACTTCCCCCATAATATCCTTTACAAAGGTTTCTTTCGAGCCCTTGATGTCCTCAAAACGCTTTCCCAAATCTTGATAGGATTCCGGCTCCAGGTACTGCAGGGACAAATCGTCCAGTTCTACCTTTACCTTGGAAATACCCAGCCGGTCGGCAATAGGCGCATAGATGTCCATGGTCTCTCTGGACTTTTCCTTCTGCTTCTCCGGCTTCATAAACTGCAGGGTACGCATGTTGTGCAGACGGTCTGCCAGCTTAATAATAATAACCCGGATATCCTTTGCCATGGCAAGGAACATCTTCCGCAGGTTCTCCGCCTGCAGTTCCACCTTGTCGGCCCGGTAATTTAATTTCGTCAGTTTCGTAACGCCGTCTACCAGTACCGCTATTTCGGCACTGAACATCTCTGTTATATCCTCTGTCGTGTACTGGGTATCCTCCACCACATCGTGGAGCAGTCCCCCTACAATGGTTTCCTTATCCATTTCCAGCTGGGCCAGAATAATGGCCACACAGACCGGATGAATCAGATAGGGTTCTCCCGATTTTCGCTTCTGGTCTTTATGTGCATCCTTAGCCAGTTCATAGGCTTTGGTTATAATTTCCAAGTCGCTGGAGGGATGGTAGTTGCTGACTGTTTTTACCAGCACCCGAAACAGCACATCCGGGTCGGTAAAGTTGGGTGGGATTATCTCTGTGGATAATTCACCGGTATCAAAGGTCTCAATCAGACCGGGGCTTTTTTCTTCTCCCATCGTCTCCTCCTTTCCTCTGGACATATCTTCTCTGTAAACTGTTTCTTATTATAAAGGTCTTTGGTGGAAAATGCAAACATTATCCACCGGGAAAATGCAAACATTATCCGCTGGGAAAATGCAAACATTATCCGCCGGGAAATGTAGACACTATTGCTCTGTGGAAAGCGTGACCTGCTCCCCGTCGGATACCGCCTGAATCGTACCCATGGTGTCCGTGCGGTAAATCTGGACGTCCTCCTCTTCTAACCGGGCCAGAACCTCAGCGTGGGGGTGTCCATAGGAATTGTCCCTGCCGCAGCTGATGATGGCATATACCGGGTCCGCCTTCTGCAAAAATGTCTGGCTGGTGGCGGTATGACTGCCATGATGCCCCAGCTTCAGCACATCGCACTCTAAGTCATACTGCTTCTCCACCAGTTTCTTCTCCGCTTCTTCCTCTGCATCCCCCATAAAGAGAAACCGGGTCTTACCATAGGCCGCCTGTACCACAAGGGAATTATTATTGGCATCGGAATAGGTTTCGTCCGGGGAGAGAAACCGGAGAACCAGATTTTTCTCATAGGTGTACTCTTTGCCAATCTCCGGCATCTGAGCCGTCAGTTTTTTTGCCTTCATGGCCTTTTCCACATCCTGGTAGGTTTTTGTCTCCTTTGTGGCCTTCGGCAGATAAAGAGTCTCCACTGGAATATTTTCAATCACCGTATCCAGCCCCCCGATATGGTCGCTGTCCGGATGGGTGCCCACCAGCACATCCAGTTTCTTCACGCCCGCTTGTTTCAGGCATTCTACTACTGTCTCCCCCTTGTTGTTATTCCCGGCATCAATCAGCATGTGGAATCCGCCCTTTTGAATCAGGGTGGCATCCCCCTGCCCCACATCCAGATAGGAAACCGTCAGCTGGTTTTCATCTGCCGGCGGGGCCTGCCAGGTCTCTCCCCCATGGAAAAGTCCGCTTACCGGCCGGTATAAAAGTGCTCCAATAATAATCAATATCGGCAGTAACAACTGTTTGAACACTGCCTGTTTTTGTCGTTTGGTTGCCATGGTTCCTCCCCTTCTTACGTACTTTCGTCATCCATTTCCATATGAGATTAACTGTAGCATATCTGGCAGGGGATTGCAAGAGAGGGCTTTTTCCGGGGAATAATTCTCAAAGGAATTTTCCTTTTATAAGAAAGGGACTAGGCGAATAGGGAAAAATGTGGTATACTACATATGTAACCCATACATTTTGCAGTAAGAAAGGGGTATATTTATGTTATTGGACAGGGAATACGAGGTTCCATCAAACGACAACAGAAAAATCAATCTGAGGGTCGTACCAGGACATTTTGCTACGACCCAGTCTCACATTAATTTTTATATGGATATGACAGTTCTGAAGGTACGCCATAAGGAGGCCGCCGAGGTGGCGAAAACCATGGCCAAGGAATATCAGTACAGTAAGCCCATTGACACCATTGTCTGCATGGACGGCTGTGAAATCATCGGAGCCTGTCTGGCAGATGAATTAGTGAAAAACGGTATTATGTCCCTGAATCGCCACAACAGCCTGTATGTGATTACGCCGGAGTTTGACAGCAACGGCCAGATGATTTTCCGGGATAATCTTCAGCCCATGGTAAGAAACAAAAACATCCTGCTTCTGTTAGCTTCTGCCACCACCGGACGTACCATTGCCAGAAGTCTGGAGTGTATCCGCTATTACGGCGGTATCATTCAGGGAATTTCTGCGATTTTCAGTGCGGCTAAGGAAATTTACGGAGAGCCGATACACAGCATTTTCTCCACTGAGGATTTGCCGGAATACCAGACCTTCAGCCCGGAGGAGTGTCCGCATTGTAAGAATAAGGAAAAAATTGACGCTATTGTAAATGGATTTGGTTATTCTGAGTTGTAGCTTTTAAGAATTAAGAAAATCTATGAATCGCCTGGAGCCGGTGATGCTTCGCATCAAATGCTCTCGCAAACCGACCTCCAAAAGTTGGAGTAAAATCTAACGATTGGAGGTCGGTTTTTTGTGGATTTATCTTTTCCGATGCCAATAGTGATGAAAGAAGTAACTGGCGTTTCCTAACAAAAGCGCTGCTAATACTGCCAGCTCCCGTTTTCCTCCAGCCATCTGGCCACGCCATCCTCCTCGTTTCTTAGCACTACACCTGTAGAAACCTCTTTCAGCTCCGGCACGGCATTGGCAACAGCATAGCACTCATCGGCTATCTGAAACAGGGGAATATCATTCTTTGCATCCCCGAAGGCTACTATCCTGTCACAGCCAAGCATCTCCTTCAGCTGTAATACGGCATTTGCCTTTGTGGCTTCCTTCGGTATGATTTCCAGCCATTTAGCCCCACTGTAAATATCTGTCTGATAGAGACAGATATATTTTCCTTTTAGTCTCTGGTATGCCAGCCACAATTTTTCCTCCTCACCAATACAGGTAAAGTAAAAAATATCGCCCTGCTTCAGCTCATCAGGCTCCCGCACCGGATTATCCCGGACATCGCCCTTCTTGGTATCAATAAAGGCCCTGGTCTCCTCATTGCATAGATCACGGCAATAGGTGAATTTTTCCACTCCCTCCGTATAGGAATAGACAATGGGGTGGATGTTTGCCTCCTGCAGTACCTGGAAAATCTCCTCCCGTTCATGAGAGGCAAAATAATGGGACAGCAGGATTTTACCGGTCTGCTTATCAATAATAAAGGCCCCATTATATACCACGGCGGGAATCTCAACCGTAATCCCGGCGGTAATGGGGCCTGCCGTCACGAGAGACCGGGCCGTGGCAAAGGAGAAGCACATCCCCTTTGCTACCAGCCGGTTAATTGTATCTACCGTATAAGAGGATATGGTCTGGTCCTGTCGCATCAGGGTACCATCCAAATCCGATATATAGAGAGTTTTTGACATATTATCACCCTGCATTGTCTGCAAACTGGCTGTTGTAAAGTTTTGCATAGAGACCATTTTTCTGCATCAGCGTCTCATGATTTCCTACCTCAAGGATATCGCCGTCCTGCATATAGAGAATGTTGTCTGCGTCCTTAATAGTGGAAAGTCTGTGCGCAATGACAAAGGAAGTCCGGCCCTTTGTCATCTCTGCCATTGCAGTCTGAATCATCGCCTCTGTACGGGTATCAACCGAAGACGTAGCCTCGTCCAGAATCATAATCGGTGGATTCCTCAGCATGGCCCGGGCGATTGTCAAAAGCTGGCGCTGGCCCTGTGCAATGTTTTCAGCACCCTCATGGAGTACAAAATCATAACCGCCAGGCAAAGTCCGGATAAAGGCATCGGCACGGGCTCTTTTTGCTGCCTCCTCTACTTCCTCATCGGTGGCATCCAGTTTGCCATACCGGATATTTTCACGAATCGTACCGCTATACAGCCAGGTATCCTGCAGTACCATACCAAAAATTTCGTTGAGTCTTCTCCGCTCCATATTCCGCAGGTCCACTCCGTCAATACGGATGGCACCGCCCTTCACGTCATAAAAACGCATAATCAGGTTTACCAGTGTGGTCTTTCCCGCTCCGGTAGGGCCTACAATCGCTGTTTTATGTCCCGCTTTAATGGAAATATCCAGGTCATGAATCAATGTCTGGTGTGGAAGATAGCCAAACCGTACATGTTCAAACTCTACCTGTCCCTCCAGTTTTGCCGGGAATTGTGTTTCCTCCACATCCTTCACTTCTTCTGTTTCATCCAGAAACTCAAACAGACGTCCTGCCGCCGAGCCGGTAGACTGGATAATATTGGTAATCTGCATTACCTGGGTCAGAGGCTGGGCAAACTGACGAAGATACTGGGTAAAACTCTGAATCATACCGATGGACAAACCGCCCATAATAGCAATGATAGCACCTGCGATACAAACAAGGGTATATCCCAGATTGGTCATGCTCTGCATAATCGGCGTCAGCATTCCCGCAAGGAACTGTCCATCCCTGGAATCCTTATAAAGCGCTTCATTGGTAGTCTCAAAACTCTCAATGACCTCTTCCTCTTTGCCAAAGAGAGCCACTACATTGTGACCGCTGTAGTATTCTTCCACATATCCGTTCAACTCTCCGGTTTTTTTCTGCTGGTCGTTGAATTTCACCTGGGATTTGGCAGCTATTTTTGAGGAAATAAACAGCGCCACCGGAACCGCAATCAACCCAATCAGGGTAAGTACACCGCTGATTTTAATCATCACGGCAAAGACAATCACAATGGTAAACAGTGCATTTAACACCTGATAGATGCTCTGCTGGAGAGAGTTTGAAATGGTGTCCACATCGTTGGTAATCCGGCTGAGTATATCCCCATAGGAAGTCGTATCATAGTAGTTAAGGGGCAGTCTAGACAATTTGGCATCCACTGCTTTACGCAGGTCATATACTGTATTTTCCGTTACACCTACAATCAGACAGGTGGCAACGTAAGAGAAAACAGCGTTCGCTGCATAGGCACCGCCCATCAACAGCAGACATTTAATAAATGTGCCGTTTGCTGCCTCAATGCCGTTGAGGAATACATCCGACAATGCATTGGTTGCCATTCCCATAAAGAACGGTGCCAGAGAATAGCCCACGGTTGCAATAAGCAGGAACAAAATCGCAAATATAAGTCCCGCACGATAGGGTTTCATATAACCAAACAGACGCCTGTAGACGCTGTTGCGGGAAGAAACTTTTTTTTGTTTACGCATTTTTCAAATCCTCCTCGCTCATTTGTGATAGTGCAATTTCACGATAAATGTCACAGTCTTTCAGCAGCTGGCTGTGTGTACCCATTCCTGCGACTTTACCCTTTTCAATTACAATAATCCGGTCGGCATCCATAATGGTACTAATCCGCTGTGCCACAATGACAACCGTGGCCTCTTCCGTTTCTTTGGAAAGCGCCGAGCGGAGTGCTTTATCGGTCTTAAAATCAAGGGCAGAAAAGCTGTCGTCGAAAACATATATTTCCGGCTTTCGTACAATGGCACGGGCAATCGCCAGACGCTGACGCTGTCCGCCGGAGAAATTGGAGCCGCCCTGGGAAACCGGTGATTCAAAGCCCTGTTCTTTCTTGCTAACAAAATCATAGGACTGGGCAATCTTTACTGCCTCCTCAATCCTGTATTCGTCCGCTTCCTCCGAACCAAAAGCAATATTGGAATCTATGGTTCCGGAAAACAGAACCGCCTTCTGCGGCACATAGCCAATCTTTGCACGCAGCACTTCCGTATCATAATCCCGGACATCAATTCCATCCACTAACACCTGTCCCTCTGTCACGTCATAGAGACGGGGAATCAGCGAAATGGCAGTGGTTTTACCCATTCCGGTACCGCCAATCAGCGCTGTCACCTCGCCAGGCTTTGCCTCAAAGGAAAGTCCCTGGATGGCCGGCTCATCCGCACCCGGATAGGTAAAGGAAACATCCTTGAACGTCAGATAACCCTTTTGTTCTGTGTTATTCCGGGTCTCCGGCTTATTCTGGATAACCGGCTCGGTCTCTAACAGTTCCCGGGCTCTGGATGCTGCTGTAGCCGCCCGGGGCAGCATAACGAAAACAATGGTCAGCATAATGACAGCCAGCATAATCTGCATAATATACTGAATAATGGCCATAACCTCACCGATGGTATAATCCACGCCTTTATTCACATACTGGTTGGCGGCCATCAGCATAACCATAGCTGCTGTAGCGGAAAGAATCAGTGTCATCAACGGCATCAGGGAGTTGGTTGTACGCTGCAGCTTTTTGTTGTTCCTACTGTAGTCACGGTTAATCTCATCAAACCGCCTGCTCTCAAAATCAATGGTTCCAAAGGCACGAATGACCCGCACACCCGTCAGTTTTTCACGCAGAACGAGATTTACACGGTCAATCTTTTTTTGGATTTTCGTGGAAAGCGGCACGGCAATTCTGGCAACAATCGTCAGCGCAATAATCATCAGTGGAACGGATATTACCAGTACCATTGAGAGACTTGGACTGTTGGAAATCGCAAGTAAAATACCGCATATACACATAATCGGGGCCTGTATTGCAATCCGCAGACATTGATTGAGAAATACCTGAATCTGAGAAATATCGTTGTTTGTCCGGGTAATCAGCGAGGATGCCGAAAACCGGTCAATCTCTGTCTGGGAAAAATACTGAACCTTCCGAAATACCTGGCTTCGCAGGCTTCTTCCCACACTCATGGATACAACCGCCGATATACGGCTTGTGATGATTCCACAGATTATGCCTACCACAACCAGAAGAATCATAATTCCGCCTATTTCCAAAACATGAACATAATTTTTGTCCGGAATGGCGTGGTCAATCAGTCTTGCGAGAAAAAATGGCAAACCCAGCGTACATAACGTGGTTCCCACTACGGTTAACACAATAACCAGAAGTTCTTTTTTTAACCGCAAGAGCTCTTTCATAACATACTTCATAGTGCGTCCTCCAAAACGTTCCAGCCCTTTGGCTGGTTTCATATTTATATGTACTTTCGACACTATAACACAGCATTCCCCTTCACGTCAAGATTTACGGGTAATTTCAGAATACTGCTTTTTACACATATAGTTAAAATATGGAAACTCACGCATAAATAATTGTAATTTGCCGGAAAACGTGGTACACTTTTTGATAGTTTGAATTGGAAATGGGGAAACTCACGCCGGAAAACGGGAGGTCATTGACGTATGAAACATTTAGAACTGGGATTTATCGGTTTTGGACTGATTGGAGGCTCCATTGCCAGAGCCTTGAAAAAACAGGGAGTGGACGTATCCATCCGGGTCTACACCAGACGGAAAAACCCGGATTTGGAGCAGGGAATGCAGGAGGGAATCATTGATGAACTGCTCTATGAAATCGACGGGCAGTTTGGTTCCTGTGACGTCATTTTTCTCTGTGCCCCGGTATTGAAAAATATTGAGTACCTTCCGGTATTGAAAACGTTAATCAAGCCCTCCTGTATCGTGACCGATGTAGGAAGCGTAAAAGGCAACATCTGCCAGGCGGCCAGCGACTGCGGCCTGGGGCAGCGCTTTATCGGAGGACATCCCATGGCTGGCTCGGAAAAGACCGGCTATGCCAACGCCACGGATATTTTACTGGAAAATGCCTACTATCTCCTCACGCCCACAGAGCAGAACAGGAAAGAGGATATTGATACCCTTGAATATCTGGTAAAAAACACTGGCGCTAACTGCGTCATTCTTCCGCCCCAGGAGCACGACAGCATTACAGCGGCCATCAGCCATGTGCCCCACATCATTGCCGCTTCTCTTGTGAACATGGTGCAGATGAATGACAATGAGGAAGAAAATATGAAGGCCTTTGCCGCCGGAGGTTTTAAGGACATCACCCGGATTGCCTCCTCCTCACCGGAGATGTGGCAGGATATCTGCATTGCCAACAAAAAAAGCATCGGGCATTTTCTCTCCTGCTTTGAACAGCTGCTGGCGCAGTTTCGGGAGCAGATGGAGGGAGACGATATCCCCGCCATCGGAGAGACCTTCCGCAGTGCCGGGGAGTACCGCAACTCCATTCCCGCCAAAAAAAGCAGCCTGATTGCCCGTTTTTACGAGATTTATGTCAATATTGACGACCGGGCCGGCGCCATTGCCACCATTGCCACCATTTTGTCCATCAATGGCATCAGTATAAAAAACATCGGCATCATTCACAACCGTGAATTTGCCGATGGTGTGTTAAAAATTGAATTATACAGCGAGGAGGATGCCCGGGTTTCCCGCGGGCTTCTGGAGCAGAACCGCTATGACGTGGTAGAGAGAAACTGACCTGCCCCGGAGTGGATTCCCCGCCAGACAAAATATACTACAAACCATGAAAGTACGTGATTGCCTGTTTGTGATTGGTAATCACGGCTTTTTTGTGTACACCGCCATTTTCCCCGTCCAGGGTATAGGCCACCTCTTCTTCCGTTTCAATTTGAACCTGAGTGCTGTGGAGCAGATGAATCTGCTGGTTTGGCTGTCCGGACAGCAGATAATTCATAACCATGTTTAACTCCAGAGGGTTTTTGGGCGTGCGGACAAAAATACCGTCAAAATAACCATCATCCAGTTTGACATTCTTCTTTTTGAACAGCTTCAAACCACCTACGGACTGGGCATTGGTAATCATCCCCAGTATGCAGTCCTCCTCCCAGGTCTCGTCCTCTGTGGTGACGCTGACTCGGACGCTTTTGATAGAACTCAACTGCGACACGCCCTCCAGCAAATAGGCGGTTTTTCCAAACATGTTTTTCGTGGCCTGGGACGTCTCGTAGGAAACAGCGGTAAAGGCGCCAAAGGCCGCCACATAGGTAAAATACTGGCCGTTCATCTCTCCCACATCATAGGCATGGCTGGCCTGGCCCGCCGCAATTTCAGCCGCTTTCAGAATCCGCTTGGGCAGCTTAATCCCCGTGGCAAAATCATTCACCGTTCCCGTGGGAATGTAACCGCATCTTGGCCTCTGCTGTTCTGGCAGCTCCATCAGTCCATAGGTCACCTCATGCAGGGTACCGTCCCCGCCGGAGCAGATAATGCGCTGGTAATCCGCTCCCGTTTCCCGGACAATCTCCGTGGCCTCCTGCTGTTTCATGGTGGCGTACACCGTCACCTCAAAATCCGCCCTCATGAAAATTTCCATCACATCGGACAGTTTATTTTTCATTGTCCCCTTCCCCGCATGGGGATTGTAGATAAAAAGAACCTTTTCCCGTTCCATGGTTTTCTCCCTCTCTCTAATCCTCTAAAATCAGCATGGCATCCCCGAAGGAGAAAAAACGGTAGCGCTCCCGCACCGCCTCCTCATAGACTGCCATAATCTGTTCCTTTCCAGCCAGCGCCGACACTAACATCAACAGCGTGGACTCCGGCAGATGAAAATTCGTAATCAGTCCGTCCAGGATGCGGAAGGAATACCCAGGGTAGATAAAAATATCTGTATCTGCCTCTCCGGGCTGCAAAATCCCCTTTTCATCCACCGCTGACTCCAGGGTTCGGCAGCTGGTGGTTCCCACACAGATAATCCGCCCTCCCGCCGCTTTGGCCCGATTAATTTTTTCTGCCTCCTCCGGCTCAATCCGGAAGTATTCCGAGTGCATATGATGCTCTGTCACGTCCTCCACCTTCACCGGCCGGAAGGTGCCAAGCCCCACATGCAGGGTGACATTTGCCACCAGCACACCTTTTTCCTTCAACTGCGTAAACAATTCCTCTGTAAAGTGCAATCCCGCCGTAGGCGCTGCTGCCGAACCCTCATACCTGGCATACACCGTCTGATAGCGGTTTTTATCCTGCAGCGCATGGGTAATATAAGGGGGCAGGGGCATCTGGCCCAATTCATCCAGAAGTTCCTCAAAAATTCCCTCATAGTGGAACTGAATCCGGCGGTTGCCATCTTCCTCCACCGAGAGAATCTCTCCCTGGAGCCTGCCGTCTCCAAACTCCAGTCTGGCTCCGGCCCGGGCCTTTTTCCCTGGTTTTACTAAGGTTTCCCACACGTCACCTTCCATGCGTTTTAAAAGCAGAAGTTCCACCACCGCCCCGGTATCCGTGCGCCGGCCAAAAAGTCTGGCAGGAATTACCCTGGTGTTATTGCGTACCAGACAATCTCCAGGCTTTAAATACTCCACAATATCGCGAAAGCCTCTATGTTCGATTCGTCCCGAACTCCGATGCAGTACCAGCAGACGGGAATCGCTTCGATCCGCCAGCGGGTCCTGGGCAATCAGTTCCTTTGGCAGTTCATAATAAAAATCACTGGTTTTCAAAAGAGTCATCCTCTCTTCGTTTCTATTTCTTTATCTGGAGTTTTTTTACACTACTCCATATTCCATATACCTTTTTCTTTCCGTCCAGTTTATATGCACGAACACGGAAATACCATGTTTTCTTTTTCGCTAGTTTCTTTATGACAGCCTTTGTCTTCTTTATTTGTTTTCCGTGTTTCTTCTTAAACGTTCTGTCCGTCCCATACTGAAGCTGATATCCCTTAGCCCCTTTGGATTTTTTCCATGTTACCGTGACGGTCTTTTTCTTATTATTTTTTACCGTAAGCTTCTGAACCCTGGCAGGAGCAGTAACCTTTTTCTCCGGATAAGTATTTCCATCACTGATGGTTCCTGCTTCTCTCCACACAGAAGAGGATAAGTCCAGATGCAAAACCGGTCGCAACGGCATGCCCGCACCACTACTTTCGCCGTATGAACGGCCCCGAATCCCAGGATAAATAACAGGCGCCGGATTCGGATCACGAGACTCATCATAACCATCCCAAGGCTGAATGTTCCCCTTGTCCGATATACCTATTATCATTCCCGAGATATTTAGCCCGCCCATATTGTCCACCATGGTAATCAACTTAGACTTGGGGTCCACTGCTCTGACTGCCCATTGGGCAGAATATTTCCTTGCATCTAAATTATCTAAATAAAAAACACCACGACTTCTGGCATATGCGGTTGCCGTAGCGATACGTTCCCATGGCGCCTCAAAAATCTCTACGGGTGTAAATCCATAAGCACGGGTTACTACATCTTCCGCAGTGGGAATATCCACCTTTCCTTTTATGGCTTTCTGTTCCTCCTCGGTAAAAGCTGTTTTGCAAAATTCATCATTCAGCCACGCCCAAACGTCGCTGGTCTCCCACGTAGCATTCTTCGGTGTTTCCGGCTGGCAGTCCAATACCTGATCCGCCAGCAAAAAAGCATCTTCATCATTTACCGAAAGCACTCTCCACTTAATTGGCTCCTTTTGGGTACTGCTGTTTTGGTAATAGTTTCCAAAATACACACAATCCCATGTCGTCCACCAATTTGTACGATATACCTTTTTGCCATTATAATAAGCCGTTTCATAACAATTTTCTGCACCAATAAAGCTGCGCATAACCTGATACTGTGATGATACAACTCTTGGATTTTTCACTCCATAGTCAGCCGCTTTTACCACTGTTTCACCCCACAGTGCTGTAGGAAGTGCTCCCAGGATAAGAGCAACGCTCAAAATTAAAGATATTATTGTTTTTCTACTTTTCATACTAACCTCCACTTTCCATAAGAAAATTCCATTGATTTTTTACTCAATGATGTGCATTACCTGTTCTGTCTGTATTATATCATATCCCTCTTATCTGACAAGAATCCTTTTTCTTTTTTACCATATTCTTACCAAAAACCACTAGTTTTTTTTACATATTCATTGTAAAATATAAATAATAGGAGGTGTGCAGCATGGCAATATCCACTTATGCAGCCATTGATATCGGTTCTGGCGAATTATCCATGAAGCTTTACGAGGTTTCCAAACAGCGTGGCATCTGTGAACTCACCCATGTCCGCCACAAGTTCTCTCTGGGAGCGGAAATCTATGCAAAGGGTTTTATTTCTTACCAGACCATAGGCGAAATCTGTAATACCCTGAATGATTTCAAACGGATTATAAACGAATACCAGACTGCTTCCTGGCAGATTTATGCTACCAGTATTCTGCGGGAAGCCCGCAACCTTCTTGTCATCATTGACCAGATAAAAGTTCAGACAGGGTTTAATGTTCGCGTCCTAAGCAACAGTGAGTCCCGTTTTCTCTACTACAAGGCGCTGGCCTTGAAAAAGGGGAACTTTGAATCCCTGATTGAAGACGGCACCCTGATTGTGGATATTGATGCCGGCAGCGTCCAGCTTTCCATTTTTGACCAGGGAAAATTATGTGTGACTCAGAATCTCCTTTTGGGCTCCACCCGCATCCGGGAGCTTTTACAGGCCATGCAGGATGAAGCCTATGACTTTCATGCCCTGATTGATGAATATATTGAGAAAGACCTTTTGACATTCAAAAAATTATATTTAGATTCAACAAAAATAAGACACGTGATTGCCATTGGTGAGATGATTCCCGATATTTACTATTACATGAAGAGCAATCGCCAGAAAAATGGCAAGGGGGATTTTGACGGAATCCTGACCCGAAAGGCTATGTCCAAAAACAAGCTTCTCAAAGTGTTTGCCGGCGCCAGCACCCGGCTGGCGATTCCTACCATACTCATCTGCCGGAAAATCTCCCAGTTGACAGACTGTGATGAAATTCTTCTTTCCGCCGTCGACCTCTGCGACGGTATGGCAGTCGAATATGCGGAAAAGAAAGTAAAACTCAGACTGGCACACAACTTTACCGAGGACATTTTATCCACCTCGGAAAATATAGCCCGTAAATATATGGTAGATATGAAGCATGTGGAAAACGTCCAGACACTGGCCCTGCAGATTTTTGACCGGATTCGGAAGCTCCATGGCCTGGGCAAGCGGGAGCGCCTGCTTTTGCAGATTGCCGTGATTCTCCACAGCTGCGGTGCTTACATCAACGAGATACAGTCCAGGGAATGCTCCTATCGTATCATCATGTCCACGGAAATCATTGGCATTTCCCATAAGGAACGTACCATCGTGGCTAACATGGTGCGTTACAACAGTTCCTCCTTTCCCTCGTATGAAGAGCTGGATGAGGATTTTACCAAAGAAGAATATATTACTATCGTAAAATTAAATGCAATTTTGAAAACAGCCAACGTACTGGATAAGAGCAACCGGCAGAAAATTAAAAATGTGGGCGTAACTTTGGAAGACGGAATCCTTACTATCACCGCCGACACCATGGCGGATATTACATTGGAAAAAGGGCTATTTCACCAGAAAGCCGACGTATTCCAGGAGGTCTTTGGTATCCGCCCTACGCTGAAACAAAGACGAAGCGGCGGCTCTTCGGGAAGGAGGTAAACATGAATAAATCAGAAAAATTTAAAAACCGGGAATTGAGCTGGCTGGACTTTAACTACCGGGTTCTGTCCGAGGCCAAGGACAAACAGATACCCCTGATGGAGAGACTGAAATTTTTGAGTATTACCGCCTCCAATCTGGATGAATTTTTTATGGTCCGGGTCGCCTCCCTGAAGGATCAGGTCAATGTCGGCTACACCAAAAAAGACATGGCCGGCATGACACCAGCGGAGCAGATTGACGAAATTATGAAGATGACCCATTCTTTTGTGGCTGCCCAGTATTCCACTTACAACCGCTCTTTTCTTCCCTCTCTGAAAAAGGCAGGGCTGAAAATAGTGACGGAATACGAAAAACTGACACCGGAGCAGGCCGACTATGTGGACACCTATTTTCAACAGGAGGTGTTCCCGGTACTGACTCCCATGGCGGTGGATTCCTCCAGACCCTTTCCACTGATTCGCAATAAGTCCCTGAACATCGGGGCTCTGTTGATGGATAAGAAAAAGAAGGACACGCTGGATTTTGCCACCGTTCAGGTGCCTTCCGTCCTGCCCCGGGTCGTACCTATTCCCGCCGACGAGGACAACTGCACCACCATTCTTTTGCTGGAGCAGATAATAGAAAAAAATCTGCAGAAATTGTTTATGAACTATAAGGTACTGTGCGCCACCCCGTTTCGGGTCATGCGCAATGCGGATTTAACCATTGATGAGGATGAGGCCGCCGACCTCCTCATTGAAATTGAAAAACAGCTGAAAAAGCGCCAATGGGGCGAAGCCATCCGTTTGGAGGTGGAAGAGGGCATCGACAAGCGGCTTTTGAAAATCCTGCGCCGGGAGCTGAGCATCGGGGAGGCGGCTATTTTCAAAACCAACGGCCCTCTGGACCTCACTTTCCTAATGAAGGTATATAGCATAGAAGGCTTTGAGAAGTTGAAGGAAGCGCCATTTACTCCACAACCGCCCAAATATCTGGATCCTGACCGGGGATTATTTGAGCAGATACGGGAGCATGACATCCTGCTTCACCACCCGTATGAATCCTTTGACCCGGTGGTGAACTTTGTACGGCTGGCTGCTAAAGACCCGGATGTACTGGCCATCAAGCAGACTCTGTACCGGGTCAGCCGCCACTCCCCAATCATCGCCTCCCTGGCAGAAGCCGCAGAAAACGGCAAACAGGTGTCGGTGCTGGTGGAATTAAAGGCCCGGTTTGACGAAGAAAACAATATCGTCTGGGCCCGCATGCTGGAAAAAGCCGGCTGTCATGTTATTTATGGGCTGGTGGGCTTAAAGACCCACAGCAAAATCACTCTGGTGGTGCGCCGGGAAGAGGACGGTATCCGCCGTTATGTCCATCTGGGCACCGGCAACTATAACGACTCCACCGCCAGACTTTACACGGACATGGGCATTTTCACCTGCCGGCAGCCCTATGGCGAGGACGCCACGGCCGTCTTTAATATGCTGTCCGGCTATTCGGAGCCACTGGTCTGGAACAAACTTTCTCTGGCTCCTGCCTGGCTGCGGGATAAATTCCTCTTTCTCATTGCCAGGGAGCAGGAAAACGCTGCCAGAGGCCGGCCGGCCAAAATCATAGCCAAGATGAACTCTCTCTGCGACCCCGGCATCATTGAATCCCTTTATGCGGCCTCTGAAGCCGGCGTGGAAATCCAGTTAATTGTCCGGGGCATCTGCTGCCTGCGGGCCGGAGTGCCGGGACTCAGCGAAAATATCCATGTGCGCTCCATTGTAGGCACCTTTCTGGAGCACTCCCGCATTTACTATTTTGAAAACAGCGGGGAACCGGAAATCTATATGGGAAGCGCCGACTGGATGCCCCGCAATCTGGATAAGCGGGTGGAAATCCTGTTCCCAGTGGAAGCACCAGAGCTGCAGGAGGAAATCAAAAAGGTTCTGGCGATTCAACTGGCAGATACAAAAAAAGCCCACCTTCTCACGCCGGAGGGCACCTATGAGAAGGTAGACCAGAGAGGAAAAACACCGCTGAATTCCCAGATGTATTTCTGTAAGCATGCAAAAGAATCGGCGGATAAATAACCTTTTTCGGTTATTCTTCAGCCGGTTCACCGAATACTGCCTGCTTTGCCAGAGCATCTGCCAAATCGTTGCCAGCGTCACCGGAGTGGCCCTGCACCTTTTGAAACTGAATATCCAATGTATTCTGGAGGGAATCATAATAGGCCTTATAGTCTCTGGTTCCCTCTTTATTTGTCTTCCACTCTCCCAGACACCAGGCGGCAATCCCCTGATAGTCATACCATATGGTCAGTTTCTTCGCTCCCCGCTTCACCGCCTCCTCCATGGCAAGCCGGGCGCCCAGAATTTCCCCTGCTACATTGCGCATGGAGGCCAGCCCGGTGTCGGTTCCCTTCCGGCTGATGTGAGTCTCCTCTCCCTGATAGTAAAATACTATCCCACAGCCATACTCACCGGTTTCCACATTATAGCTTCCGTCCACATAGGCCACTGCCGTCTCCCCTGCTTTTGCGGCATCATCCGTCTCCCCCATCAGAAAGGCCTCTGCCTGTTCCTTTGTGGGAAACCCCTGAAACGCTGCACCAGAAAATCCCTCTACCTGCTCCCTGCATTCCTCCCAGGTCAGAAATATTCCGGTTTTTCGTCCCGCTTTCACGGCATAAAATTTTTTCTTTGCCATGTTGTCCCTCCTTCAGCACCCCCTGGCTGCTTCTCTTAATCCCTCTATTTCCTCTTCCGTCAGCCGGCGGTATTCGCCAGCCGAAAGTGTCTCATCCAGCATAAGCCCCGCCATGGCAATGCGCCGCAGATATGTCACATGTCCCCCCGCTTTTGCCACCATCCGCTTCACCTGATGGTACTTTCCCTCCGCCAGACTAATCCGGGCCTGTCCTTCTCCCTGCCGCACCAGTCTGGCCGGTTTCGTCCGGTGCTTCTCCCCAATATCCATTCCTTCCGTAAAAAGTTCCTCTGCTTCCGGGATGAGTTCTCCTATGTAGTTCACCTCATAGGTCTTTTCCACATGGTATTTGGGGGACAAGAGACGATGGGCCAGTTCCCCGTCATCGGTAACAAGCAAAAGCCCCTCTGCATCCTTGTCCAGCCGCCCTACAGGAAACAGCGCTCTGCGGGAAGGAGGCAGCAAATCCAGTACCGTGCACTCTCTCGCATCCTTTGTGGCTGACACCACGCCCGCCGGTTTATTCAGCATATAATATATATATTGCTCTGCCTGTAATACCACTCCGTCCAGACAGACCTCCGCCTGCTCTCCCGCTTTCACTTCCTCACGGAATACGGGCTCTCCCTCCATGGTCACCCGCCCCTGTCGGATGGCTGTCCTTGCTTCCTTCCGGCTCAGCCCGGCACAGGAAGCCACATATTTATCCAGACGCATTGCATGCACCATTTTTCCCGCCTTTCATATGATATACTAAATCCCAAAGGAAAAGAGAATTCTATGCCAATCCGCATCTTTATTGACCAGGGGCACAATCCTTACGGCTACAACGCCGGAGCAGAGGGCTTCGGGCTCCGGGAACAGGATATCACCTATATGGTGGGGGCGTATCTCTCCGACATTCTTAATGCCGACCCACGCTTTGACGCCACCACCTCACGGAAAAATCCTGAGGAAATTCTCGGTTACGACAATTCTTCCAGTCTCCGGGAACGGGTGGATATGGCCAATGTCTGGGGAGCCGATTATTTCCTCAGCATCCACGTCAACGCCAATGAAAACCCAGCTGTTAATGGTACCGAGGCCTATGTATACCGGGCCGATTCTCCTGCCTACTATCTGGGCGGTGATATTGTGGAAGAAATCGTCCGCCGCCTGGGGACAAAAAACAACGGCGTCATTGTGCGCCCGTCCCTCTATGTATTACGGCGGACCCGTATGCCCGCCGTTCTCATTGAACTGGCTTATATCTCCAACTACGAGGATTCCCTCCTCTTAGCCAACGACCAGTACCAGTTCGCCTATGCTATTTATGTAGGTCTTTTGAACTATCTGGGTTATCCACAACTTTAGCATATCAATGCCAACCTATACCACGGCGGCGCCGGATATGAAAAAGTACAAAAGCACCACCACGCCAAGGGCAATCCGGTAATATCCAAAAACCTTAAAATCGTGTTTGCGGATATAGGACATCAGAAACTTAATGACAAACAGGGAAACGATAAAGGCCACCAACATTCCCGTTATCAGGGCCACATACCCCATGGCACCAAAGTTCAGTCCATTTTTCACAATTTTCAAAAGACTGGCGCCAAACATAACCGGAATTGCCAGATAAAAGGTATATTCTGCTGCTGCGCCCCTTGCAACACCAATGAGCAGCGCACCAATGATGGTTGCACCGGAACGGGATGTTCCCGGAACAATCGCCGCCAAAAGTTGAAAAATACCAATGATAATCGCTGTATTATAGCCAATCTCTGCCACGTTTGTAATCACCGGTCTTCTGCCCTTGTTCCAGTTTTCTATGACAATAAACAAAATTCCGTATATAATCAGAGCTCCTGCCACTACAATCGCGTTATAAAACATCTCCTCAATAATGGAATCAAACAAAACCCCTACAATAGCTGCCGGCAGACAGGATACCAGAATTTTAAACCACAGCTGCATAATCTCCATATTCACAAATGGTTTTCCATTCCGTTTATATTTGAAATTAAAAGGCCATATTTTTTTCCAGAACAACAGTACCACCGCCAGAATCGCTCCCAGCTGCACTACCACAAGAAACATCTCCTGAAAATCAGCGTCGGAAAACGCCAGAAACTGGTTTATCAGAATCATATGACCGGTACTGCTGATGGGAAGCCACTCGGTAATTCCCTCAACAATTCCTAACAGCGCTGCAATCAAAACATCAAACGGTTCCATTTTATCCTTACCCTCCAAATTCTAAATCTCTCGCTTTCAACCATAGCCATTTTATCATAAAGACTATATCAAAACAATCATAAGTTGCAAATTCGTCAAAAATATTGTAAACTATTATCGTATGCCTGTCATCCATTCTGTCGGTATTGCCAGACAGCCCGCTGACAGGCATTCAGACAGGTATAAAGCACAAAAGGATGGACACTATGTATAACTGGTTAAAAAAATACATTGACCCGGTTGTTCCACTTTACAGCATCCTTCCCCTGACCGCCTGCTTTGCCCTGAACATGATTGTATACAGCGGCACTATGATTTTATGCGCGGACTGGAAACACTATGATTTGACAACCTCCCTTGACCGTATGGTCCCTCTGGCTCCCCAGTGGATGTATGTCTATTTTGGATGCTACCTTTTCTGGATTGCCAACTACATTCTGGTAGGCCGCATCCATCGGGACAACAGGGAGAAATTTTACCGCTTTGTTGCCACGGATATGATGTCAAGACTGGTATGTGCCATATTTTTCATTAGCATGCCCACCACCAATATCCGCCCGGCTGTGACGGGGGAAGGTTTTAGTAATATGATGCTGGCCTTTTTATACAATATTGACCAGCCCACGAATCTGTTTCCTTCCATTCACTGCCTGGTAAGCTGGCTGTGTTATGTGGGAATCCGGGGAGAAAAAAAAGTCTCCCCATGGTACAGGGCCTTTTCCTGTATTTTTGCCCTGGCCGTAGCTGCCTCCACGCAGTTTACCAAACAGCATTATATTGCAGACGCTATTGCCGGTATTTTTCTGGCAGAATTCCTATTCTGGCTGAATAAAAAAATTTGCGCCTATACTTTATTACAACGCGCTTTTACCTGGCTGAACGATAAACTATACTTATGGCTAAAAGGAGAATCCTGTGAACAGTAAAGTTAGAAAAAATATTCTCAACGCCCTGTTCCTTATAGCCCTGCTTGGAATTACCATCTGGGTAATTTTCAAAGATCAGGATTTGGGAGTTATTTGGAAAACCCTGACCGGAATTGCACCAGTTTTTCTCTTATCCGGCCTGGTTCTGGTTGTACTGTACGTATGCAGCGAATCCGTGATTATTAAGTATCTGCTCCACACCGTACAGATTAAGGCACCTTTATTCAACTGCATCCGCTATTCCTTTGTAGGATTTTTCTACAGTTGTATCACGCCCTCCGCCACTGGCGGACAGCCGATGCAGATATATTACATGAAAAAACAGAACATTGATATTCCCACCGCCACTATCATATTGATGTTAGTGACCATTGAATACAAATTTGTTCTGGTTTTTGTCGGTCTGGCTTTGGTTTTATTTGGGCAGGGACTGGTTCAGACACTGACCGCAGAAGTGCAGTTTTTCCTCTATCTGGGTATTGCACTGAATGTTTTCTGCGTCGCTTTCATGAGTCTTCTGGTCTTTTTGCCAGGTACGGCCAAGTTCCTGATTCTGAAGGGATTTGACCTGTTAAAAAAGATTCATCTTATGAAAGAAAAAAACCACCGTACAGAACGGCTGGAAAATTCCATGGACATATACAGGAAGGCCTCTGTGTTTCTTAAGAATAACAAGCTGGCAATTTTTAACACTACGCTGATTTCTTTTGTTCAGCGGTTTTTCCTGTTTTTTATTACCTATGTCGTGTACCGCAGTTTTGGACTTCATGCGGAGAGTGCCGTTACCATCACCATTCTCCAGGCCGTAATCTCCATCTCTGTGGATATGCTTCCGCTTCCGGGCGGCATGGGCATCAGCGAGGGCTTGTATCTGCGGATTTTTGCTCCTATCTTTGGGGGAATGACCGCTGCCACCGCCTCTCTGCTGGTAAGCCGTGGATTTAGTTACTATGTACTCATTATCATCAGTGGCATTATTGCCTTTATTACACATCTCACTGTAAAAGATGATGAGACAAATCAGAAAGAAAAAGAAAGAGGTAAATCATGATAGGATTTTATAATTATTCTGTAATCGTAACATACCTGGGGGTTGCCCTGTCTGTAATTGGCATGGCGCTGGCATGCACCGGGCATTTTGAATATTCCATTCTCTGTCTGGCACTGGCCGGAGCCTGTGATACCTTTGACGGAAAAATTGCCCGGGCCATGAAAAACCGCACCCGGGAAATGGAAATTTTCGGCGTACAGATTGACTCTCTCTGCGACATGGTCTGCTTTGGCGTAACGCCGGCCGTCATAGCCTATCATATGGGATTACAGCGGGCCTGGGGCATAGCCATTGAGATTATCTTTGTTCTCTGTGGTGTTATTCGCCTGGCTTATTTCAATATGCTGGAGGAATTGAAACACATGGAACCGCCCAAGGATGAGAAGAAATACTACCGGGGACTTCCCATTACTACCATTACCATTGTTTTCCCTATTATATATCTCTTTCACCCATGGGTACCACAGGAGACCTTTACCATTATTCTTGCGCTGATGCTTCTGATTGTAGCCTTTTTATACATACTGGATTTTCGGATTAAAAAGCCAAGCAATGGCGCCATTATTGTAATGATGGTTTTTGTGGCCATCGTGATGCTGCGGGTGCTGAATATTTTCTAGAAAGGTCAGGAATTCATGGATTACATTGATTTACAAGGAAAAACAATTGAAAATACCACCAGCCAGGACCGGCTTCTGGAGTTTCTTTACACCAATCCCCTGGGGCGGATGCTGTTAAAACCACTGGTGCAGCCAGGATTTTCCCGACTGACCGGTGTTCTTTTATCCACAAGACTTTCTGCCCGGCTGATTAACCCCTTTGCCCGGAACAGTAACATAGATATGACCGAATACCAGGAACAGAAATATACGTCCTTTAACGATTTTTTTACCCGGAAAATAAAACCGGACCGCCGTCCTCTGGCTGGGGATGCCAGCGTACTCATCAGTCCCTGCGACTGTAAAGCACTGGTCTATCCCGTCCGGGACAACAGCATCTTTTCTGTCAAGCACACGGAATACACTCTCCGTTCACTGCTTCGCAGTCCTGGTCTCGCCAAACGGTTTCAGGGAGGATACATCTATATTTTAAGACTGACAGTGGACGATTATCACCGCTATGTCTATGCCGCCTCCGGCCGGCAGTCAAAAAACTATCACATTGATGGCACCTTCCATACCGTAAATCCGGTGGCTAACGATTATCTGCCAATATACAAAGAAAACACAAGAGAATATACCCTTCTTCACACTGCCGAATTTGGCGATGTCCTCCAGATGGAGGTGGGGGCTCTGATGGTGGGGAAAATTTCCAACCACAAAGAAAGTGCCCCGGTAAAAAGAGGGGAAGAAAAGGGGTACTTTGAATATGGCGGTTCCACCATTATTGTACTGACCCAGAAGGGTGCCGCCGCTCCCCGTCCGGATTTACTGAAAAATACCGAAAATGGTTACGAGACAAAACTGCTGCAGGGGCAGGAGCTGGGGCGGGCCAGTTCAGGCCTTTAATTAAATGAGAATAAACCACAAGGCAGAAGAAGAACTCCCATCCAATCGATTGGACGGGAGTTTTTGTTTTTACAGGCTTGCAACAGCCCTTCATATTTTGAGTATTGATAGAGTAACCAAAATTTAGTTTCCCATTACCTGGCCGTATCATCTGTCATATCATCCACGGCGTCATCCACGTCGTCTACCGCATCGTTGATGCCATCTGCCGCATCATCGACTCCCTTCTTGACATCATCGGAAAGGTCATTGTTATCCGTCCCCGGAGCATCCGTTGACACCGCCGGGTCTGTGGTGGCTGCCGGCTCGGTGGCGCTGTTATTTTTATCTCCACAGCCCGTCAACATCATCGCCATGCACACACCTATCATAGCCACTACCAGTTTCTTCATTGTATTTTCCTCACTTTCCACCGCTTCTACGGTTTTCCTCCGGTTTTTGAGTCCCACATTCTGCTGTATATCCTATATTTTAATGCAAAAAGCATATTAGGATGTGGGTGGAAAAAAGGTGCTGCGCACCAACCGTACACAATATGTGGTGTTGCAAACAAGTTTGCAAACACACATATTTGTGTCGGTTA
>JAFLTB010000014.1 GCA_022510605.1 Lachnospiraceae bacterium
GTGCAGCCACGGGACCGGTATCAGAGCATGGCAGAATTCAAAGAGGCTCTGATGGTGACGACTGAGGTTCAAGCAGTGGAAGTACAACCTGAGACTGAACCACCATCAGAATCGCAGCAGGAGGGACAGCCCGAACCTCAACAGGAACCGCAATATACAGAGCCGGATGCGAAGCGAAAGAGAAAGTGGTTGGAAAATTCAGAAAGAATTTTTTTAGTGATTAGTGGAATTTGTTTTGCTTTATCAGGTGTTCTGTACCTTTGTGTTATAGGAATGCAAAGCAGTTTTGACAAGGACTTGCCGGTTGCCACACTCTTTATAATGAAAAGCTATATTTTAGAGTATTATAGTGAGCCTCAGGCAAGAACCATAATATTAGGCGTATTATACATAATTTTTGCAGTATTTCTTTTCAATAAATTGCTTTTTATAAAGAAGAAAAATAAAGGAGTACTCATCACATCAGGATTGCTTTTGATCATTCAGATAACTTATCTTGCGAACATCCTACCAGCAGATGGGAAACTGGTACTAGCATGGGCAGGGCAAAATCTGGCATACATTTTGATGTTTGCTGTCCTGCTTATAACGGAAATTGATTTGCCGGAAAAAATAAAATATATAGCCGGCAATGGATGTTTATTGATAGTATGTGTGTATTTGGCTGGATTTTTACTAGCGTGGTCTTTTTACGATTATAATCGTGGGCTTCCATGGGTGGTACCGCTTGCGTCCATTGCTGAAACAGGAGGAATTCTTTTTACCAGTTTGTGGTGCAGGAAAAAGTTGAGTATTGGCATTGTTTCAGAAAAAAATGCATTATTAAAACAAAGTGGTGGAATGTGTTTTGCTTTATATGGTTTATATTGCTTGCTTATCTCGACTTTCGTGCTATCTAAAGGGTATAATATAACGCCATTTCGTGCTATAATAAATCTTGTGCTGTCAATTGTTTACATTGGTTTTGCAGTACAGCTTTTTCGGAAAAAGAAAGACTTAATCATAGTGGTAGGGTTGCTTTTTGTGCTGCATACAGCCCGTTGCTTCGAAAATTTTCTTGAGAATGTTGATGGTGTTACCGAGATATTTTCAAGTGCAGCCTACGCACTAATATTAACTGTTTTTATTATAAATGCAATTGCCCTGCCGGAGAAAGTAAAACGTATAGCCAGTCATGGATGTCTGTTGGCAGCATTTGTACACTTGGTTGGGGTTATAGCATATTGGCATGCCTTCCATTTTGTGGTGCATTTGCCGGATATGATTCCTTACATTGTCGAAACAGCAGCAATCCTTTTGGTTGGGTTGTGGTATAGAAAAGAAATCTCCCAGGCTTCCCCCCAATTTGGAGATGTGAATTGAGGGGTTCAGTGAATCACAGTATAACGCTTCGGAACGGAGGCTGAAATTATAAATAAACAAGAGAACTACAATCAAAAGGAGGCAGGAAATTATGGCAACATATGTAACATGTGCACAGGGACATTTATATGACGCAGATTTACATGCGGCATGTCCCATCTGTAATGGAGGCGGGAATGTAATTGATTTTAGTGCAAAACCAGTTTCCGATAATATTGGGAGAACAGCACCGGTGGGCGGCGGTTTTGGCGCATCAACCGGAGGTGCGCCGGGAAGCGGGGGAAGTGATAATAGCATTGGTGAGACAGTGGCTCCGGACTTCTATCAGAAACGCAAAGAGGAAGAAGATAAAACCGTTGGTGTTTTCAGCAGGAGCATGAAGTCAGAGCCGACGGTAGGATGGCTGGTATGTATAGAAGGTCAGAATCAGGGGAAAGATTACCGGCTTCTGGCAAAGAATAATACGATTGGACGGAGTGACCGTATGGATGTCTGCATCAAAGGCGATATGGCAATAACGCGTGAGAATCATGCACGGCTGGACTATGATGAAAAGCATAATGGGTATTACCTGAGTCCTGCGGATAATGCGAATACCATCTATCTGAATGATGAAGCGATGTATGTTCCGTCGAAACTGTCTGCGTATGATTGTATTGAACTGGGTGATAGCAAATTTATATTTGTGCCCCTGTGCAGTGAGAGGTTTACATGGAGAGATGGTTTGAGACAAGGAGAATAGTATGAAATGGTTGCGGCGAAATAAGAAAACACAGGAAGAAGAGACAGTCATTCGGGCAGAGGCCCCCAGTGTCCGGCCAAGTCTTCTCAGTTATGATGCGGCAAACCTTCAGGGTATGGGTACAAGGCGGGGCCAGGAAGACGCTTTCGCCTTCGTCAATATATTTGACGTTACGGAGATAAAAAAGAATGGCCTGATGTTTATGGTTGCCGATGGAATGGGCGGCATGAAAGATGGAAGAGTAGCAAGTGATACTGTGATTGCCGGAATGAAGGAAGCTTTTTATCGGATGGACAGAAGCGGAGACCTGGCATTGCAGCTGCAGGATAGTGTTTTTGAAGTGGGAGAGCAGGTTGTGCGGGCTCTTGGGGGTGATGGAGGTAGTACGTTGATTGCCTGTATTTTGTTTGAGGAGCAGTTTTACTTCGCAAGTGTAGGGGACAGTTTTCTGTATCTCAAACGGAATGGACAGTTACATCGCCTGAACAGAGAGCATAATCTTCTGAATCAGACCTATCTTGAGAACATCCGGCAGGGGAATATGAATCCGGCTCTGTGTGATGCAGGTAAGGAGGGGGCGGCACTGACACAGTTCATGGGAATGGAGGGAATGGATGAGATTGATTTTCTCCGTAGTCCACTGCCATTATGTGAGGGGGATACATTTTTGGTATGCTCGGATGGTGTCGGCGGTGTCCTGTCAGAGCAGACCATTCTTTCCTGTATGGAAAAAGAGGAAGCAAAAGACATCTGTGACGCACTGGAGCGGGAAATTGTGGCACAGGGAAGAGACAATCAGGATAATTACACAGCACTGGTAGTGAAGTGTGTTTATTAAAAGTTGTAAACAAAGGCAGTGTTAAAAATACGAATACGGTAGCAGAAAGGAGCAATGAAAATGAGAAAAGGTGTGAAAAAGGGGATAGGGAAAAAATGGCTGACACTCTGTATGGCGTTTGTCCTGCTGTTGGGTGTATCCGGTGGAATCCATACGGCCACAGTCAGGGGAAACAGTTCCTCCGTCAGAGAAAGCGTGGCGGTTGTGGTGCCCTGCTTAGAGAGCGAGGATGGCCAGCTGATTGCATTGGGCACTGGCACTGGATTTTTTGTAGGGGACACGGATTCGGACGCCAAATATATCGTCACAAATCATCATGTAATAGAAGATTTTCTGGAATACGGTGCCGGTGAATGGCACAGTGAGACGATAGGGAATGACACCATTAGGGTAAAGACCAAACTTCGTGTGTATTTTGACTCCGATGATTATACGGAGGCATATGTAGTGGATTACGATGCGACAAAGGACATTGCCCTGTTAGAACTGGAATCTGCCACAGATAAGAGAAAAGCACTGCCTCTCTGCAGTCCCACCGATGATATGGTGGGAAGCACCATATCGGTAGTAGGATACCCGGGGCTCTCGGATAATGCGGTGATAGATTCCACCTCAGCCTGGGGAATGAATGACGCCAGTGTAACCACAGGTACGATTGGCCGTCTGGTCACAGAATCCGGCACGGGGGTTAAACGTATTCAGACAGATGCCACAATGCAGCATGGCAACTCCGGCGGCCCAATGGTGAACCAGGATAACGCTGTCATTGGTATCAGCGTAATGTCAGTAACGAGTGGCGATTCTGACGAGAAGCAGTATTACGCCATTAATATTGATGAACTGATTCCTATGTTGAAACTTCACAATGTGCCTTATGAAATAGCAGGTAGTTTTCACATTTCCCAAATGATGCTGTTCATTATCATTGGGGCAGTGGTGGTACTTGCTGTAATTATAGTTGTACTTGTACTTGTTCTCGGAAAGAAAAAGCCAAAATCTTCTTCCGCAGCGAAGGCGCAGAGTGCACCGAATGCACAGGGGGCAGGTACGGCCGGTAATCCGGTGGTGCGCTCCATGTCCGTGCAGCATAGTGGGGCCAGTTTTCCGCTGAATGGGAAGCAGATTTTGATTGGACGTGATACGGCGGCCTGTACTGTCGTTTTCCGTCCGGACACACCGGGTATCAGCGGCAGACATTGCTCCCTGTCATGGGATGCGTCCACAGGTGAGTTTATCCTTACCGATTTGAAATCAACCTATGGTACCTTCCTGGCCAATGGCCAGAAACTGACCTCAGGTGTCCCTTACCGGTTGAAAAAGGGAGAACATTTTTATCTGGGTGAAAATGCCAATATGTTGTCCGTAGGATTGGAGTGATTGTGTGAAACTGGACGGATATGTATATACAAATCAAGGCGGCAGGGATTATAATGAGGATTCTGCGGCCATTCAGGAGACAGACGGCCATGGAATCTATATTGTGGCAGATGGCCTGGGAGGGCATCTGCATGGAGAGATGGCCTCTGCCTGTGTGAGGGATTCCCTGATAGAGGGATGGAATCCCTATGAGGAGCAGGATAGAGGGCAGTCCCTGATGGAGCAGATTGTGGAGGCAAATCAGAAATTAATTGAATTGCAGCGGGAACAGCAATCCACGATGAAAAGCACAGTGGTTGTTCTGACCATCGATGAAGAACGTGGGGCATGGGCCCATGTAGGGGATTCCCGATTGTATTATATCCACGGGAATGCTATTCAAAGCATTACGGAAGATCATTCGGTTGCTTTTAAAAAGTACAAAGCCGGGGAAATTACCAGAGAGCAGATTGCCTGGGATGAGGATCAGTCCAGTCTGCTGCGTTCTCTTGGCAATAATGATCACTGCGAACCTGCCATACATGTACAGGAAGATGCTCTGGAATCCGGCGATGCTTTTATGCTCTGTTCGGATGGCGTATGGGAATATTTACATGACGAAGAGATACTGATTGACCGGCTGAAAGCAGAGACAGCGAAGGAATGGGCAGAATTGCTTTTGCTGCGGATGATTGAACGGATTGATACAGGCAATGATAATCTGACTTTGTTGACAGTCATCTTGACGTAGAAGTAAATGTAGTGACAAATGGGTCATGCTGCCTGGTTTAAGTTAGGAGAAGAATTCAATGAGAAAAAGAATAATTGCAATTTGCATGGTTTTTTTGATGGTCTGGCTGATGATGCCAATTCAGACATGGGCTAAGCCCGATTTGAATAAGGCTGTCATACCAATATCCACATATTGTCTGGGAGATCAGATGCACGCGTTTGTAAATCTGAAGCCTGTATGCGACCCGGACACCATGAAAGTGGAAATTCAAAGTGGGGTTTCTTCGGAAGGAGAGACGGCACCTGTACCGCTGACAGAGAGTGATTCCATTGTCAGGTATTTATTCTTGATTGACCTATCCATGTCCATGAAGGATTACGTCAGTGAAATTGAGAACTTTGTCGCTGCTCTGATGCGTGCAGAGAAGCAGGAGGCCGTCTATAGCGTGGCATCCTTTGGAGAGCAGTATAAAATGGTCAGGAAGAATCTGACAGACTCTAAAACCGTGATAGATACAGTGAAGAATCTGGCATATGACCAGTATTTAACAGACCCCTATACGGCAATGACCAGCGCCCTCACCGATTTAAAAGCAAACTGCCCCCGTGTAAGTGGAGATGTTGTCAATTTGGTTCTCATATCCGACGGGGAGCCGGATTTGGAGCAGGGTGATACGGCAGCAGAAGGGGAGAAGGAAAAGAGACTGGATAGCAAAGCGGCACAGAAGATAGGGGATACGCAGGATATTATTGTGCATACATTGATGTTTGCAGGGACGGGTTCCCATGCTGTTACCTCATTTTCGGCAGGAACCGGTCTGAGCCTGAAGACAGATGGAAGAAATGCAGGAAATAAAATTGCTTCTTTTGTGGACAGTCTGTACCGGCTCACCTTTTCCCTGTCAAAAGCCCCGTCAGATAATGAGGTTTCCGTCCAATTGAGCTATATGCCCAACGGGAAAAAGATTTTTACGGGTGAGTTACAGTTGGAATCTGTACCAGTGTTGCGAGGTTCCCTTTCTAATGGGGGAGATTCTGAGCAGGCTCCGGATGATTCCGGGGGAGGTTCCTGGAATGGGGGAAATGAGATTTCAGGAAGCGCCAGCTCCGGCAGCGGGATTTCCGGGGATACAGGCTCCGGGGACAATATTTTGGGTTTTCCGGGATATTTATGGATGATTCTGGGAGCCATTGTTCTGATTGTCATAGTCCTTTTGATTTTTGTTATCTGCAGGAAGAAGAAAAAAGGTGCTGGACACAGAAGGAAGAAAGTAAATTTGGATGAGGCAATATATATGAGGATGGAAATACTGGCCGGAGATTGTGTTACCTCAGACAGAGATTTTTATCTGACAGACCAGATTGTCATAGGAAGTGATTCGGATTGCGATTTGGTTTTGGAAGAGAAGGATGCTTCCGGACGCCACTCGCGAATCTTTTGCAAAGACCAGATGATTTACATCGAAGATTTACATTCGACAAATGGTACAATGTTGGAGGGAATGCGGCTCCATGCACCAAATCCTCTGAGGAGCGGCAACGAGATAACGATTGGAACAGCCCGGTTCACCTTCCGCTTTTAGGCATGGATGAGGGGAGACAGATATGGATGCCAATGAATATGTAAGCTGCGCCGTGGATGCCATGAATTCATTGCCGGAAGCTTTTAAGAATAAGCGTGAGCATTTTCTGGCGGCACTCAATCAGATTTGCGCCCAGTTGGACAAGCCTTGTCTGAACGTGGCACTAATCGGCAATTTCAGTTCTGGCAAAAGTACTTTTATCAATGCCCTGATTAAAAAGGAACTTCTGAAAACAGCATGGAGTGCAACAACAGCGGCTCCCACCTATATTTATTACCATGATAAAGAGGAGACGCTGGTTGTTGTTGAAACATCGGAGGATGGGGCATTTTACATGAATCATTCCGAACAGCGTGAGAGGTTTGAGAAAATTATTGACAGGGGCCTCCCATCGGACTTAAAGGAAATGATTGCGGTTCTATCCACCTCCAATGAATTTTCCGATGTAATACAGAAAATAAAAATATATGTTTCAGGCGATGAGAGGATTAAACACATATGTCTCATTGACACCCCGGGAGTCAATCCCGGAGCGGCCGAGGCCGCAGCACATGTAATGAAGACAAAGGATGTCCTGCTGGAGGATGCGGATATTACAATTGTTCTTTTTCAGGAGACACAGGTATTTACCAATTCTTTTAAAGTGTTTCTTGAGGAAAATGCCAGACATTTTATGAAGGATGCTATCTTCGTTATTACCATGATGGATTTGGCAGAAGAAGAGGAACGAGAGGAATTGATTGCCTATGTAAAGCAGCATTTGCAGAACGCCTTTAATATTGAAAATCCGGAGGTTTGTGAGTGCTGTGCCAAAGCCGTGTTTGCGGAGACGCCGGACAGGAAAAGCGAATACTGGGCAGAGTTGTTTGATGAACTGAGGGATAAGGTCGTAAAGCAGCTGGCGGATAAACAGGAAGTGATTTTTCGAGAGAGAACCGTCTCACAACTGAAAGACCTTCTTCATGAGATGGATGGAGAGGCAACCCGGAGTATTTCCGAAAAAGACAGGGAAAAGGATTTGCTGAAAGAAAATCCGGTAGAGCACATGAAGAAGGAGTTGGATGATTATTATAATTCCTTTCTGACCTATCGTTATGGAGAGTTTATCGAAAAAGTAAAGAAAAATGTCAGAAAGGAATACGAAAAAACGTTCCCGGATATAAGCAGCAAGGCCGCTTCGCAGATAAGCATATGCACGAAGGTGCATGGAACTGAGAGCGGTACGGTAACCGGGTACATCCATAACTATCTGCCAGACGAGATTTCCGGGGTGCTGCATAAAATGGCAAATAATATACAGATACATTTTTCTGGTTTTCGGGAGCTGCAGAAGGAATTTTACATAAAAAATAAAAAAATGTTCCAAAACCACAACTTAAAGATAAACTCCGATGTACCCCATTTTTCGCCTTTGCCGGAACAGCCGCTTCTCGATATCCTGTTTTCCAATATGGCAGGTGCTCTGACTGCAGCGGGCGAGGAACTGGAGCGTTCTCTCGGCAGGTTCGGAAATTTGAAAAAAAGCCGGGAAAGGGCGATGTCCTGTGTCCATAATTATTTGGAAAAAGCCCACAAAGACAGCATATCGGCACTGGACACATGGATGGAGGAAAATATTAAGAAAATGCATCAGGGGATGGCATCTATTCGGGAGCAGATAGAGGCGGAATATGCCAGAGGATATGAGGAGGCGTCCCGGAGACTTTGTGACAGGAAAAAAGAATTGGAGAGTGACTTGAATCGATTGGGGGACATTCACCAATCGCTGCAACGGTGTTTGGATGCTTTGAAGGATAGTTGAGTGAAATTGAAATTGACTACGCACAGGGAAAGGAAGTTGGGAAAATGAGTTTACTGGAAAAAATGGGTGATGCAGCGGTGCTTGCCGGCTGTGAGGAGGACATAAAGGCCTTTGATGCCGTAATTGAGAGGCTGCAGGGAAGTAAAACAAAAAATATTGCGGTTCTTGGGGAAGCAAACTGCGGCAAGACAGAGCTTATAAATATGATAGCGGGAAAAGAGGTCAGGAAACCGACCAAACTTTCTTTGGGAGAAGAACCGTTGATGTTGACATTCAACAGTGGCGAGTCAAAGCCGGAGTACGAGGTGACAGACATAAAAGATTCCCAATATGAGGAAGCCGGACTTTCATTCTACGAAATTCCAATAGATATGGCGCTGGACAGCGACTCCGGGCAGGTGCGGCCGATGCTGGAGGAAATGGATGCGGTTATATATATCCTGTCGGCAGTCACGCCTATGACCGCTTTGGACGTAGCTAATATAGAGGCGTTTGTGAACAAACTTCCACTTGTTGTATTCATTAGTAAGACGGATTTGCTGGATAGTGAAGAGGATTATCAGTCTACGCTTGAATACATCCAAAATGAATTTTCAGATAGGTTCGGCAATACAATCTGTGAATTTTTTGATAACAATCAGGGAGAGGCTGCGGATGCCATAGTTGGCAGCCTGAAGGAAATATCTCTGGATGAACTTCGGGAATTCCACATAATACGAATTGAGCAGCAGATGAAAAATTTAGTCATTGAAAGACTGAATGAACAGTTGGAGGAATTGGATAAAGAGAAGAAAAGACGGGAAGAAGAGAAGGCCCGGGGGGATGCTGAATACAGGAAAAAAACTCTTCAGTGGGAAAGTGTACGGGTAAAAATGCTGGAGAAAGAGCAAAGGGTGATGGAAGAAGCAGAGCAGAAACTGAGTGCTTCAAGTATAAGCGTAAAAAAGGAAATGAAGAAGGAATTAAAAGAGGCATCCAATAAAAAGGAATGGATGGAACGAAGCATGAAGCATGTTGTGCGGGGCGAGGTGGAAAATGTAGTTGAACGCCTGAACGAGGATATAGAAGACCGGGCAAAGGCAGACGCCGCATGGCTGGTCAGCGAGGTAAACAGACAGTTTGGCGTGAAAATCCAGGTAGAGGATATTCAATTAAAAGGTACGGCCCGCACCGAGGGAAATCCAGAGAGCTGCAAGGAGAAGCCGCCGTATCAGAAAGCAATTGTCGCAGCAGGTGCCGGGATTCTTGCCGGTGGAGCGGTTCTGAGCAGTATATCATTGATACCGACCTGTATTATTGCCATACCGGCCTCTGTGATTACTTTGACATGTATCAAGGGAAGCATGGATGATTTAGAAAAATATAACAAAAAACTTATCCGGCTGGTGGAGGATTATTGTGATAAGGTTTTCAACAATCTGTCAAAACAGATTCATGCAGGCATCCGTAAGTACTATGGCAATATTACGGAATGTATAAGGAAGCTGAGTGTCAGAGACGAAGAAGATGTGGATATGGGAGATATTGATGAGAGACGGGATAAGCTGTCCCAGGCCATTCATCAATTGCAACAGGCCCTTTAACATTTTTTATAAAAAACAGAGAGAAAGGAAGGATAAGAAAAATGATTAGTACAAAATCGTTTAAAGAAGTTATGGAAAAAATTCACCAGAAGGTGAGCGAGGAGAAGGAACTTCTTGTGAAAAATGGTGTGTCTGTCAAGGGAACATCGGAAAATGAGGATATTGACGTTCTGCTCCGAAGAACCAAAGACACTTCCTTTAAAGTTCTTGTTATGGGAAGATTCAGTTCGGGAAAGTCTGCCTTTATTAATGTTCTTTTGGGCGAAAAACTCCTGCCGGAAGGCGCTATGCCGATGACGGCTCTTATAACGGAGATATATTATGGCGAGGAGAAGAAGGTGATTATGTTCCCGAAAGAGGGGCAGTGGCCGGACGGAGATGAGCCCTTTGAGATTGAACCGAAGCTTTCCGAGATAAAAAAATTCTCAACAATTAACAATAAGTCCGGCATGAACAAAAAAGAGGCAAACAGGGTGGATTCCTGCTTTGAGAAGATGATTGTTTACTGGCCCCTTGACATATTGAAGGAAGGCGTATCCATTGTGGACTCGCCGGGAACGGACGACCCGTACTCCAATGATTATATTGTGGAGGAATATGTGCCTAAGGCAGATGCCATATTATACTGCATTAACGGTACCAACGCATATTGTGCGGGAGATAAGAGGACTCTTGAGCGAATGAACAGTATTGGGTTTGACAATCCCATTATTGTCACCTCTTATTTTGATGTGGTAACAGATGGAATGGAGCCGGATGAAATACAGGATTTTATCGACACCTCCTACCAGTCCTTTTATTCAAACCATACAGAGAAAAAATACTGCCATTATGTAAATTCCAAACTGGGTATGCAGGGTAAAATTGAAAATAAGCAATCGGATCTGGTGGATTCCGGATATTTTGAACTGGAAAAGGTTTTGAGCCAGTTTTTGACAGAGAATAAAGGAAAGGCCAAGATTGCTGGTGTAACAGCGGCAGTCAGACAATTCAATGAGGGACAGAAAAAACGGCTGAATGGTGTAATATCCAATCTCGACAGACCGCTGGAGGACTTTAACAAACGTGTGGAGGAGGCCAAAGCACGTCTGGAACAGGCAGAACTGCAGGGAGAACTTCTGATACGGGAATTCAAGATTGGATTGAAGGAGCCAAAAGAGAAGGTGGCGAACGAACTGATGCCACAGCTCTATCAGGATCTTTATGATAATATAAATCTGGATGATTTTGAACCCGACACCAATTTTACCATGTGGCATCCGAAGGAAAGCAGTGCCCAGATAGCAGATGAGTGCAGCAAGGAGCTTGAGATAAGGAATAAACAGTATGTATCAGACTGGAATAAAAGGGTTTTGCAGCCGATGGTGACAGAATCCTTTAAAGAGATTGTATCCAAAATGCAAAATCAATTCGATGCCTTTGAATCGGATATAGAGGAAGCCAATCTTACCCTTGAGACAGGAGGCGTTCATGTCGACACAGAGGTCAAGACGGGGACACGCGTTGCTATGGTAGCCTATGCGCTGGTGACAGGAGACTGGCTTACGGCTCTTATGGGCGGTGTTTTTGGTATGGCAGCCTTTGGAAGAACAATGGCCTGCGAGTTTGCCGCGGGTCTGGTGGTGGGTATTATAGCTTTATTTACCCCTGTGGGGCTGGCGACAATAGTTATTGCAGCGATTGGCGGACTGATTGGCGGTTTGGCATGGAATGCCTCCAAAGCGGCTCAATCCGTTAAAAATAACGCGGTCAAAGCAATGCGCGAATCCCTAAGCGAAAATAAAGAAAAAATCATTGTGGAAGCGACAAAAAAGTGTACAGAGATTTTTGACAAACAGGTCGAGACATTGAAGCAGGCCATTGATGATGATATTGAAGAAGTACGTGAAAATATCGAGATTATTAAAGAAGAAAGAAAAACGAACGAGGCAAAGATAAACAACCGCAAGGAAGAGCTCTCCGGGCTGGAAAAATTCATTGACAGTGTGGATGAGGAAATGGTACGCATAAGGAAAGAACTGGATATCCGGCAGGATTGACGCGCAATGGGAGAATCATAAAATGACAAACATAAAAGTGAGTTATAACCCTTTTACGAAAGAGACAAAAGTTTACAATGAGAAGCATGAAATTGCAGCGGCAGAAAATAAGCTGCATACCTTTTTGAATACCAATGGCTTTTATGACTGTCTGGTGCCGTTTCGTACCAAGTATGTAATCTGGGAGGGGCTTTTGCCGGAGTTGTTTAATGAGGCAAACGACGATGAATTAAGAATCACATTTGAAGGACGGGAGTCAGACTTTGCTGTTCTGAAAGAAGCATTTGAGCGCTCAGAAACAGTTGACAATGGGGCGGGGGATGCAAACAAATGGAGTCTGGTGCACATAGGAAATTTTGATGTTCAGAATCTGCTGGATGAACTACTGGATTTGGCCCAGGTGATTCGGGAAATATGTGAAACGAGAGAAGAACTGAATGAAATAAACCAGAGTATTTCGGGAATCAAGAAGGGAGATTACAGCCGGGGCTGTCAGTCGCTGCAAAGGATTTTATCTGCGCATATTCATGGGCTGGAGCAGGAGGATGATAGATACCGTTCAGGGAAAACAGTTCATCTTGAAATGACAGCCAGTCGTCTGGATGAAATCAGCGCCCGGTTAGAAGAAGGATGAAGGAGGTGAGACAGTGTCTGAAAAAATGGATTTGGCATCGGTAGAGAGCAATGCCAGAGTGCTGGCAAACAGTTTTGACGATGGCATTATTTCTGCTATAAGTATGGCAGACAGTTTTGTCAGAAAGCAGTATCTGACCGAGTTAAAAGATGCGCAGGTGGTGCCGATTAGCAGTCAGGCGGCACAGATTATGGTTGGGAAAAATGTGAGAATGTTCAAAATAAGGTCGATTTCTTATTGCGAGGCAGATGACATTTACAGTAAAATTACCAATCTCTATAATGCGGTTTCGGAATTTAGTGCCAGCCAGATTCTGTTGCTTGACAGTGACGGTTACAAGATATCTTTCTATCTTGGCATTTCATGCAATGAGTTGGACAAACTCAGCATGCAGTTTAATACCTTTGAGAGTTCCTTTCTCGGGAATTTTCCCGGGGGCCGGATAGAAAAGATGAGTATCACGCAAAATGAAGAGTTGTTTGGCAGCATATTTGATGAACCTAACATTAAAATCTCCTCTGTTTCAGCACTGACAACGGCAAAAGAGGCTTCCGGTGACAGGATTTATGGTATAGAGCATCTGGTGAATGGCATGTATGGGAAGCCATTTACCATGCTGCTTATATCAGATGCCGTTTCAAAGGATGAAATCCGGCGGCAGCGCCAGAGCCTTGAAGCTATGTATACGGAACTGTCTGCCTTCCGTGAATACACGGTTTCCATGAACAAAAGCGAGTCTGAAGGCCGCACTCAGTCCTTTAATTTTACAAAAAGCGAATCGGTAACAGAAGGAAAAAGTGTAACAGACAGTACCACTTTTGGAAAATCAAAAAATAAATCCAGTACGGTTTCGGATAATGAGGAAATGCAGCGGAAAAATGCGAAAAACCAGCTGGCGGGAACGGCGTTGTCTCTGGCTGCCATTATTTCCGGTTTTGGTGCCCCGGTAATCAATGGCGTTGTACAGACAATGAATCCCCTGCAGGGTTTGTTTTATGGAGGAAGTCTTTCCAATGTGATAGGCTCGGCCCAGACACTGATTAGCGGGGCAGATGCGAGCCGGACCGAGACGACCGGAGAGGGGGAAAACTACAGTATCAGTTTCTCGGAGGCAGAAACCACCTCACAGCAGAAAGGATTTTCCGCATCCAAGGGGATTTCCGACAGCAGTACGGACACGGTGGGGCGTTCTGTTCAGCTGCAGTATGAGAACAAATCCATTATGGAACTGCTCAAGGTACTTAGTGCCCGAATCGAAAGGATGCAGCATATAGAGTCAAGGGGAGGCTTTGACTGTGCCGCATATTTTGTGACAGGCGATAATTCCACCGCACTGACAGTTGCCAACATGTATCGGTCGTTGTTAGGAAGGGGGAACAGTCTGGGACAGAATAATGCAATCAATGTATGGTCGGAGCCCAATATGGTAACGGGGCTTTGTGAGTACCTTAAAAGAATGGAACATCCGCTGTTCCATTTTGAGAAAAAGCCGGGATATCCGACTTTTACCGCAAGTTCACTGGTGGCAGTGGATGAATTTCCGATGTACGCCTCGCTTCCACGGAAGTCATTGAATGGACTGCCGGTTGCGTTACGTGCAGAATTTGCCAGAGATATTATAAGCACAAGTGACGACGATTCGGACAGAATTGAAATTGGAAATATTTTTCATATGGGAAAGACAGAAGTCAATAAGGTTTTTATATCCAAAAATGATTTGAGCGGCCATATGTTTGTCTGTGGCTCTACCGGTATGGGAAAATCCAATTTCTGTTATGGTCTTATTGATGCCCTGCATAAAAAAGATGTCAGGTTCATGGTGATTGAGCCAGCTAAGGGCGAGTACCGCCATGTATTTGGAGGCTGTGAGGATGTTCTTACATTTGGTACAAACCCTAATCTGGCGCCGTTATTGAAGATTAATCCTTTTTCCTTTCCGAAAGGCATCCATGTTAACGAGCATATCAGCCGGTTATTGGAGATATTTAACTCCTGCTGGCCTATGTATGCGGCTATGCCGGAGGTCATGAAGGAGGGCATTGAGACTATTTACAAAAGGTGTGGATATGACTTGATTACCGGCAGGCTGTATGGTCAATCTGGCAGGGATACTAAAAGAAAATTTCCAACCTTTGCTGATTTACTGAATATCCTGCCGGATATTATAAAAAGTTCTGAATTTTCGGGGGAGGTAAAAGGCAATTATATTGGCTCTCTGGTTACCCGGGTCAAGTCTCTTACGGATGGATTATACGGCTGTATATTTACGGAGAATGAAATAGATAACCGCACTTTATTTGAAGAAAATGTTCTGGTTGATTTGAGCCGTGTGGGTTTTGGAGAGATGAAGGCGCTGATTATGGGCGTGATGGTGATGAAACTGCAGGAATACCGGATGTGTACCGCTGAGATGAATACACCATTATCCCATGTCACCGTATTGGAAGAGGCACACCATCTGTTGAAATCCAATACGTCTTCCAGTGCAGAGGGTGTTAATCTACGGGCCATGTCACTGGAAATGATAACGAATGCGATTGCTGAAATGCGTACCTATGGTGAAGGATTTATTATTGCTGACCAGTCACCGGCCATGATGGATTTGTCTGTTATTCGTAATACAAATACAAAGGTTGTGTTCAAACTGCCGGAAAATTCAGACCGTGTGGCAGTGGGAAGTGCCATGTCTCTTTCCGATGTCCGGATTAATGAATTATCACGACTGGAAAGAGGAGTAGCCGCAATTTATCAAAGTAACTGGGATAATGCTGTTTTATCGAAAATCCGGTATTTTGACAGCGGGAATTTCAAGCCATACATATATGATGCGCCGCCGGAGCAGGCCAGCAGCCGCGAGGTTTGTTCCCAGTTGCTGGCTATTCTGCTGAGAGGCAGACTTTCAGAAGAGGAAGAGTCTTCGCTGGATGCTGGTTTCTGTGATAAATTGTTGTCGAATTCTACGTATGCTGGAGGTGATTTAGAAGAGTATCTGGCTCTGATACGCCGGTACATGCAGAATGACGGGTGCGAGTTCTCCTTTGCTCAAATCTGCCGATACATAGACAGGATGATTCATAGCCGAAAACTGTTACACGAGTGCGGAAGTATGGAGCAGTTAGCCCAATGGGATGCCAGGGCAAGGGCGTATATAAATAAAATAGTGGATTTGACAGAGGATGAGATGACGGAACTGATTATTATATGTATCAATATCCAGGTAAGCAGGAATGTTGAATTAAGAAAAATGTATTTTCGCTATTTTGCATACTGCCGGAGAACAAAAAAGGGAAAAGATAAAGCACAATAGAAAGAAGGTATGTTATGATGTTTATGGAAGGAATGCAATTGGATGAAGCCATGGAGCCAGTGAATATTACGGAAACCGGAGAAGGAGTCGAAGCCGGCATTGACTATGATGGAATCGGGGAAAAGATGGTTGATGCGGAAGTCAGGACAGATGTGGAAAACTTTGAGGGGGAAGAGGTGATTGTAATTGGAAATCCATTTGAGGTAGCAGGGAATTTGGATTATAAACAAGGGGATAATCCATATGGAGCCCGGGGGGACTGTGGACTGACAAGCTGTTCCAATTTTTTGAATCTCTGCGGAATTGAGGCAACGGAAGATGATGTCGTTGGATTTGCCCTTGAAAATGGTCTGTGTGCGAACAATCCATTTGCCTCTCCAGAGCATGTGGGAGGGACAAATGATGCGCAATTAGAGACCATTCTGGAATGCTATGGCGTAGAGTCCTCTGTCTATTATCCAGATGATTCCCAGGGTTCACTGGAGGGAATCGCCAGTGCTGTTGAGGAAGGACATGCGGTAATGATGGGTGTGAACGCTGGATATTTGTGGGATGAACCAGCTTATGTAGATGGTGGTGATGTGAACCATCAGATTACAGTAACCGGTGCCATTAGAGATACGGAAGGCGAAGTTGTCGGACTGACAATCTGCGACAGCGGAAGAGGTCTGGAGGAAGATAGCTGCAGAGTTCTTTCCATATCAGAACTACAGGATTGTTATGCAACAGCAGGCGGTGCCTCAGTGATTATTTCAGACGAAGTTGTAAGATAGAGGAGGATCCAATATGAAAGCAAAAAAGATTAAAAGCATTGACACTATTGCAGCAATAAAGGTTGCGACAGGAACCAATTTTTCCAAGTCGTTTTATATACCGGTTAAAAAAGGTGATCATATTCTCGATGCAGCATTTTTGTATAGTGCCGGAAGCCTGTCACAAACCAGACTGCGTCCCAATGCATCAATTATCATTGAGCCAGGTTCAGGCTCTATTCTTGAATACCGAAATTCCTATATCAATGATTTTATGGATTCGGCTAAATATCCAATGACATTGGAACTGGATTATTCCGTACCGTCTGCCAAATCTGCAAAGGAGCAGGGTGAACTTGTAAAAACCGTCAATGAGTTATATGGGGACATTCGCAAAATGGCCTTTAAGGAAACTTTAAGCGATGCCCAGAAAAAAACTCTTGCGAAATACAATTCTTGCTTTTATAAGGCAGTTCCTGACTCCTTGGTGCCATTTTATGAAGCCTTGTCACCAGAGTTCTTTCAATGGATGAAAGAGATGATTACTCTGCAATAAGAGATAAAGATTTGAAAAACAAAGCCCTGAGTCTTGGGATTCGGGATGATGAAGTGATTGCCACCATCCTTCTGCATGATGTATGTGAAGACTGCGGGGAAAAGGGCGGCCGCCGTCCTGGAATAAGTTGACAAAAGGGCGGGGGAAGGCTATACTGAAAGAAATGCAAGGAGGATGATGTATATGGGATGCTTTATTGTGCCGGCTGCTGAGGCAGTCATTACAACCATTGCTGCAAAGGCCGTGAAGTCAAAAGAAAGAGAACCGGAGACGGTGAAAGTAAATATAGAACACAAGGAAATGGAGACGATGGTAAAAATACCGTTTTCCAAAAAAGTAAAGTGGCTCTCCAAATTACTCTGGGGAGGTTCCGCCCTGCTGGCCTTTGAACACGTATGGCATGGAGAGGTGACGCCGTGGTTTCCATTCCTGACCGGAGCAGGCAGTCCGGCGGATGCCGCAGAGATGCTGCAGGAAATGGCGACGACGGGAGTCAGCATGGCCGGCCTGGTATTTGTCGTATGGCTGGGTATGGTATTTGCCTCCTCATCCATTGAGAAGAAAGCCCTGAAGGAAGCCAGTGTGAAGGGCGTGAAAAAATGACCTTACTTGTTACAGTATTTGCCGCTGTGATTTCCACAGTTATCTGGTATAAAAACGCACCGGACAATGAGATGAAGGTGGGGATTCTCTGCTGGATGTACTGGGGAGCTTCCATTATGTGGCTGGTGGATGCAGTTTATGAGTACATAGAACTCCAGGCGGCATACTTTACACCGGCTCCTGCCGATATGCTGAATGACCTGTATCTGGGACTTTCGGTAATTGCGTTGGGGCTTGTTATCTGGATTATTGTTCTGCTTGTGAAGGACCCCAAAGGAGTGGTAAAAGCAGCGCTGTTTTCCAAAAAGGACTAAAACCGATTATAGAGCGGTTCTGCTGAAATGGGCAGAATCGCTTTTGCTAACATAAGAGCAGAATGCTCGTTGTTTGCATAAGAGCAGAATGCTCGTTGTTTGCATATATGGAGGGGTAACGTTGAATCATGAAGTGAAAGCAATTTTGGAGGCGGTGCAAAGCGGCGGCATGTCTGTGGAGGAGGCCCTGCTGAAAATTCGTACCGCCCCCTATGAAGATATTGGCTTTGCCAAGGTGGACTTACACCGACAGGTGCGCCAGGGCGTGGCGGAGGTCATTTATGGAGCCGGCAAAACATCGGAGCAGATAGACGGTATCGCCGATGCCATGAAGAAAAACGGCCAGGAGACCATTCTGATTACCAGACTTTCCGGAGAGGCGGCGAAGCAGCTGGGGCAGAAGCACGCCCTTGCTTATCACGCCGATGCCCGGATTGGAATCATCGGAGAGATGCCGGAACCCTCCGGCCTTGGCAGTATTGTAGTGGCCACGGGAGGGACCAGCGATATTCCTGTGGCGGAGGAAGCGGCTTTGACGGCAGAAGTGCTGGGCAACAAAGTGATACGGCTGTATGATGTAGGGGTGGCGGGGATTCACCGGCTCTTTGCCCACAAGGAGGAGCTGATGCAGGCCAGTGTGATTATTGCCCTTGCCGGAATGGAAGGAGCCCTTGCCAGTGTCATTGGGGGTCTGGTGGACTGCCCGGTCATTGCGGTTCCCACCAGTGTGGGATACGGGGCTTCCTTTGGAGGACTGTCCGCCCTGCTGTCCATGTTAAACTCCTGCGCCAGCGGCGTCAGTGTCGTCAACATTGATAACGGCTTTGGAGCGGGATATCTGGCGAATATGATAAATCATATGGAGGAGGTAAAATGAAAACCTTATACTTGGATTGTGGGATGGGAGCGGCAGGAGATATGCTGACGGCAGCACTGCTCGAATTACTGCCGGACCCGGAGGAATATATGAACGAATTAAATGGACTGGGGATTCCTGACGTTCAGATTGTCCGGGAGGATGCTGTAAAATGTGGCATTCGGGGAACTCATATAGCCGTGAAAATTCATGGGGAAGAGGAAGGGGAGACTCATGAACATACCCACGGGCATAGTCATAGCCATGAACATACGCACAGTCACGAGCATTCCCATACTCATGAGCATCATCACAGCAGTATGCAGGATATTGAGCACATTGTCCGGGGACTGGCTCTGGAAAAAAAGGTACAGGAAGATATTCTGGCAGTCTATGGAAGGATTGCAGAGGCAGAGAGCCATGCCCACGGCGTTCCGGTGACAGAGATTCATTTTCATGAAGTGGGAACCATGGACGCCATTGCGGATATCACCGCTGTGTGTCTGCTGATGAATCGGCTGGCTCCGGATGAAGTGGTGGTATCGCCGATTCATGTAGGAAGCGGGCAGGTTCGGTGTGCCCATGGCATCCTGCCGGTGCCGGCTCCGGCCACCGCCTATATTCTCAAGGGTGTGCCGGCCTATGGGGGCAAGATACGGGGCGAACTCTGCACGCCTACCGGAGCGGCGCTGCTTACCCATTTTGCCACGCGTTTTGGGGATATGCCGGTGATGCGGACCGAAGCCATTGGCTACGGCATGGGCAAGAAGGATTTTGAGGCCGCCAACTGTGTTCGTTCCATGCTGGGGGAAACAGAGGATGAGACCGAGAAGGATATGACGGAATTGTCCTGCAATGTAGACGACATGACGGCAGAGGATATCAGCTTTGCCGGGGAGTGTCTGCGGGAGGCAGGAGCCAGAGAGGTCTATACCATTGCCATCGGCATGAAAAAATCCCGTCCTGGTACATTGCTCCGGGTATTGTGTAAAAAGGAAGACAGAGAAAAAATACTGGCGGTACTGTTTGCCCATACTACCACCATCGGCGTCCGGGAGACCGAGGTAAACCGCTACGTTCTCAGACGGCAGATAGAGACAGTGCACACCCCTTATGGGGAGGTGCGCAAAAAAGTATCCACCGGCTTTGGTGTAACCCGTGAAAAATATGAATATGAAGACATTGCCCGCATTGCCAGGGAGGAGCAGATGAGTCTGGCAGAGGTGAGGGAGAGAGTTTCGGAATGGAGGTAAATAGGATATATAAGTGTGCGGAGCAGGGGCAGATTCTATAAATTTCCACTTGACAATACCACCTGCCCGTGGTATTCTACTAGAGTATTAAAAAGCAGAGTTATCCACTCTCACCCTGTCACATAACCTTGCCCGGCGCCAAATGGCGGTGCGGTTTCCGGTTATCACGTGGCTGTGGTTACATTTATTTTTGTAAATATGATTTCCTGTTTTTGGAAAGATAATTATGTGGATAACCGGCTTTTAGAAGCAGTTATCTACTTTTTTTTCTCTGGCCTGGACAGGGCAGAGGCAAGTTCTGTTAGGAGGTAATGAACAATAAGCGATTTAATGATTAACGAGCAGATTCGCGACAAAGAGGTTCGTCTGATTGGACCGGATGGAGAACAGTTAGGAATTATGTCTGCCAAGGAGGCATATTTCAAAGCAAAGGATGCCAATTTGGATTTGGTAAAAATTGCGCCGACGGCAAAGCCGCCTGTGTGCAAAATTATTGACTATGGCAAATATCGTTATGAACTGTCTCGTAAGGCAAAGGAAGCGAAGAAAAAACAGAAAACCGTGGAGACCAAAGAAATTCGTCTCTCGCCGAACATTGGTGCCAACGACTTGAACACGAAGGTAAACCAGGCCCGGAAGTTTTTGCAGAAGGGCGCTAAAGTAAAGGTTTCCCTCCGATTCCGGGGACGTGAGATGGCACATAAGGACGTGGGCAGAGAGATTCTGGACTCCTTCTTCGATAAACTGGAAGATGTTGCGGTTATTGACAAGCCTGCCAAGATGGAAGGAAGAAGTATGGTAATGTTTTTATCAGCCACTAAATAATAACGGAGGAATGAAATCATGGCAAAACAGAAAATGAAAACCAAAAAAAGTGCCGCAAAGCGCTTCAAAGTGACTGGAACTGGCAAATTAAAAAGAAACAAGGCATACAGGAGTCACATTTTGACCAAGAAGTCACCAAAAAGAAAGAGAAATCTTAGAAAGTCTACTCTGGTTGATGATACAAATGTGAAGACAATGAAAAAAATCATGCCATACATTTAATGGCGCGAAGGAGGGAAATGACAAATGGCTAGAATTAAAGGCGGAGTGAACGCAAAGAAAAAACATAAAAGAGTGTTGAAACTGGCAAAGGGTTACCGTGGTGCCAGAAGCAAGCAGTACCGGGTTGCCAAGCAGTCGGTAATGCGTGCCCTGGAGGAATCCTATAAAGGCAGAAAGCAGAGAAAGAGACAGTTCAGACAGTTGTGGATTGCCCGTATCAATGCAGCAGCCAGAATGAATGGCCTTTCCTACAGCAAGTTTATGTATGGCCTGAAGCTGGCAGAGGTAAATGTAAACCGCAAGATGCTTTCAGAGCTGGCAATCAGCGACCCGGAAGGTTTCACCGCACTGGTAGAGGTGGCAAAAAGTAAATTAGCGTAAGGGAAAATAAATGGGGAGAGTTAGAAGGGCGGTTTTTGTACCGTTTCTTTCGTATGGAGGGTGCCTCGTTTTGAGGTGCCCTTTTTCCATACTAAATTTATATAGATAAAGCATAGAATAGGATAGGATAGAGAGGGATGATTCATCATGCAAAAGTTACATTGTGGGAAACGTATGCTTGCGCTGTGTCTGTTTCTTGCTCTGATTGTGGGAGAGGGTGTGCCGGGAAAGGCGGCAGAGGTAAAAACGGTAACAGCAGAAGAGCCAGGTGACAGTGGGAAAACAGAAGAGACGGGGGAACCGGAAGCCACGGAAGAGCCGGCAGTGACGGAGGAGCCAGAAGAAAGCCCGATGCCAACGGCAACGCCAGTGGACACACCGATGCCTACGGCGGTACCGGAGGAATATGTCCTCACCAACGAGGGGGCCAAGTATTACAAAGGCGGACAGACTGGCATACATTATCAAAAAGTAAAAGGAAAAAAGATTTATCACATTGTGTCCTATACAACGGATACAGTACAGTTATCTATGTCCCATAAATCCACTTTTACGGTTTATGGTGGCGGCAGTAAAAAAGAAGTGCGGAAAAAACTGGTTTCCGTCTCGGCAGGAGGCGTCGTCCGATGCCACCAGAAAGGCAAAGGAGAGACGCTGTATACCATTATACAGGCAGAATCCAAAGTGACGGGAGAAAAACAGTATATATATATTTATTTTAAGCGGAAGGTATTCTGTGAAAATGGGAATCGGATTACGCTGTACGAAAAGCATTCGGAGCGGCTGCGCTTCGATTATGCCAGAAAGAACCTGTCGATTTCCATTGAGAATAAGAAGAAGGCGAAACTGAATAAAAAGGGGGATGTCATCGGCATAAAAAAGGGAATCACCTATGTGACTGCCAAGGTGAAGGGTTCGGAAAACAATGAAATCCGGATTAAAATTGTTGTCAAAGAGGAGCCCTGGTTAGTAAATGATAAGGACCGGGTATACGACTACAATGATTTAACCAATGATTTACATGCTTTACGGAAAAAATATCCCAGCCAGACCGGTCTGTCCAGTCTGGGAAAATCCTGGGATGGCAGGGACATCTGGTGCCTCCGTATTGGCAGTGCCAGCGCACCGAGACAACTGGTGATAGATGCGGCCATCCACGCCAGGGAGTGGAAGAATACCCAGTTGGCCATGCGCCAGGCGGAGGATATGCTGAGGGATTATTCGGAGTATCGGGAGCGGTTCCGCCAGGTGTGTATCTATGTTATCCCCATGGCGAATCCCGACGGTGTGAGTCTGGCCCAGTATGGCGCCAGTGTCATCCGCAATGAAAAACTTCGTAAAAGATGCGAAAAAATCGGGAATTTTTCCATATGGAAAAACAATGCCAGAGGCGTCAACCTGAATTACAATTTCCCGTCTGGTTTCAGCAAAAAAAGAAAGTCAAAGAAGCCGGACTATCTTTCCTATCCGGGAAAAAAGGCAGGCAGTGAAAAAGAGACAAAGGCACTGATGAAATTTTTTAAAAAAGTGAATCCGGACGCATCGCTGAATTTACATTCCACGGGGAGTGTCCTCTACTGGGACTTCAATGTCAGCGGAGAACGTTACCGGAGGCAGTATTATCTGGCATCGAAGGTGCACTCCTTTAATGGCTACCGCATGATGCCAAAAAGCGGCAGTACCAATGCCAACGGCGGTCTGGCAGACTGGCTCGTCTATAACCGGGAAATTACCAGCGTCACCGTTGAGACCGGTACAGTGCGCTGTCCTCTGCCGCATTCACAGTTTGCTTCTATCTATAAGAAAAACAACAAAATGCTTCGGTGGTTTATGACAAAATACTAAGAAAGCGGCAGCCGTAGTTCATAACTATGGCTGCCAGCGAAATTAATTTGCTGTAAAAAACATTTGACATAGCCCGCTATTTTTGATAAGATATAGTTTGCTGACAGGTTATCTACCAGTCGCAAATTCAATATGCGGAGTTGCTGGAATTGGCAGACAGGCATGACTAAGGATCATGTGCTCGTAGGGCGTGTGGGTTCAAGTCCCATACTCCGCATGGTTTAAGGGCTGTTGACACTACGCTGTCAACGGCCCTTTTTAACATACATGTATGAAATAACAAGGAGGAATTTCCCATGAAAAGATTGAGTGCATCATTAATTTTGATTGCCCTGCTGACAGTCGGTTCCCTTTCTTTTGCGGTGCAGCCGGCGCAGGCAGAGCAGGAGTCAGACGCAGATAAGAAGGTGATTGTCATTGACGCCGGGCATCAGAGCCATGCCAACAGCGCACAGGAGCCTATTGGGCCGGGAGCCTCGCAGAAAAAGGCGAAAGTGACCGGAGGTGCCACGGGACGTGCCACCGGACTGCCAGAGTACAAGTTGAATCTTCAGGTGGCAAAAAAACTGAAAAAAGAACTGATAAACCGCGGTTATGAAGTGATTATGGTGCGTACTAAAAACAATGTCAACATGTCCAACGCAGAGAGGGCGAAGGTGGCAAACCGGAATAAGGCCGATGCTTTTATCCGCATCCATGCCAATTCCTCCTCCAGCTCCAGTGTCAAGGGAGCTCTCACCATAGCGCCAGCCTCCTCCAACCCATATATGACAAAAAAGATACGCCAAAAAAGCCAGAATCTGTCCAAAAAGGTATTAAAATCCCTGTGTAAAGCCACTGGGGCGGGCAACCGGGGAGTGATGTATACCAATTCCATGACCGGAATTAACTGGTGCACGGTGCCTGTGACCATTGTGGAAATGGGATTTATGAGTAATCCTGCCGAGGATAAAAAAATGGCTTCTGCCGCCTATCAGAAAAAAATTGTAAAAGGGATTGCAGATGGCATTGATAACTTTTTGAAATAAAATATTTCCCTATGAAAACTGCTTGCCAAGAACGGAAAACATGATAAAATAATAACAGAGGCAGTGCCCGAAAGAAAAGGGCTGGCACGTTCTACAGAGCAGGCAGAAAGGCGGGATGATGTATGAATAAAGTAATTACTATTACAAGACAGTATGGAAGCGGTGGACGCGAGATTGGACGCAAACTGGCAGAAGCCTATGACATTCCTTTTTATGATAATGAAATTATTGCACGGGCTGCCAAGGAGACTGGATTTGCTGAGGCGGCCTTTGAGCGGGCAGAGGATAAGGCAACCAATAGTCTTTTATATTCCATTGCTATGGGAATGAATGTATTCTCCAATCAGGATGCAGGCATGTCTGCTTTGTCGTTAGATGACCGGATTTTCCTGGCCCAGTCCAATGTGATTCGCAAAGTGGCAGAGGAAGGCCCTTGTGTCATTGTGGGAAGATGTGCCGACTATATTCTGAAAGACCGCAGTGATGTAATCAATCTGTTTATCGGTGCCTCTGTGGATTCCCGGATTCAGCGCTCCATTGAGATTGATATGCTGCCAGAGAACAGAGCGGCTGAAATTGTTTTGAAGAAGGATAAGAGCAGAGGGAATTATTATAAATATCATTCCGGCGAGCGCTGGGATAATGTATTCAATTATGATATGGCGCTTCGCAGTGACCGGTGCGGCATTGACGGCACCGTGGAGTGCATCAGGGCCTATCTGGATAGAATGTAAGAGTTTTAGGTGAAAGAAGAAAGAGAGGAACACATGAGTAAGAAAATACGGACACGGTATGCGCCAAGCCCGACGGGAAAAATGCACGTGGGCAATCTGCGGACGGCGTTATATGCGTATCTGATTGCCAAGCATGAAGGCGGGGATTTTCTCCTGCGTATTGAGGATACGGACCAGGAGCGTTTTGTGGAGGGCGCACTGGATTTGATTTATAAGACCATGGCAGAGGCTGGACTGGCCCACGACGAGGGACCGGATATTGGCGGTGACTATGGTCCCTACGTGCAGAGTGAGCGCATGAAGACCGGTATGTATCTGGATTATGCCAAACAGCTGGTGGAAAAAGGCGAGGCCTATTACTGCTTCTGCACAAAGGAGAGATTACAGCAGCTCCACGATGAGGCCGAGGCCAAGGGAGAAGATGCGGCCAAGTATGACAAGCACTGCCTGTCTCTGACAAAGGAGGAGGTGGAGGAGAAACTGGCGGCAGGAGTTCCTTACGTAATCCGCCAGAACAATCCTGTGGATGGCGAGACGTCCTTTGACGATGTGATTTATGGAAAAATTACCGCACCCAATGCGGAACTGGACGATATGATTCTGATTAAGTCCGATGGCTATCCTACCTATAATTTTGCCAATGTCATTGACGACCACCAGATGGGGATTACCCATGTGGTACGGGGCAACGAATATTTGTCCTCAGCGCCGAAGTATAACCGGCTCTATGAGGCCTTTGGATGGGAAGTGCCGGTGTATATCCACTGCCCGATTATTACCGATGAAAATCATAAGAAATTAGCGAAACGCCGTGGAGACTCCTCCTTCGAGGATTTGACGGAGCTTGGTTTTCTGCCGGAAGCCATTGTAAACTATGTGGCTCTGCTGGGCTGGAGTCCGTCCACAGATGAGGAGCTCTTCAGTCTGGAAGAGTTAATCAAAGTCTTCGATTATGCCCGGATTAATAAATCCCCGGCGGTATTTGACCTGGTGAAGTTAAAGTGGATGAATGGCGAGTACATTAAAGCCATGGACAATGACCGGTATTACGAGTATGCCCTGCCGGAGATTGATAAGGTCATTCACCGGGCTCTGGATAAAAAGAAAATAGCAGATTTGGTTAAAACCCGCATTGAGGTATTTCCGGACATTTTGGAAAAAATTGACTTTTTCGAGGAACTGCCAGAGTATGATGTGGCTATGTATACCCATAAGAAAATGAAGACTAACACGGAGAACTCTCTGGAGGTGTTGCAGGAGATGCTTCCCCGGTTTGAGGCGCTTACGGATTACTCCATTGCAGGGATTGAAAAGACAGCTATGGACTATGTGGCAGAGAAGGGCTGTAAGAACGGTCAGGCACTCTGGCCGCTGCGTACTGCCGTATCCGGCAGACAGATGACGCCGGGAGGCGCTTATGAGATTATGGAAATCTTAGGCAAAGAAGAATCCCTGGCGCGCATACGGAAAGGGATTGAATTACTGAATGAAGCCAACCAGTGAACAGAGGGAGGCCATTCAGCATAAGGATGGCCCTATGATGGTGTTGGCCGGCCCGGGAGCAGGTAAGACCATGGTGATTACCAGCCGGGTAAAATACCTAATCGAGCACCACGGTGTGGAGCCGGAGAAAATCCTTGTGGTGACCTTTTCCAAGGCAGCAGCCCTGGAAATGAGGGAACGTTTTGAGGCCATGACAGGGGAAAAGGGATACCGGGTGCGGTTTGGCACCTTCCACTCCGTATTTTTTCAGATTTTGAGAGCGGCTTATCATTATGATGCTAAGGACATTGTGACTCCGGCGCTGAAATACCGTTTTTTAGAGGAGGCACTGCGGGACGCTGCCTTTGATGTGGAGGACAGGAAAGAATTTCTGGAGGATGTGGAAAAGGAAATTAGCCGGGTGAAGGGTGAAGGCATCCCGGTGGACTGTTACTATTCTGCCAACTGCCCGGAGCAGGTATTTCGCGATATTTATCGGGGCTATCAGAGCCGTCTGCAGCGGCACCGGGCACTGGACTTTGATGATATGGTGGTATATACCAGTGAGCTGCTGAAGGCAAGAGCGGATATACTGGCCCGGTGGCAGCAGCATTTTACTTATATATTAATTGATGAGTTTCAAGACATCAATCGTCTCCAGTATGAGACCATACGTCTGCTGGCACAGCCGGAGGACAACCTGTTTATTGTGGGGGACGACGACCAGTCCATCTATGGATTTCGGGGTGCCAGGCCGGATATTATGCTGGCGTTTCCAAAGGCGTATCCGGACACCGAAAAAATTGTGCTGGGAGTGAATTATCGCTGTTCTGCCCAGATACTCACCGCAGCAGACAAGCTTATTGCCTGTAATAAAAAAAGATTTGGCAAGAAACTGAGTGCCCATGCCGGACGGCTGGAGGGTGTACATATCACCCGCTGTCGGGATTTGTCGTCAGAGGCAGAGAAAATTCTCTGCCAGATTAAGGAGTATGAAACGCAGGGAATTCCCTATGAGGGTATGGCCGTGTTATACCGAACCAACATGCAGATGCGGACACTGGCAGGAAAGCTCATGGAGCGGGGAGTTCCTTTTTCCATGAAGGAAAATCTGCCCAATATGTTTGATACCTGGCTGGCAAAGGATTTGCTTTGTTATGTGGAGCTGGCGCTGGGAGATCGGAGCCGGGAGAAGTTTTTGAAAATCTGCAACCGGCCGGTGCGGTATATAAGCCGTTCGGCGTTGGAAGAACCAGAGGTATCCTTTCCGGCATTAAAGCGGTATTATTATGCAAGAAATCAGAGCTGGATGGTGGAACGGCTTGAGGATTTTGAAAATGAGCTGCGGGCGGTCAAAACCATGGCTCCCTATTCCGCTCTTCACTATATCCGAAAGGGTATCGGCTATGATGAGTTTCTGGCGCAATATGCGGAGGAGAGAAATGTAAAGGTGGAGGACTGGCTGGAGGTGCTGGAGGAAATTCAGGAGAGCGCCAGGGATATGGTAAGCCTTCCCCAGTGGCTTGCCTTTGTGGAAAATTACGGGGAGCAGCTGGAGAACCTGCGGAAGGAACAGCAGGAGAGACAGCCGGAAGGCGTCAGTCTGATGACGATGCATGGCGCCAAAGGCTTGGAATTTGAGGCGGTATTTATCCCTACGGTAAACGAGGGAGTCAGCCCCTACCGGAAGGCCATTCAGGCCGGTGATATAGAAGAAGAGAGACGTATGCTCTACGTGGCAATGACACGGGCCAAGCACCATCTCCATATGTCATTTGTAAAAGAGCGTTTTCATAAAGAAGTCGAGCCATCCCGTTTTTTATTCGAGATAAGCCCGGAATTGAAGGAAAAGGAAAAAGAATAGCGTGAATATGGGTTCACAGAAATGAGGTAAGCAAGTGAGAAAATTCGTATCTGGTATTTTGGTATATGCCATGCTGATGTTATCCGTGGCGGCAGTTACATTGTCTACAGGAGAGAGCCAGGCGGCAGTTAAGGGAAAGCTGAACAAGACGAAGGCCACCATTGCCATTGGCAAGTCCGTCAAACTAAAGGTAAAAAATAAAGGCTCTGCCAAAGTGACCTATACTTCCTCAAAAAAATCTGTGGCTAAGGTTTCCCAAAAGGGAAAGGTAACCGGCCGGAAAAAAGGGAAAGCCGTCATTACTGCCCAAGTGCAAAAAGGCAGTAAGGCGAAAAAACTGAAGTGCAAAATTACCGTGGTGAAGGGAGCAAAAAACCTTTGGGTAGTGGATGCCGAAAAAAAGAAGGTAACGTCCCTTTCTCTGGATAAATTTAATACAGCGAAGCTGACGGCGGAAATTTCTCCGAAAAGTTCCAATGACGTGGTAACATGGACTTCGGCAGACACGGATATTGCCACGGTGAAAAACGGTGAGATTACCGGACAGTATGTGGGGAAAACCACAGTGACGGCTAAGACCTGCAGCGGGAAAAAGGTAAAGATTAAGGTTTCGGTAAAGGCGCCGGTGCTGAATGAGTCATTAAAGACTGCCTATGAAAAGGATTTTTCCATGGGTGTGGCAGTAAATACCTGGCAGCTTCAGGGGCTGGGAGGCTATGCCAAAGCCAAGTCGCTGATTACCGGCCAGTTTAACAGCATTACCATGGAAAATCAGATGAAGCCGGATTCTCTCTTGAGCACAGATACCAGAGAGAGGGGGACGGAAACCACCGTGGTGATAAATACAGAAACCTTGGATACGGTTTTGAAACTGGCCAGAGACAATGGATTAAACCTGCGGGGGCACTGCCTGGTATGGCACAGCCAGACGCCAGAGTGGTTTTTCCATAAAGAATATGATGCCAGCAGGGATTATGTCTCCAAAGACGTTATGCGCCAGCGGATGGAAAGTTACATCAGTCAGGTGTTAACCTATTGCCAGGAAAATTATCCGGGTATCGTCTATGCCTGGGATGTGGTAAATGAGGCCATGGGAGACGATGGCAAGCCCCGCACCGGTTCCAACTGGTACCGGGTGTATGGAGATACCAGCTACATTACCGATGCCTTTACCTTTGCAAGGAAGTATGCCGATGCAGAAGTCAGTTTGTTTTACAATGATTATAATGAATACATGCCGGTAAAACGGGATGCCATTTACTCCCTGGTAAAGGATTTGTACGGCAAGGGCATCTGCGACGGTATTGGTATGCAGTCCCATTATTCCATGGATTATCCTACCACGGCGCTGGTTCGGGTAGCCATCCAAAAGTACAATAACATTGCGCCGGGCAAAATCCAGATTCAATTAACGGAACTGGATATTCACAATACGAACCGCACAGCGGCCAAACATAAGGCCGTAGCAAATAAATACCAGTCTCTGTTTGAAATGCTGTTATCATTAAAGAGAAATCAGGGCGTCAATCTTACCAATGTGACCTTCTGGGGCTTGACGGATGCGGACACCTGGCTCACCAGCTTTAAGGGAGAGACCAGCTATCCAATGCTCTTTGGCGGGGATTATGCAGCAAAGACGGCGTATTTTTCTGTGTTGGGAGCGGCGGGATAAACGGAAAACAGTGTTAAAAGAAAAAGGCTGCCATCCAATCGACTCGAACCGGTAACAACGCTTTGCGTTAAGGTTCTCATTGATTGGATGGCAGCTTTTTTCAAGCTTGTTTAATCATCCAGTTTCTTATTAATGAATTCATCCCATTCGCTTTCATCCCCATCCTCTGCCTCCTCATAGGCCTCGGACAATTCTTCCAGCAAATCATCATCTTCAATATTGGTCAGGGTAAATTCGGTTTCCTCCCCCTTATCTTCCATCTCCACGCCAAAGAAATAGCGCTCCTCCAACATCTCATCGGTAGGGATTAATGCCGCATAGTGATTGCCATCGTATTCAAAAATGCACTCCACCTGGCATTCAATTTCACCGCCATCCTCCAGCTCAAGATTCAAAATAATTTCTTCTTCCAGTTCCAGTTCGTCGGAATTTCTATTTGCCATTTTTTCTTTCCATCCTCTCTGTTTTTGTGCCAGCCGGTAGCTTTCACTGTCCGGCTAGCACAACTGTAACATGTTTTTGAGGGAAATGCAAGGTAATTCTACTGTTTGTTTTCCCCTGTTTTTATTATAATTCAGCGTAAAACGCCAAACCAATTTATTACGAAATAAAAGCCTTTCTGGCATATTGGAAGGGGCTTTTTGTGGGTTAAAATATGCTAAACCGTTGTTCACGTGCCCTTGTGAAAATGATATAATCCATTTGTTACCGCCCCTATACTGGTATCAGAAAGGGGGATGCATATATGACATATATTCTATCTTTTTTGCTCTCTGTCGGAGCAGGTGTAGTTGCCTACTACATATGCAAATGGCTGGATGGAGAGGGATAGTCGGTAACTAGCCTAAACGGTTACTCCGCCGCTAACGGAGAAGAAACCCCAAAGAGTCACCTCTCTTTGGGGTTTCGTTTTGCGTATATGACAAATTCTATCATTTTGCCTACAGATACTATATCATATGCAATTCTGTATTGCAATATTCTTTTTCAATTCTGCTTCTCCCAGGTATGGATGTCGAATATCTGGATGGGGCCGGATACGTCCACCACGTAGAAGTAATCGCCAATCCGCAGTCCCCGAATGTCGCCTGCGTCAGAGATGGTACTTTTAATCGGGAGGGAGAGAACCCTTTTCCATTTTCCGTTCTTGTACTGGAATACAAGATATTTTAATTCATATTCATAGCGTGGATATGTGCTAATACAAAAACCTACCAGACAGCGTTCTTCGTCTACAAAAACAGCCTTGTGGTTTTCCCCGGCGATGCTTTCCGTCCATTCACCCATAAGGGCTTTGGCGGTCTCCGTCAGTTTGTAATCCTTTCCGATAGAGAACAGTGAGAGCTTCACACGGGTGTTATTGCCGTCGTCTCCTTTTTTATCCCCCTTGCCGATGCCCACCAGCATATCTTCACCAAAAGAATGCAGGTAGTCAGAGAATCCCGGTAGTTTTAACTCGGATTTCAAAACCGGATTTTTCGGGTCGGCAAAATCTACCGCAAACACCGGGTCTGTTTCCCGGAAGGTGACAAAATAGGCAATATTATCAATAAAGTAGGAGGAGTAAATCCGCTCGTCAATACCGAGGTTTGAAATCTCGCCAATCAGTTCCAGATTCTCATTCATAACGCCCAGACCATTCACCGAACGGCGGGAGGAGTTGCGGGTGTAGACAAAGCAGAAGTTTCCTTCGTATTCGTGCATATAGTAGGAATTGTTAATCTGTCCCCGTATCTGTGTATTGGTATTATATTCAAAGTTCCCTTTCTCAAAGGTGTATTTGGCAATCGTGGATAAATACTCTCCCTGTTTTTCATCATAGGAGGCTTTGACGGTATAAATATGGTTCGTATTCATATAGTAGGTATCAAAATTACCAAAGGCCGCAATTGAGTCAATGAAGTCTTCCGGATTCTCCACAGACAGAGAAGTCATAACCATGTAGGAATTACTTTCCTTATTATCCGTAAGACAGATGTCCCCGGCTGGAATATTTTTCTCATTAATCTGTGGAACAAATTCCTTCGGCTTATCTGGCTGGCAGTCGCCTTTCTGCACGCTGTAGTTGGAAAAGGTATACAGGATTCCATCGTGAAAACGGGACGTGTTATAATAACCGCTCTGGGTCAGTTCTGCCAGTTTCTTTGGCTCCTCCGGATGGGAAATGTCATAGATGGAAATGCCTACCCGGTCGTTTCCTCCATCATCCCTGTTCCATATGGTGCCTGCCAGAATCAGACGGTCGCCATCTAAATACATCTCGTTGCAGTCTTGGTTGTATACTGGTGTAAGGGAGACCCTTTTTACCTCACTGCCCTTCACCTGGTAAATGGAGAAGGTATAGCCGGCGGTGCTTTCCCATACGGTATAGATGTAGGAGCCATCGGTTTTTACAATGTCCCCCTCCATGACGTCTGACACCTGGGTATCGGTATCGGAATAGTCGTCGTTGGTATCTGCGCCGGCAGAGGGGCCGTTGGTTTTTTGATTGCCGGAAGAAGTTGAACTCTCAGCCATGTCCATGCCTTCGTATTCAACATCCTCTTGGGGGGCAGCGGCACCTGTGGAGTCACCAGCGCCACTGAAAGCCTCACCTTCAATCATATTGTAAACCCTCCAGTCCTTCTCCATGCCTTCGTAATACTGGTTAATCAGCTGGCATACCGTCTCATAAGAGGTCTGTCCTGCTGTATTCTCCCCCTGTGCCGTGCCAACTGGCGGTACAACGCCAGTGTTAGAGCTGCCTGCCAGAGTCTGGCGCAGGGCAAGAGTGGCTACCAGTACAAAAAGCAGACAGGCGGCTGTGGCAAGTACTGTCCGAGTGCTTTTTCTATAACGAAAATGCTTTTGTTTTGTGTCAGACAGTTTCTCCTCCATCTTCTCCGGGTGCAGAGAATCCGGGACGGTGATGGATTCTGTTTCCTTTTTTATTGTATCGAAAATTTCCTGTTCGTTCATGGATATTACCTCCTTATATTGCGTTTGTTTGCCTCAGTTTTCCTTTTCCAGATGAGTACGGAGTTTCGCCAGTGAGCGGCTTTTCAGAGAGCGGATGGTGCCCTCCTTCTTATGTAGCAGGCTGGCAATCTCCCGGCTGTTGTAGCCGGTGAAAACGGCCAGAGTCACCACCAGACGTTCCTCCTCAGAGAGAAGATTCAGCAATTCCTCTAACTCCGGCGTTATATATCCCGTTTCCTCCGTGACTGGTTCCTGAAAAGAACTGTCCTCCAAATAGAGAGAAAACTGCCGTTTTAGCAGATTCCGACATTCATTGGCGGTAATCTGAAAAATCCAGCTCTTAAAAGAGTCATTCTTTTTCAGTCTCGGCAGGTATTCATAGGCCCTCAGCACGGCACCGCTTACCGCATCCTCTGCGGTATGTGGATTTTTCAGCAGGCAGAGAGCGAACCGGTATAAATCGGTATAGTATTTTTCGTAGAGCCTGGCAAAGGCATGTGTGTCGCCCTGCTTTGCCAGAGCCACCAGCGACCATTCCATATTTGTCATAGTTTGTATTTCCTCCTGTCACGCGTGTTTTCCCATCCGTCATAGATAAGACAGTGGAAAAGCAGAAAGTGTTGCAAGAATATTTGTTCTGTTTTATACTGGTATTATGAGTGAAGAAAAAGAAATCGTCAAGATATCTGTACGCAGCCTGGTGGAATTTGTTTTCCGGGAAGGGGATATTACTTCCACTGGTTCCGGGGCAAAGAACACGGAGGCTATGCAGCTGGGAAGCAAAATTCACAGAAAAATACAAAAGAGCATGGGACTTGGCTATGAGGCGGAGGTCTCTCTTTTTACGTTGCAAAAAATGAAAAGTGAGGAGTATTCCACGGATTTTTTCTTAAAGATAGAAGGGCGGGCTGACGGGATTTTTCGGGAAAAAGACCGGGTTATGATAGATGAGATTAAGGGTGTCTATCTGGATGTTATGGAATTGGAAAAGCCGGTTTTTGTACACAAGGCCCAGGCTATGTGCTATGCCTATATGGTGGCGGAGGCAGAGGACTTGCCCGAGGTGGAGGTACAGGTGACGTATTGCAATATGGAGACGGAGCTGATTAACCGTTTTCAGGAAACCTTTACCCGGAAGGAAATTAACGACTGGTTTCTGAATTTAATGGAGCGCTATGAAAAATGGGCCGTATATGAATATGACTGGAAGAAAAAAAGAAATGCCTCGATTCAGAAACTTGTATTTCCCTTTTCCTACCGTCCGGGTCAGAAAGAACTGGCGGCCATGACCTATCACACCATTGAGGCTCAAAAGAAACTGTTTATTGAGGCGCCTACCGGGGTAGGAAAGACGATTACCACCGTGTTTCCGGCGGTGAAAGCCATGGGAGAAGGGCTGTCTGACCGGGTGTTTTACCTGACGGCCAAAACCATTACCAGAACGGTGGCAGAGGAGTGTTTTGCCCTGCTGGGGCAGCAGAATCTGTGTTTTAAGCCCATTACCATTACGGCAAAGGAAAAAATGTGCATTTTGGAAAAGATTTCCTGCAATCCGGGAGACTGTGAACGAGCGAAAGGCCACTATGACCGGGTAAATGAAGCCGTATACGATATGTTAATCCATGAGGAAAAACTCACCCGGGAAATTCTTTTATCCTATGCGGAAAAGCACCAGGTCTGCCCCTTTGAGATGGGGCTGGATGCGGCGCTGTTTGCCGATGCGGTTATCTGTGATTACAATTATGCCTTTGATCCGAATGTATATCTGCGGCGCTTCTTTTCCACAGAGAAAAAGGGAGACATGGTATTTCTCATTGATGAGGCCCACAATCTGGTAGAGCGGGGACGGGAGATGTATAGTGCCAGACTGGTAAAGGAGGATTTTCTTGCCATTAAGCGGATTGTGAAAGCCACAGCACGCCACGAGAAGCGCCCGGAGGTGCAGTATAATCTGCGTAAGTTTGAAAAATCGCTGGAGGCGGCTAACCGCAGTTTATTATCCTGGAAGCATGAGTGTGATGAATTTGAAGTAATAAATGAAGTGGGGATGTTCCAGTTCCAGCTTCTGCGCGTTCTGGCAGACTATGAGCTGTTTGCCAAAGATTATCCGGTACTGCCGGAGCGGGATACCCTGTTAAACTTCTACTTTGACCTGCGCAACTTTACGGCGGTACTGGAGCAGCTGGATGACCGGTACAGGATTTATACAGACTATGACAGTGAGGGGAATTTCCGTATTAAATTACAGTGTATGGACCCTTCGGAACGATTAAAAGAGGTAATGGAACGAGGACGCAGTGCCATCTTGTTTTCCGCCACACTGCTTCCCATCCGTTATTATAAGGAGCAGCTGGGTGGTGAGGAGGGAGACCATGCGGTCTATGCCGAGTCCTCTTTTTTGCCGGAGCAGAGAAAAATTTTAATTGCCAGGGATGTCACCAGCAAATATACCAGGCGGGGGCAGTCCGAATACCAGCGCATTGCCAGATACCTGGAAGGCTTTGTCTCTGCCAGAGCCGGAAACTATATGATTTTTTTCCCGTCCTATTCCTTTATGGACCAGGTGATAACCCGGATGGAGTTGACGGAGAATCAAAAACTGCTGGTGCAGAGTATGGATATGCGGGAGCGGGAAAAGGAGGAGTTTCTTGAATCCTTTGAGGCTGAGAATGAAACCAGTATTATTGGCTGCTGCGTCATGGGGGGAATCTTCAGCGAGGGAATTGATTTAAAAGAGGACAGACTGATAGGCGCCGCTATTGTAGGCACCGGTCTTCCTATGGTCTGCCATGAGAGGGAACTGTTCAAAACCTATTATGATGAAAAGAAGGGACAGGGATTTTCCTATGCCTATCTTTATCCCGGAGTGAATAAAGTGTTCCAGGCGGGCGGCCGGGTGATACGTACAGCTGAGGATAAGGGAGCGATTCTGCTTTTGGATGAACGGTTTTTGAACCGCCAGTATCTGGAATTGTTCCCACGGGAATGGTTTCCCTATGAGGTAGTGGACGAAAAGAAGATGGGGCAGGAACTGGCGAAATTCTGGGGGGATTGAGGGCGAAAAAGAATAAGGGGAAAAATAGAGGTTATACTTGAAAATAATGATTGCATATGATATAGTATCAATAGACAAAGATGATAGAATTTGTCATATAAACACAACAAAACCCCAAAGAGCTGCTTCTCTTTGGGGTTTTTTCTCCGTTAGCGGTGGAGTAACCGTTTAGGCTAGTTACCGACTATTCCTCTCCATCTAGCCATTTGCATATGTAGTAAGCCACTACACCTGCTCCGACAGAGAGTAAGAATGATAGAATATAAGTCATATAAACCCCCCCCTTTCTGATACCAGTTTAGGGGCGGTAACGAATGGATTATATCATCTTTACAGGAGTTGGTGAACAACGGTTTAGCGCATTTTAACCCACAAAAAGGCCTTCCGAGTATGCCAGGAAGGCCTTTATTTCGTAATGAATCGGGTTGCCGTTTTACGCTGAATTATATCAGGATTTTCTTTAATACGCATTCTTATTGACAAATCCCTTGAATATCGTCAGGAATAAAATTTTAATATCCAGCCCCAGCGACCAGTTTTCAATGTAATATAAATCGCAGTCAATTCGCATGCGGATGGAGGTATCGCCACGGTAGCCGTTGACCTGTGCCCAGCCGGTGATGCCCGGGCGCACCTGGTGCTTTACCATATACCGGGGGATTTCCTCTTTGAATTTCTCCACAAAGAATGGGCGCTCCGGCCGCGGTCCCACAAGACTCATGTCCCCCCTCAGTACGTTAAAAAACTGGGGCAGCTCGTCCAGACTGGTCTTGCGGATGAATTTTCCAATCGGGGTGACCCGGGGGTCATTCTGGGTCGTCCAGGCGTGTTTCTCCTTTATGTCATCCTGCACTTCCATGGAGCGGAATTTAAACATTTTGAAGGGTCTGTTATGCAATCCCACGCGCTCCTGTTTAAAGATAAGCGGGCCCGGCGAGGTTGCCTTAATGATAATGGTAATCACTAACATCGGAATAGAAAACAGTACAATCAAAAGGAGGGAGCCAATGATGTCAATGGTTCGCTTCAAAAAGCGGTTAAAGGAATTGGAGAGGGGAACCTTACGAACATGAATCACAGGAAGCCCATCCAAATCCTCGGTATAAGGTCTGGTAGGGATAATATTGTTATAATCCGGGATAAACTTTGTGTGGACGCCGGATTTTTCCGTCACAGATACAATGCCCTCCAGTTTGTCGTAATGGTTGATGCCAAGGGTAATGGCAATTTCGTCATAATCATTTTCACCCAGCATTTTTCCCAGTTCATTTATCCGGCCAATGACGTGAATATCCCGGTAGGCATGTCCCAATGGTTTGTGGTCGTCTAAAATGCCATGGATGGAATACCCCCATTCCGGGTGGGCCAAAAGACGGTCAATATAACTCTCTGCCGCCCGGCTGTAGCCAATTAACAGAATATGTTTCTGGTTCAGTCCTTTTCTCCGGAATTTGCGGAGAATGGTAGTGGTAAAAAAGCGGAAAAAAACTTCCAGCATAAAATTAATGGTTACAAATATAATAATGAATAACCGGGCATAACTTCTATCGCGGTAAAAGAAAAGAAAGGCAACACAGTAAAGGATACCGACAATATTAGCCTTCAGAATACTGAATATTTCTGATTTGCGGCTTTTTACACGCTTCGGGTCATACAGGTGAAAAAAGTAATAGGAAACCAGGTAGCAGGGAATCAGCATAAATAAAATCTGTAAATAGTCCTTCAGACTTCCGTATACACCAAGTGGTTCCTCAATAAATTCATACCGGATTAAAAAACTGTGTACATCGTCAAAGCGCAGGTAATAAGCCAGCACAAAGGAAAATATAATAATCGCCGCATCAATCAGTATGCGAAAAAGATTCAAAAGTTTTTGATTTCCTTTAATCAAAGCGCAGTCGTCCTTTCATGAAAAGTACCGTGTATAAATCATTACAAGTTATAAATCATTACAAGTATATACCATTTTGTGACATTTCACAATAAAATTTTTTTTCACAAACTAAACACAATTAGTGATTATAATAGGCAGTAACTTAAGAAGAAGGGGTGCAGTCTCATGGATGAAAGAGAATACAATAATGAAAATGAGAGGGAAACGGGCTTTGTCATGTCAGAAAGTCCGGTTTCACAAGAAAGTCCGGTTTCACAGGACAGTCCGGTTTCACAAGACAGCTCGGCTCCGCAGGATAGTCCCCAGCCGATGCCATCGGAGGACAATATTTACCGTTTTCAAAACATATCACCACAAAAACCGGTGAAGGAAAAAACGGAGAAAGGGTCAGGATGGGCAGATGGCAGCGGAAAAGGCTTTGGAAAGGTTATAATCAGCGCAGTGGTATTTGGCGTTGTGGCTGCGGTGTGTTTTTTTGGCATCACGGCACTGTTAGGCCTGTTCACCGGGAGCAGAGAACCCGTAGCCCAGAGCAATTCCAATAGTGGAAGCATTCCGCTTACTACTGTTTCCGGTACGGCTGCCGGCGGTATGACGGATGTATCCGGTATTGTGGAGCAGGTTATGCCATCGATTGTGGCGATTACAGAGACCAGCATGCAGTCCACTTATTTTGGGGAATATCCTTCCCAGGGAGCAGGCTCCGGATTTATTGTAAAGCAGGATGATGACCAGCTTTTGATTGTCACCAACAACCATGTAGTGGAGGGTGCGGATAAAATATCGGTGCAGTTCAATGATGGTGAGAGTGCCGATGCGGAGATAAAAGGAACCAGCGCATCCAACGACCTGGCCGTTATTACAGTAGACCTGAAAGAATTGAAGGATTCCACGAAGAGCAGCATTAAAGTGGCTTCCCTGGGCAATTCGGATGAGGCCAAGGTGGGGCAGATGGTAATCGCCATTGGTAATGCACTGGGATATGGACAGTCCGTGACAGTGGGCTATGTGAGTGCGAAAAATCGTGAGATTTCCAGTTCAGATGGCAGCTCAGGCAAAACTACCACACAGATTCTGATGCAGACGGATGCCGCAATCAATCCGGGCAACAGCGGTGGTGCCCTCATTGACACAAGAGGCAATGTAATTGGTATTAACTCATCCAAATATTTCAGTTATGGCTCCACCAATGTAGAGGGAATGGGATATGCCATTCCTATGAGTGATGCCGTTTCGGTTATTAATGACCTGATGAACAAAGAGGTACTCAAGGATAATGAAAAAGGGTATCTCGGTATTACCGGAAGCAATATTGGAGAAACTCAAAATGAGAATTATGGCATTCCGATTGGTGTCTATGTCCGGGCAGTATCGGATACAGGAGCCGCTTACAAGGCCGGAATCAAGCGGGGCGATGTGATTACCAAAATCAATGACCGGACGGTGAAAACCATCGAGGAGGTTCAGGAAATCGTAAATAACACAAAGGTGGGTACTACCATTAACGTGACAGTTATGCGAAGCGATGATGGTGAATATAAGGAAAAAACCATAAAGGTTACATTGAAGAGCAGAGATACGCTGGACGGACTGGAGGGGGAATCAGAAAGCAGTCCCCAGAGCGGCTATAACAATGAAAGCCAGAATGATGACTCTCAGGTATTTCCGTGGGGAAACAGTATTTACTAAAATACAAAAATCGTGTATAATAAATCCCATCACAGGCAATTGTGGTGGGATTTGCTGTGTATTTACAAAAAGCAAAGAGACAATGGTGCAGGAGGGACTATGAGCGAGGAAATCAAAGATATAGATCGGGATGGAAAAGACGATGAACAGCGGGATGGCTATGAGAAGGTCTGCTATATGTGCCATCGGCCGGAGAGCAAGGTAGATAAGATGATTACCATTCCCAACAATATTACTATCTGCTCTGATTGTATGCAGAAAACCTTTGACCAGATTGGCATGCAGGGAATACCGGTGCAATTTTCCGGTTTGGACGCCATGAATCTGGGGAGTATGGGACTGGAGCCGCCGGAGGAATTTCAGAAGCGTCATGCAGTGAAGACAAAAAGGAAGAAAAAGAAGGAACAGCCGGCACTGGATATCAGAAATCTTCCAGCGCCCCATGTCATTAAGGGCAATCTGGATGAGTATGTCGTGGGACAGGAGCAGGCGAAAAAAGTTATTTCCGTAGGAGTTTATAATCACTACAAACGGGTTTTGGCGGAAAACGCTGAAGATGATATAGAAATTGAGAAATCCAATATGCTGATGTTAGGCCCTACCGGAAGTGGTAAAACCTTTATGGTAAAAACCATGGCGAAGCTGCTGCAAGTGCCTTTAGCCATTACCGATGCCACTGCCCTGACAGAGGCCGGCTACATCGGCGACGATGTGGAAAGCGTAATTTCCAAACTGTTGGCCAATGCCGACAACGATGTGGAGCTGGCAGAGAGAGGCATTGTCTACATTGACGAGATTGACAAAATTGCCAAAAAGCAGAATACCAACAGCCGGGATGTCAGCGGCGAGTCTGTCCAGCAGGCATTACTGAAACTGCTGGAAGGAGCCGATGTGGAAGTGCCGGTAGGTGCCAGCAATAAAAATGCCATGGTGCCTATGACTACAGTGAATACCAGCCACATTCTCTTTATCTGTGGTGGTGCCTTTCCGGGGCTGGAGGATATTATCAAAAAACGCCTGACCAGCCAGGGGACCATGGGATTTGGTTCGGAATTACGGGATAAATATGATAATGACAGAGATATTTTCTCCCGGGTAGAGACAGAAGATATTCGGGAATACGGTCTGATTCCGGAATTTATTGGACGTCTCCCTATTGTTTTCTCTCTTCAGGCTATGGATGAGGAACTGTTAGTTAAGGTATTGACAGAACCAAAGAATGCCATCGTAAAACAGTACCACAAATTACTGGAAATGGACGAAGTGGACTTGGAATTTGAGGAAGAGGCCCTTCATGCGGTGGCCAGACGGGCGGCGAAGAAAAAGACGGGGGCCAGAGCCCTCCGCTCCATCATTGAGGAATTTATGATGGACATTATGTATGAGATTCCCAAGGATGAAATGATTGGCAAGGTAGTAATCACCAGAGACTATATTGAGGGTAAAGGAGCTCCGGCTATTCTCATGAGGGGAAATCACGGGTAATAGAATATTGGAAATGCTCTCTGCGTATATTGAAAAAAAGCGCAGGGGGCATTTTTTTTGACCTGTAAGGAAGCAGTCTATTCGGAAAATGTACTGGATTATATTATAAGTAATTATCGGGGAGAAGGATATGTCAGGGCATATTACAACCCCGATTGTTACATGGCCTATGACAATATTCAGGCGGTTATTTATCAGGAAATACAGCAGATTAACAGCGAAAATATTGAAAAGTATGGTTTTTCTGCCATACCCAATGTATATGGCCTGATGAGTGAGGAGGCTTTAGAGGACAGCGGAGTGCTGCGGATTCGCAGACAGCCTTATCTGGATTTGTATGGACAGGGGATTCTGATTGGCATAGTGGATACGGGAATTGATTTTACTCATGAAGCATTTATAAATGCAGACAACACCACGAGGATTGTATCGCTCTGGGACCAGACAATCCTGGAAGGGGACGGGACGGAACAGTTTCCCTATGGCCGGGTATACGGGAGGGAGGAGATAAATCAGGCGCTGGGAGAGGAAAATCCACAGAGCCTGATTCAGTCCCGGGATGAAATCGGACATGGCACCTTCCTGGCAGGAGTGGCGGCAGGCAATGAAAACGAAAGGGAGGAGTTCTCCGGCGTGGCGCCATTGGCGGAGCTGGTCATCGTAAAATGTAAGCAGGCAAAGAACAGTTACCGGGAATATTATGGTATACCTGGAGATGTGCCGGCATTTCAGGAAAATGACATTATGGCGGGAGTGGCCTATGTTCTGGATGTAGCCCGACGGGAACGCCGTCCGGTGGCAATCTGTGTGGGAATGGGAACCAATATGTGTACTCATGACGGTGATTCCAATCTTCCGGTCTTTATGGACCGATATACGGCTGTTCAGGACGTGGCCATGGTTGCCTGTGCAGGAAACGAGGGAAATGCCAGACATCACCATCATATCACCAGGCGGGAGGAAAGCATTGGCATTGATGTGGAAGGGGATTTGGATGGCTTTATGAGCCAGCTGTGGTGGCAGACACCGGGTAATCTGACGCTCAGCATTACCTCTCCCAGTGGAGATACCCTGACAGATGTCAGAGCGGTTTCGGGAACCAGACGGCGAAGGGTGTTCGTTCAGGAAAACACTGCAGTAGAACTGTATTTTGGCATTGCCCAGGAGCAGACCCGTTCCCAGGTGGTGGTGTTTCGGTTTATATCACCTAAGGCGGGCGTCTGGAAAGTGAATGTCTCCTTTACCCATGCCAATGTGGATTTTCACATGTGGCTGCCCATTCGTCAGTTTTTGAGTTCCGAGGTCTTTTTTCTGGAGCCGGAGCCGGACGTCACCATATGCAATCCGGGGAGTGGAAGAAACCTCATTGCCGTATCGGCTTATAATACAGCAAATGACGCCCTGTATTTGCAGGCCAGCAGGGGATTTACCCCCTCCGGAAATGTAAAGCCGGAGGTGGTGGCGCCGGGAGTGAACCTGACCGGGCCCTATCCCCGCGGAATGTACGGAACCATGACAGGCACCAGCGTGGCGGCAGCTCTTACTACGGGTATCAGTGCGCTGTGTATGCAGCGGTACAGCGCTTACAGTATTAGCGGAATTTCGGTAAAAGAGGTGCTGATTCGGGGAGCTGTGCCCCGGGGAATACCCTATCCCAATACGGAGTGGGGCTATGGTATGGTAGATGCCTATGCCAGTGTAACGCAGGATTGACAGAAAAAAGGAAATGGGTTAAAGTTAAGGGAAATAAAAGTTCTCCGGGGAATCAGACTCGCTGACGCTTCGGAATGGAGGTCCGTATGAAAAAATGGGAAGAAAACATCCGGCAGGTCACCCCGTATGTGCCGGGGGAACAGCCACAGGAAGAGAATATCATTAAGTTAAACACCAATGAAAATCCATATCCACCTACGCGGAAAGCAGTGGAAGCGTATTTGACAACGGATTTTACAAAGCTGGGTCTGTATCCCGACCCCACCGCCAGCGAACTGGTGGGGGCACTGGAAAAATATTATGGCCTGGAGGAGGGACAGGTGACGGTGGGAGCCGGCTCAGACGATGTGCTGTCTCTTTCTTTTCTTACGTTTTTCAATTCGGATAAACCAATTCTTTTCCCGGATGTAACTTATTCCTTCTATCCGGTATGGGCGGAGGTATACCGTATTCCCTATGAGTGTCCGCCCCTTGACAAGGACTTCCGCATTCGTCCAGAGGATTACAAAAAGGAAAACGGCGGTATTGTCATTGCTAACCCCAACGCACCCACCTCTTTGGGAATGGCAAGTTCGGAAATAGAGGAAATTCTTCAGGCGAATCCGGATGTGATTGTCATTGTGGATGAGGCTTATGTAGACTTTGGAGGGGAGAGCATGCTGCCGCTTCTAAGCCGGTATGAAAATCTGCTGATTGTGCGCACCTACTCCAAATCCCGCTCTTTGGCGGGCATGCGGATTGGTTTTGCCATGGGCAGTAAAGAACTGATACAGGCTCTCCGGAATGTGCAGGCCTCTATCAATTCATATCCATTGACTAGGGAAACTATCCGGGTGGGGTCAGCAGCCCTTGAGGATGAGGAGATGTTCCAGAAAAATCTGAAGCGTGTACTACATACCAGAGAGTGGGCAAAGAAGGAGCTGGAACAAAGGGGCTTTCTGGTACTGGATTCCCAGACCAACTTTCTGTTTGCACGGCATGAAAGGGTATCGGGACAGAGGCTCTTTGAAAAATTGCGGGACAGAGGTATCTATGTCCGCCACTTTAATGGAGAGCGGATAAGAGAATATCTGAGGATTACGGTAGGGACAAAAGAGCAGATGGAGCGATTGGTTTCGACACTGGATGAACTGCTGTAAATTCCCTAAAAAAGTGGTTGACAATCATTTCATCCTATAATATAATAGGTCTTGCGTCACGACTTAACGCAGGAAGGCGTGGAGCCAGAGACGTCAGGCGGGGTGTGGCCCAGTTTGGCTAGGGCGCTTGATTTGGGATCAAGAGATCGCAGGTTCGAATCCTGTCACCCCGATTGAATGACTGTTTCCGAACAGTCATTTTCAATAATTACATAGTACCCTGTGCGGGTGTAGTTCAATGGTAGAACACTAGCCTTCCAAGCTAGATACGTGGGTTC
>JAFLTB010000015.1 GCA_022510605.1 Lachnospiraceae bacterium
CCTTTTCGTTTGAGCGGTTTATATTCTAACACAAAGAGTAATTGATGTCAAATTTAACTTTGTAACAGGATAGCGTTTCCAAAGTGGGGAGATTTATAAATGTAACCATTTAAAACAAATAAAAATGGATTTTGCGACCAAACACGACAGCATCCAGGCTTATATTGTAAATAAAGGCATGACAGAAATTACCCTCCATCTGGGGAACCTTACCGACGATGAGCGGGATATCATCTTAAAGGGATGCCTGATTAACTATAACCGAAAGAACTAAGAATCTTAGAAACATAAAAGCGGCTCCTTTGGGAGCCGCTCATTGTTTATTGTCTTTCATTGCTTCATGACAGGTTAGTTACGATACCGAAATGGCATCTACCGGACAATTATCTGCTGCATTTTTGGCTTCTTCTTCCAATTCAGGAGGAACTTCATCTACCTGTGCTTCCGCCTTTCCGTCGTCGTTAAATTCGTATACCGTATTGCAGGCAGACACACACAATCCACAGGCAATACAGGTGTCCTGGTCAACAAATGCTTTCATGACATACACTCCTTTATGATTAGTGGGAATATTATGCCCTTAAAGTATGAAATTATACGGGGCTGAGTTGCCGTATTATGTAAAAACTGTATTTTTGGCGTAAAAAGGACTTGCCGCCTTATGCGGCAATGTCAATCATGCAGAAAATCGCATCTGGAAAACTAGTTTTCCCATGGCGATTTTCCTGCATGATTCACTCATCACAAAATGTGATGAGTGCTTTTTACGCATAGACATGGAGTTTCAAAATATAATACCACCAACCCAGGCCCCGTATAATTTAATCTTCCTCAATCACTTGGATTTCCAGGTAGTCAAAATCCACAGTCTCAATAAAATTATCCTGATAAAACCTGGTTTTATCCACCCGCTTAAATTCTTCAATATTTTTATCCAGCCAGATTGGCTCCTGCAAATCAAAGGCCATACAAAACTCATGCAGGCCGGCAAAGACTTTTTTGGTTCGGTTTATGGACAAATCTGAATCTTCGTACACCATGTCCTGAAGCAGACGATTGTCCCGAAAGACCTTTCCCCAGATACGAAACATGACAGACCTCATTTCCTGCGGCGGACAAAAGTGTGTCTACCGCACAATTATGAGTTGAATTATAAAGAGTTTTCCTCAAAAAGTAAAGAATTATTTGACTTTATCACTATTTCACATATAATATTAAGTAGGATATGATAATGTGGGTGTCAAAAGGGTGCTGCGCACCAACCGTAGGTGCTTTTGACACCCACATCATATGATGAATTTTTATATGTGATATTTTCACCGGCCGCACAGGGTGTGGCAGATTGGAGAAAACTATGTTAGATGGTGAATTACATACTTCATATATGCCCCAGGTTCATCTTCCGAAAGACATGGATAAGGTATTTGCCAATGAGCCGAAGGAATTTGAGGAACTGCTGATGATATATAACTGTGCCATTAAAGAGGTACAGACGAAATTGCAGGTGCTGAACGATGAACTTTCACTGACCAGAAACCGGAATCCCATTCAGTTTATCAAAAACCGCATCAAACATCCTGACAGCATTGCTACCAAATTGAAAAAAAAGGGGCTCCCCATTACGGTAGAAGCCATTGAGAAAAATCTCAATGATGTGGCAGGCATCCGGGTAATCTGCGCTTTTATAGATGATATTTACCAGGTGGCGGACATGCTGACGGCACAGGATGATATAGAGTTGATTAAGACAAAGGATTACATAAAAAATCCCAAAATGAATGGATACCGCAGTCTGCATCTGATTGTGGAGGTGCCGGTATTTTTTTCTGACCACAAGAAACAGGTCCGGGTGGAGGTGCAGATTCGCACCATTGCCATGGACTTCTGGGCCAGCCTGGAGCATCAGGTAAAATATAAGAAAAGTGTAAAAGATGCGGAAAACATTGTATATGAACTGCGGGCCTGTGCCGATGTGATTAACCGCACCGATCACCACATGCAGGCCATACGGGACCGCATTGTGGAGTTTGATTGAAAAATGGAGGTTAGTAGAAAAGTATGGCAATACGAATTGATGGAAAAAGTATTTCTACCCAGGTAAAGGATGAATGCAGAGAAAAAGTGGCAAAGGAAGGACTGGATATTACGCTGGCAGTGATTCAGGTGGGAAATGATCCGGCCTCCAGCGTATATGTGGGTAACAAGAAAAAGGCCTGTGAGTATATTGGGATTTCCTCCCTTGCCTATGAACTGCCGGAGGACACCAGCGAAGCGGAACTTTTGGAACTGGTGGAGAAATTAAACCGGGATGAATCGGTAAACGGTATATTGGTGCAGCTTCCCTTACCGTCCCATATTGATGAGGACAGAGTGATTCAGACTATTTCCCCGAAAAAGGATGTGGATGGATTCCATCCTCAGAGCGTGGGAGCGCTAAGCATTGGACAACCAGGCTTTGTGTCCTGCACTCCGGCAGGAATTATCCAGCTGCTGAAACGGAGCGGTGTGGAGATGGATGGAAAGGAATGCGTCATTGTAGGCAGAAGCAATATTGTAGGCAAACCTATGGCCATGCTGATGCTGCGGGAAAATGCCACCGTCACCATCTGTCACAGCCACACGGCGAATCTGAAAGAAGTAACGAAACGTGCCGATATTCTCATTGTAGCCATCGGCAAACCCAAATTTATCACCAGTGATTATGTGAAGGAAGGCGCCGTGGTGATTGATGTGGGAATTCATCGTAATGAAAATAATAAACTTTGCGGGGATGTGGACTTTGATGATGTTGAACCGGTTGCTTCAGCCATTACTCCGGTTCCCGGTGGTGTAGGCCCTATGACCATAGCCATGCTGATGAATAACTGCGTGGAGGCGAAAAATGCTGGCGGGAGGAAGGAATGAAACTCTTTTTTGTTTCTTTAGGATGCGATAAAAATTTAGTAGACAGTGAAAAGATGTTAGCGCTTCTTACCGCTCATGAGATTACCGTTACCGAGGATGTGCGGGAAGCGGAGATTATTATTGTCAATACCTGCAGTTTTATCCATGATGCCAAGCAGGAGAGCATTGAGACTATTTTAGAGATGGCACAGATGAAGGAGGAGGGAAACTGTCTGGCTCTGATTGTCACCGGTTGTCTGGCCCAGCGCTACGCCGGGGAAATCCGGGAAGAGATTCCCGAGGTGGATGCGGTGGTGGGAACCACGGCCTACGATGCTATTTGGGAAGCAGTGGAAAAATGTCTGGAAGGGGAAAAACCCTGTCTGATGCGGGACATCCAGTATATGCCGGAAGGTCTTACTGAGCGTGTGGCGGCTTCCACGGGACACACGGCTTATCTGAAAATAGCTGAGGGCTGCAATAAGCGGTGTACCTACTGTATTATCCCAGCCCTGCGGGGAAATTACCGCAGTGTACCCATGGAGGAACTGTTAGAGGAAGCAGCACAGCTTGCCAGGCGGGGAGCAAAGGAACTTTTGATTATCGCTCAGGAAACCACCGTCTATGGCATGGATTTGTATCAGGAGAAAAAATTGCCGGAGTTACTGAAAAAACTCTGTGAAATTCCAGGTATTGAATGGATTCGCCTGTTGTACTGCTATCCGGAGGAAATTACTGAAGAATTGCTAGTTACGATAAAACAGGAACACAAAATCTGCCATTATCTGGATTTGCCCATCCAGCACTGCTGTGATGATATTTTAAAGAGGATGGGACGAAAAACCACAAAGACAGATTTAATAGAAAAAATATCCATGATACGGGAGATTCTGCCGGATGTTGCTCTGCGTACCACCTTGATTAGCGGATTTCCGGGAGAGACGGAGAAACAGCACAAAGAATGTGTGGAATTTGTTGCGGACATGAAGTTTGACCGTCTCGGTGTATTTCCCTATTCTCCGGAGGAGGGAACGCCGGCGGCAGAATACGACGGCCAGATTCCGGAGGAAACAAAAAGACAGTGGGCCGATGAACTCATGGAGGCAGAGCAGGAAGTTATTTTCCGCCAGAATGAGGGATGTATCGGCAGACGCCTTTCTGTGATTGTGGATGGCTATCTTCCCGAGGAGGAAGTATATGTAGCCAGAAGCTACCGGGATGCACCGGATATTGACGGCTGTGTGTTTTTTCCGGCAGCTTATGAAATTCTGTCCGGCACCGTTCTTTCGGTGCAGGTAACCGATGCCAGAGGCTATGACTTAATTGGCGAAATCTGTAGCGAGGAGGAAGAGTAAATGAATGTACCCAACCGTTTGACCATACTGCGTGTGATCATGATTCCTCTGTTTGTCATTGCCATGCTGTGGCAGTCCCTGCCATATTCGGACTATATCGCAGGGGGGCTGTTTATCCTTGCCTGCCTGACGGATTTTCTGGACGGTTATCTGGCGAGAAAATACAATCAGATTACTACCTTTGGGAAATTTATGGACCCGCTGGCGGACAAAATCTTAGTCTGTGCGGCTCTGCTTTGTTTTCTGGCCGACGACAACTCGGAAATGCCGGTCTGGGTGGTAATTATCATTATCAGCCGGGAATTTATCATCAGTGGTTTTCGCCTTGTGGCAGCGGAAAAGGGTGTCACTATAGCTGCCAGTTATTGGGGAAAGGTAAAGACGGTTGTCCAGATGGGTATGTCGATTTTGCTGATTTTTAATTTTACCCATCCCGTATTCCGGATAATAGATGCAATATTTATATATTCTGCCCTTGTTTTGACGATAATATCTCTGGTAGATTATCTTTATAAAAACCGTGCCGTAATGAAAGAAGCCGGTTAATAATCTGTTAAATACACAGATTCTGTAGAATGCACAGATACTGTCAAATAAACAGATAATCAGTATAGGAGATACCCAATATGTCAAAAGAATTGGAACTTGTCAATAAACTGACAAAAAAAAGATATACGATATCTACAGCTGAATCCTGCACAGGAGGTCTTCTGTCTGGCACCATTGTCAATGTCAGTGGTGCTTCCGAGGTACTGCACAGCGGTTTTGTTACCTATGCCAATGAGGCAAAAGAGCAGTGGCTGTCTGTACGTCATGATACGCTGGAGCAATATGGAGCGGTTAGTCACCAGACGGCGGAGGAAATGGCACTGGGCTGTGCCCGGGCCGCCGGAGCAGATATGGGTCTGTCTACTACAGGCATTGCAGGACCAGGAGGCGGCACACCGGATAAGCCGGTGGGGCTTGTCTATATTGGCTGTGCCCTGCACGGAAAAACCACTGTTTGCCGTCATGTGTTTTCCGGCGACCGGTATCAGGTGCGGAACCAGGCTGTTCAGGCAGCCATGGATTTGGCAATACACTGTTTGAATCAGGAAATGGATTCTTATAAGGAGTAGTGATATTGTGAAAAAAAGTAAGTGCCGATTTTTTATAGTGCGGACGGCAGTTATCCTATGGCTGGCGGCGATGCTGTCCACCGGATGTGGCCATGGTGGAGAGGAAGCTCCTTTACAGACTGCCGTGCCCACACAGAAAAGCACTATGAAAACACTGACAATCTATTCCATTGACTCGGATAATATGACATTGATACCGGTTTCGGTCAAAAAAGAGGAGCAGAAAATTACCGCCTGGTATATTGCTTCACTGGTTCTGGAAAACCTGAATAAGGACGACATTGAGGTTACCGTTGTGGAGAAAAAGAAAAAAAAGGTTTATGTATCCTTTTCTACCCACGGAAAACCGGTGCAAAATTGTAATAAAGAGATGGAAACTCTCATACTGGACTGCTTTTCCAACAGCATTCTTGACAATGTAAAGGGATGCGATCAGGTGATATTCCGGTGTGATGGCAACAAAGAATACCGGAGCAGCCAGTATTCCTTTGGCTTAGAGGAGGCCTACGCCTCCAAATAAAGGGAGGGAGACACCTCCCTCAAAAAATAAGAGCAACGTTAGAGGTCACGTATGAAACGAGTTGTGGTAATTGGCGGAGGGGCGGCTGGCATGATGGCGGCTATCTGGTGCGCCAGAAACGGCAGCCAGGTCACTTTGCTGGAGCAAAATGAAAAACTGGGCAAGAAACTGTTCCTCACAGGTAAAGGAAGATGTAATATCACCAATGCCTGTGATGTTTCCGACCTGTTTTCCCATGTGATTTCTAATCCTAAATTTTTATATAGCGCCTTTTACGGCTTTTCCAATGAAGACACGGCCGCCTTTTTCAATGCTTTGGGCTTAAAGACCAGAGTAGAGAGAGGGAACCGTGTATTTCCTTGTTCGGATAAATCCTCGGATGTGATTCGGGTATTGCAGCAGGAGTGTGAACGCCAGGGTGTGGCTGTGAGGCTCTTTACAAAGGCAGCGGATGTTCTGGCCTCGGAGGGAAAAGTCACCGGTGTGAAACTTTGCTCCGGTGAAACTCTTCCGGCAGAGGCCGTCATAGTTGCCACGGGCGGTCTGTCCTATTCCTCCACTGGTTCTACCGGCGATGGATACCGGATGGCAGAAAAACTGGGGCATACAGTCACAGCACTTCGTCCCGGACTCACCGGCCTTCTTGTCCGGGAGAAAACCCCTTCCATATTACAGGGGCTTACCCTGAAAAATACAGCGGTGGAAATTACCGCTCCCTCTGGTGGAAAAAAGAAACTCTACCAGGGCTTTGGAGAGTTACTGTTTACGCATTATGGTGTCAGCGGGCCATTAATGCTCACAGCCAGTTCCCTGTTAGGAGACCGGCTGGCAGAGGGGGCACTGGTTTTGCACATAGATTTAAAGCCGGCGTTATCGGCTGAACAGTTAGATGCCAGGCTTCTCCGGGATTTTGAAGAAGCGGGAAATGCCAATGTAAAAAACGCCATGGCGCACCTCCTTCCCAAAAGTATGATTCCGGTACTTCTCACTGCCTGTGGTATTCCGCAGGAGGAGAAAATCAACCAGCTGACAAAGAGGGAGCGTCGGTGCATCGCCGATGGAATGAAGGATTTCTGCCTGACCCTGACTGGTACAAGAGATATGGAGGAGGCTATTATAACCAGGGGCGGCATCTGTGTAGATGAAGTAGATCCCTCTACCATGGAATCCAGACTGGTAAAGGGCTTATATTTTGCAGGGGAAATTTTGGATTTAGACGCTTTAACCGGCGGCTTTAATTTACAGATTGCATGGTCTACCGGTTGCATGGCCGGTAATCAGATAGATTCCATGGATTAAAAAGATGATAGAAAAGAGGAGAGTATATGAAGATTGCAATTGACGGACCTGCCGGCGCAGGCAAAAGTTCCATCGCTAAATTGGTGGCAGAGGAGATATCCTTTGTATATGTGGACACGGGGGCCATGTTCCGCACCATAGCCTATTATTTTCTGACAAATGGCATTGACCCGGCCGATGAGGCGGCGGTGAAAGCAGACTGTGAGCAAATTCAGATTGGTATTGAGTATAAAGAGGGGGAACAGCACATTTTCCTGAATGGTACCGATGTATCAAAAGAAATCCGCCAGGAAGAGGTGGGGAAAAATGCCTCAGTGGTGGCCCGCTACGGCTGTGTCCGGGAAAAACTTTTGCAGATGCAAAGGGAACTGGCAGAGAAGAGCAATGTGATTATGGACGGCCGGGATATCGGCACCGTGGTGCTTCCGGATGCGGAGGTGAAAATCTACCTGACGGCCAGCTCTCTTGTGCGGGCAAAACGCCGGTATGCACAGCTGCAGGAAAAGGGAGAGGACTGTAATTTAGAAGAAATTGAAAAGGATATTATTGCCCGGGATGAACAGGATATGAACCGGGCGATTGCCCCGCTTCGCCAGGCAGAGGACGCCATTCTTGTGGACACTTCGGATATGACAATTCCAGAGGTGGTGGCAAGAATCCGTGCATTGGCAGAGGAGGCAGGAGCATGAAGGTGGAAATGGCAGAAAGCGCTGGATTCTGTTTTGGAGTAAAACGGGCAGTAGATACCGTATACCGGCTGTCTGAGGGCGGAGAGAATAAAGTGTGCACGTTAGGGCCTATTATCCACAACGAGCAGGTGGTGGCGGATTTGGAGGCCCGGGGTGTCCGGGCGGCAGACCGTCTGGAAGATATTTCCGACAAAAAAAATACCACACTGGTGATTCGCTCCCACGGAGTGGCAAAACAGGTGATAGAGGAACTAAAGAGGCAGGGAATTTCCTATGAGGATGCCACCTGTCCTTTTGTGAAAAAAATCCACGAGACAGTCTCTGTGCACAGCCAGAATGGGTACGCCATTGTTATCATTGGTTCCGCTTCCCACCCGGAGGTACAGGGGATTTTGGGATGGACGGAAGGGAGCGGCCATGTCATTGAGACGCCAGAGGAGGCAGAGGCCTTTACCCTTGAAAATCCCGCTCAAAAAATCTGTGTAGTGGCACAAACGACATTTAATTACAAAAAATTTCAAGAATTAGTTGAAATTCTTTCAAAAAAAGGTTATGATATACTTGCTGTGAATACGATATGTAATGCCACTTCTACCAGACAGAAGGAGGCAGAGGAACTGGCAGGACGTTCAGAAGCCATGTTAGTGATTGGCGGAAGACACAGTTCCAATTCCAGAAAATTGTATGAAATTTGTAAAAATCAGTGTGAAAACACTTTTTTTATACAGACAGCATATGATTTAAGAGACATTCCTCTTGATTCATTTGCAAGCCTAGGTATTACCGCTGGGGCATCCACCCCAAATAATATTATTCAGGAGGTTCGAAAGGCATGTCAGAGTTAAGTTTTGAAGAAATGTTGAAGGATTCAGTAAAAACAATCCACAATGGTGAGGTTGTAGAAGGGACAGTTATCGGAGTTAAGGATAATGAAATTATCTTAAACATTGGATATAAAGCAGATGGTATCTTGACGAAGAATGAATACAGCAACAATGCAGACGTTGACTTAACAGCCGAGGTAAAGCCGGGTGACCAGATGACGGTTAAGGTACTGAAGGTCAATGACGGTGAAGGTCAGGTTATCCTCACCTACAAGAGATTACAGCAGGATAAGATGAACAAGCGCTTCGAGGAGGCCTTTGAGAACAAGGAGGTACTGACAGGTACGGTAACCGAGGTGTTAAAGGGCGGTTTAAGCGTTGCCTATGGAGAGGGACGGGTATTTGTCCCTGCCAGTCTCGTATCGGATATATATGAGAGAGATTTGTCCAAGTACCTCAATCAGGAGATTGAGTTTGTTCTCACCGAGGTAAATCCGCATAAGAGAAGAATCATCGGCGACCGCAAGCAGTTGATTGTGGAGAAGAAAAAGCAGATGCAGCAGGAACTGCTGGAGCGGATTGAAGTTGGTATGATGGTCGAGGGTACCGTAAAGAATCTTACGGACTTTGGTGCCTTCATTGATTTGGGCGGAGCAGACGGCCTGCTTCACATCTCCGAGATGTCCTGGGGCCGTGTCGATGATCCAAAAAAGATGTTTAAGGTGGGCGACGTGGTGAATGTGATGATTAAGGACATTTCCGACACCAAGATTGCCCTTACCATGAAACTGGAGGAAAACAACCCCTGGAAGGATGCCGCAGAGAAATATCAGATTGGCACAGACATTACCGGCCGGGTTGCCAGAATGACCGATTTTGGTGCCTTTATCGAATTGGAAGAAGGAATTGATGCCTTGCTTCATGTTTCCCAGATTTCCATAGAACATGTGGAAAAGCCGTCGGATGTATTGAAGCCAGGACAGGAGATTACGGCCAGAATCGTAGACTTTAATGAAGATACGAAGAAAATCAGCCTGAGCGTTAAAGCTATTGAAATTGAGGAAAGGAAAGCGGCTGAACCGGAGGAGGAAGCACCGGCTGAAGAGTCGGTGGCAGAAGAGCCGGCTGCGGAGGAACCTGCGATAGAAGAAACTACTGTTAAGGAAGAAGTAATTGCCGAGGCGCCAGTCTCTGAATCGGCAGAGGAAACGGTAGAAGAAGCAGTGCCAGAAACGGAAGAACCAGTTTCTGAAGAAACTGCTGACGAATAAATAGGAGACTGAGAAGGGATGAGGAATTATGTCAGATAACTACGAAGATTTTCAAAAAGAATACTTGCGTTTGTCGGGAATTGACCTGACTTCTTACAAAGAAAATCAGATGAAGCGCAGGATAGAAAGTTTCATGGAAAAATATGAGACCTCCGGTTATGATAATTTTCTGAAACTGTTAAAGTCAGATAGCGAGGTGTATGATAAGTTTATTACCTATCTCACCATAAACGTTTCTGAGTTTTATCGGAATCCGGCGCAATGGCAGATTTTGGAGAAAGAGATTCTGCCGGAATTAATGCAAAAGTTCGGGAAACGGATTAAAATCTGGAGTGCTGCCTGTTCTACCGGGGATGAACCCTATTCCCTGGCGATGGTTTTAAGTGATTTTATGCCTTTGAACCAAATCCAGATTATTGCCACGGATTTAGACAACGAAGTGCTGGCAAAGGCAAAAAAAGGATACTATTCGGAAAAGAGCATACAGGGGCTTCCGAAAAAATATCAGGATCGTTTCATTGAGAGGGACAAAACCGGTATTGTCAAGGTGTCCGATGAATTGCGCTCCTGTATTACCTTTAAGCAGCACGATTTGTTAAAGGATCCTTATCCACAGGATATCCATATAATTGTGTGTAGGAATGTAACGATTTATTTTACCGAAGAAGCAAAGCAGAGGGTATATACAAATTTTGCTTCTGCCCTGCCTGTGGGAGGATACCTCTTTGTGGGAAGCACCGAACAGATTATCGGAGCTAGCAAATATGGATTCCAAAGTGTGAAATCTTTCTTTTACAAAAAACAATAATATGTAATAAAAACATAAAATCCACGAATTGGCTGAAGCAGATAGGATGCTTTGTGCTGATTTGTGGATTTTTTGAGTTTCCATATTTTTAATTTTATGTGTAAAAAGCACTCATCACAGAAAGTGATGAGTGAATATGCACAGGAATTGCACAGGGAAAACTCGTTTTCCAGATGCGATTCTGGTGCATATTGACATTGCCGCTTTTAGCGGCAAGTCTTTTTTACACAAAAATACAGTTTATTAACAAAATACGAAAACTCAGGCGTGGATTTTTCTTGCTTTTTGGGCAATTTTTTAGTATATTTATACCATATGGACAAATGTAAAATGAAAATATAGGAATGTATTTAGATGGAGGATTGACAGGATGGAACAGGTAGTAGTGGCCCTGGATGCCATGGGCGGCGATTATGCACCGGAGGAGACCGTAAAAGGCGCTGTGGAAGCAGTGGCCGAGCATCCCGAAATTAAAGTAATCCTGGTGGGAAAAGAGGAGAGTATCCGTTCCTGCCTGGCGGGATATACCTATGCAGAGGAAAATATTGATGTGGTAAATGCCACAGAGGTGATTGATATGGGAGAAGTTCCCACTAAGGCCATCCGGGAGAAGAAGGATTCTTCCCTGGTAGTTGCCATGAAGCTGGTCCGGGAGGGCCAGGCAGACGCTGTAGTATCTGCGGGAAGCACCGGAGCCATATTAGTGGGCGGTCAAATGATAGTGGGCCGGATTAAAGGCATTAAAAGACCGGCACTGGCACCATTTCTTCCATCCAAACAGGGCTTTTCCCTTCTCATTGACTGCGGGGCCAATGTGGATGCCAGACCGGAGCATTTGCTCCAGTTTGCCCAGATGGGCTCTGTATATTTTGAACATGTCATGGGGAAGAAGAATCCTACCGTTGGCATTGTCAACATCGGTACGGAGGAGGAAAAGGGAAACCAGTTGGTGAAAGAGACCTATCCCCTGCTTCGTGACTGTAAGGCTCTTAACTTCATCGGCAGTGTGGAGGCCAGGGAGATTCCAAAAGGCGGTGCCGATATTCTGGTCTGCGAGGCCTTTGTAGGCAATGTAATACTGAAATTCTTTGAGGGCGTGGCAAAGACCTTCTTAGGCTGTATTAAAGAGGGGCTGATGGCAAATCTCCGCACTAAATTAGGAGCTGCCATGGTAAAACCGGCCTTAAAAGGGCTGGTCAATACCTTTGATGTCAGCAGCCAGGGCGGTGCGCCTTTGCTGGGACTGAATGGTCTGGTGGTAAAGGCCCATGGCAACTCTAAGAGCAGTGAAATCAAAACAGCCATCTGCCAGTGCATCACTTTTAAGAAAAATAACATCAATGATCGAATCCGGGATATGATTCAGAAAGGATAGTTATGAGCGGCGACCGGCTTCCAAAATTGCAGGAAACAATCGGATATACCTTTCAAAATAAAAAATTATTGCAAAATGCTCTGACCCACAGTTCCTATGCCAATGAGAGGCACTGGAACTATGAGACCAACAATGAACGGCTGGAATTTCTGGGGGATGCGGTGTTAGAGATGGTCAGCAGTGAATTTATTTTCCAGAATAACCCCCATATGGTAGAAGGGAAAATGACAACTCTGCGGGCCAGTCTGGTCTGCGAGATGAGTTTGGCTACCTCTGCCAGAGAGATTCATCTGGGAGAATATTTGTATCTGGGTAAGGGTGAAATACGAACAGGCGGAGATAAACGGGATTCCATTTTGTCAGATGCCTTTGAAGCGTTAATTGGTGCTATTTATCTGGATGGCGGGTATTCCCCAGCCAGGGAATTTATCACCCGGTATGTCTTGTCGGATATTGAAAACCGACAGTTGTTTTATGACAGCAAGACCATTCTTCAGGAAATTATTCAGGGACAGATGCACCAGGGGACAGATATTACCTACCCGGTGGATAAAGAAGAGGGGCCGGACCACGATAAACAGTTCGAGGTGTACTGCCGGATTAACGGTACAAATTATGGACGAGGCTGCGGCCGGACGAAAAAAGCGGCAGAACAAAGAGCCGCTTATGAGACAATACTGATGCTGCGGGAAGAAATCAGTGCGAATGGAGGAAAACATGTATCTAAAGAGCATTGAAGTGCATGGATTTAAGTCCTTTGCCAATAAATTGATTTTTGAATTTCATAACGGAATTACTGGTATTGTTGGCCCCAACGGAAGCGGGAAAAGCAATGTGGCCGATGCGGTGCGCTGGGTATTAGGAGAGCAAAGCGCCAAGCAGCTGCGTGGCTCCAGTATGCAGGATGTAATTTTTTCCGGTACAGAAATGCGCAAGCCACAGAGTTATGCCTCCGTGGCGCTGACCATATCCAATGAGGACCACAAACTGAATCTGCCCTATGAGGAGGTTCAGGTGGCCAGACGGGTGTACCGCTCCGGCGAGAGTGAATATCTGTTAAACGGTGTTACCTGTCGTCTGAAGGATGTGCAGGAACTGTTTTTTGACACCGGTATCGGTAAAGAGGGATACTCTATTATCGGCCAGGGTCAGATTGACCGAATCTTAAGCGGTAAACCCGAGGAGCGCCGGGAGCTCTTTGACGAGGCAGCAGGTATTGTTAAATTCAAAAAACGAAAGGCGACCGCAGAGAAAAATCTGGAAATCGAGAGCCAGAACCTTCTCCGTGTCCAGGACATTCTGGCAGAACTGGAGAGACAGGTGGGTCCTCTGGAAGAGCAATCCCGGAAAGCAAGGGAATATCTGAATCTGAAAGAAGAATTGAAACGCCTGGAGATTGGTCTGTTTCTTATGGACTATGACAGTCTGCAAAAGGAAATTGAGGAGATTAATACCAACGCTGACAATACCAGAAAAGAACTGGAGGCGGCCAAGGAGGAAAAGGAGCAGTCCAAATCCCAGTATGACGCAGTAGAGGAGACGATTGCCGAATTTGACCGCTCCATTGAGAGAAATAAAGAAAAGGTCAACCAGAACCGGCTTCTCATGACGAATTTTGAGAGCGAGGTTCGTATTACAAAGGAAAAAATTGCGGCGGCAGATCAGGGCCGGGAATATTACAGAGAGCGTATGGAAGCCCTGTCAGAAAACCGCAGAGTGACAGAAACAGAATTGACAGAATATAAAGAGAACCAGAAGGAAGCGCTGGAAACTCTTTCTGCCATGCAGAAAAGTGAGCAGGAAGCACAGGAGAAGCTGACAGCACTGGAAAAGGAGATTGTAGAAAAAGAGATTCAGTTAAACGAGGAGAACGAAGCTATTCTGGCGGCAGTGAATGATTCGGCCCAGATTACAGTGGAGCAGCAGAAGGCCAAATCCATGCTGGAGCAGAACAGCATTCGAAAGGCGGAACTGAATCAGAAAATATTATCCAATAAATCCCAGGTTTCCTCGGCAACAGAGGAGATGGAACGGGAGGAGGAAGCCCTGAAGGCGGCGAAAAAAGAACTGGACAATGAATATGTGGCCAGAAAAGCAATTCTTGCCCAGGCGGACGGCGTCAGAGAGGATATAAAAAAATACCGGCAGGAACAACAGAAGATACAGGCACGCTATCATATGAAAAGTTCCCAGCTGGCCTCCCTGAAAAACATTGCGGAGCGCTATGACGGCTATGGCCAGAGCATCCGGCGGGTTATGGAGCAGAAGGACAAGCATCCAGGACTGATTGGCGTGGTAGCCGATATTATTTCCGTGGAAGACAAATATGAGACAGCTGTAGAAACCGCACTTGGCGGCAACATCCAGAATATTGTCACCGAGGATGAGCAGGTTGCCAGAGAGATGATTGAATTGTTAAAGGAACATCATTATGGACGGGCTACCTTCCTTCCCCTTACCACCGTTACACCAAAACGGGAAAGCGCTTTTTCTGAGGAAATTCTCTCGGAAAAGGGTGTTCTTGGAAACGTGGCTTCCCATGTGAAAAGGGAATCAAAATACGATAAAGTGGTAGAATATTTGCTGGGGCGCTATCTGTTAGTTGATACGATTGAAAATGCCCTGAGAATCAGTAGAAAGAACCACTATTCCCTCCGCATTGTCACTCTGGAGGGAGAACTGTTAAATCCTGGCGGTTCTCTGTCTGGCGGTGCCTTTAAGAATAACAGTAATCTGTTGGGACGCCGCCGGGAGATGGATACTCTGTCTGCCTCCATTGAGAAAATAAAAGAGGAATTAGAGGAGCAGAAGGAGAAAATCCACCAGGCAGAAAAGCAGGTAGAAGAACTGGTACAGCAGGCCAATGCCAAAAATGAAGTGTTAAAGGAACTGGAAGTGAAGAAAAACACGGCAGCCATTAAATATGAGCAGGCGGTATCGGTAAAAGAACAAAAGGAAAAAGAATATCTGACGATTGCCAATGACGGTCAGGAAATTGAGAACCAGAAAACTCTTCTGGAGGATTCCCTGTCCCGTATCGGTCATAAACTGGAGGAGAGCCAGACCAGGGAAGAGCAGGCTAAGGAAATGGTGCAAAAGCTCACACAGGAACTGGAGGCTTCCCATGAGGAACAGACCCAGTATCAGGATACCCTGGCGGGAATCCGGCTGGAAATTTCTTCCTTCCAGCAGAAAAACAATTATATTTCGGAAAATATACAGCGTCTGGAAAACCAGCTGGCAGAGTTGACCTCGGAGTACAATCGTCTTACGGAAGAGCAAAACCATTCCGATGATGCCGTGGAGGAGATGAAGCAGGCCATTACCGGTTTTGAACAAAAGCACGAGGCGCTGGGAAAAGAGATTGAAACCCTTCTAACTGCCATTGAGGAGGAAACCGGGAAAAAAGAGGAAATGATGGCGTCCCAGAAGGATTTCTTTGACAAGCGGGATGCGTTGATGGAACACATCAATGAATTGAATAAAGAAGGCTTCCGGCTGGATTCACGAAAGAATCATCTGGAGGAGCGGCTGGAGAACAAAGTGGATTATATGTGGAATGAGTATGAACTCACCTACCACAATGCGAAGGAATATGAGATTGACAGTACCATCTCCTATACCCGGATGAAAGCCAATGTAGGGGAAACCCGGACGAAAATCCGGGATTTGGGTGAAGTGAATGTCAATGCCATTGAGGATTACAAATCGGTCAGTGAGCGGTACGAACTTCTGAAAACCCAGCACGACGATTTAATTGAGTCCGAAGAGGCGTTAAAGAAAATCATTATGGATTTGGACGAGGAGATGCGCCGCCAGTTTACAGAAAAATTTGCCGATATCCAAAAGCAGTTTGACAAGGTATTCCGGGAACTCTTTGGGGGCGGCAAGGGAACGCTGGAGTTAGTGGAGGACGAGGATGTACTGGAGGCAGGCATTACCATCAATGCCCAGCCGCCAGGAAAAAAACTTACCAATATGATGCAGTTATCGGGGGGAGAGAAGGCACTGACAGCCATTGCCCTGTTATTTGCCATCCAGAATTTGAAACCGTCTCCCTTTTGCCTGTTGGACGAAATTGAAGCGGCACTTGACGATTCCAACGTAAAACGGTATGCTAAGTATCTACATAAACTAACAAAGAACACACAGTTTATTGTCATTACCCATCGAAAGGGAACCATGGAAGCGGCCGATGTCCTTTATGGTATTACCATGCAGGAAAAGGGCGTGTCCACCCTGGTATCCGTCAAATTGATTGAGGAGCAGTTAGAGCCTTAAAAGGGAGGATTTTATGGAAGAAAAAGTAGGATTTTTCAAAAAGTTAAAAAATGGACTGGAAAAGACGAGAAAGTCCTTCGTGTCGGGAGTGGATTCCCTTTTTACCGGATTTTCCGAACTCGATGATGAGTTTTATGAGGAACTGGAAGAACTGCTCATTATGGGTGACATCGGTGTCAATACCACCATGAGCATTATTGATGGTTTGAAGGAGAGAGTCCGGGAGGAGAAGATAAAGGAGGCCAGCGCCTGCAAACAATTGTTAATTGATACAATTAAAGAACAGATGCAGGTACATGAGGAAGCCTATGAATTTCTGGAGCGTAAAGCTGTTCTTTTGTTGATTGGTGTCAACGGGGTGGGAAAAACCACCAGCGTTGGTAAACTGGCGGGTCAGTTTAAGAACATGGGAAAAAAAGTAATGTTGGCGGCGGCGGATACCTTCCGTGCCGGAGCCATTGACCAGTTAAAGGAATGGGCCGGCCGCGCCGGTGTGGAAATCATTGCGGGACAGGAGGGCTCTGACCCGGCGGCCATCGTCTATGATGCCGTGGCGGCAGCTAAGGCCAGAGATGTAGACCTTCTTCTCTGCGACACTGCGGGACGACTGCATAACAAGAAAAATCTTATGGCCGAGCTTCATAAAATTCATACGATTATTGAAAAAGAGTATCCAGATGCTCTGTTGGAGACACTGATTGTAGTGGATGGCACCACGGGCCAGAATGCACTGGCTCAGGCAAAGGAATTCAGCGAAGTGGCCGATGTATCCGGCGTGATTTTAACCAAGTTAGATGGCACCGCCAAAGGCGGCATCGCCATTGCTATCCAGTCGGAGTTAAATATTCCGGTAAAATATATCGGAATCGGTGAGCAGATGGGAGATTTACAGCGGTTTGACGCCGAAGAATTTGTAAACGCATTGTTTGAATAAAGAGTATGGAAGCAGGAAAGGTACTATCATCATGATAACATTAGAACAGTTTGAAGAAGCCAGTGAGGCAGTAAAAAATGTAATTCTGCCCACCAATTTGATTTACAGTGAATATTACAGTGCCCAGACCGGAGGCAGAATCTATCTGAAACCGGAAAATATGCAGTATACCGGAGCCTACAAGGTGCGGGGAGCTTATTATAAAATCTCCACCCTTTCCGAGGAGGAACGACACCGGGGGCTGATTACCGCCTCAGCGGGCAACCATGCCCAGGGTGTGGCTTACGCCGCCAAGGTATTTGGCGTCAAGGCAGTGATTGTCATGCCGAATACCACGCCGCTTATTAAAGTAAACCGGACGAAAAATTATGGAGCAGAGGTAGTGCTCCACGGGGATGTCTACGACGATGCCTGTGACTATGCCCTAAAACTGGCAGAGGAAAAGGGCTATACCTTTATCCATCCCTTTGACGATGAAGTAGTGGCTACCGGACAGGGCTCCATAGCCATGGAAATTATCAAGGAACTTCCTACGGTGGATATGATACTGGCGCCCATTGGAGGCGGCGGGCTGGTATGCGGCGTATCCACACTGGCCAAATTATTGAATCCCAACATCCGCATTGTAGGAGTGGAACCGGCGGGCGCCAACTGTATGCAGGAATCTTTAAAGCAGGGGAAGGTAGTCTCGCTGCCGGGAGTCAGCACCATTGCCGATGGTACGGCAGTAAAGACCCCAGGAAGCACTATTTTCCCTTATATACAGAAAAATGTAGATGAAATTGTTACGGTGGATGACCACGATTTGATTGTGAATTTCCTTGACATGGTGGAAAACCATAAAATGATTGTGGAAAATTCCGGCTTGCTTTCTGTCTCCGCTCTGAAGCAGTTAGACTGTGAGGGCAAGAAGATTGTCTGCATTTTAAGCGGCGGTAACATGGACGTTATCACCATGTCCTCTGTGGTTCAGCACGGTCTGATACAGAGAGGAAGGGTTTTTACCATCAGCATCCTGCTGCCGGATCGTCCCGGCGAACTGCTTAATGTGGCAGACATTATTGCCAAATCCCAGGGGAATATTATCCGCCTGGAGCACAACCAGTTTGTCAGCATTAACCGAAATGCTGCCGTGGAACTTACAATTACTATGGAGGCCTTTGGCAATGAGCACAAGGAATCTATTATCCATGCGTTGAAAGAGGCGGGTTATGCGCCGAAACTGGAACAACCTTCTGCGGTGTACCAGTAGACAGCTTTATAAATGGAGGTACTTTATGGCTGAGAATACATATTCAAAATCCCTGCTTTTTACCCCGGAGGGGGTACGGGATATATACGGTGAGGACTGTGAGAACCGCAATAAGATACAGAATGAAATACACGACACCATGAAATTATACGGATTCCGGGATATCCAGACCCCTACCTTTGAGTTTTTTGATATATTTAAGCAGGAGAGGGGAACTGTTGGCTCCAAGGAAATGTTTAAGTTTTTTGACCAATATAATAATACACTGGTTCTGCGGCCGGACATCACACCGTCCATCGCCCGCTGTGTAGCAAAATACTATGACAAAGAGGATATGCAGATTCGTCTGTGCTATGTGGGCAGTACCTTTATCCACCAGAGTGGTTATCAGGGGAAATTATCCGAGACCACCCAGGTGGGAGCGGAACTGATGAATGACGATTCCTCCGATGCCGATGGAGAAATGATTGCCATGACCATTGAATGCCTGCAAAAAACCGGGCTGGAGGAATTTAAGGTCGACATTGGACATGCGGATTTGTTCCGGGGACTGGTGGAGGAAGCCAGTCTGACAGAGGAAGAGAGCGAGCAGTTGAAAATCTATCTGTCCAACAAAAACAGCTTTGCCGTGGAGGATTTGCTGGGGAAAAAGGACATCCCCGCCGGATGCAAGGAACTGCTGACGGAGCTCCCGGACTTATTCGGAGGAGCGGAGACCATTTCCCATGCCAGAAAAAAGACAAAGAATACCAGAGCCTTAGAAGCGCTGGAACGTCTGGAAAAATTGTACGAAATCCTGCATACCTACGGTATGGAGGAGCATATTACCTTTGATTTGAGTATGCTGTCCCATTATGAATACTATACCGGCGTTATTTTCAAGGCCTATACTTATGGTACCGGCGATGCCATCGCCACAGGAGGACGCTATGATAACCTGGTAGAGCAGTTTGGAAAAAAGACGCCGGCCATTGGCCTGGCCTTTGTGCTGGATGAGTTGATGGCGGCCCTGAACAGCCAGCGGGTATCCATTGACGCCAGAGAGGCGGATATTTTAATTTTGTACCGCTCGGCCAACCGAAAGGCGGCCATTGAACTGGGAAACGATTTGAGAGCCCAGAATAAGCCGGTACGCCTGATGCGTAAAAATGCGGAGATTTCCCTGGAGGAATATCGGGAATATGGCCTGCGGGGCGAAGTGGCATCCATTTTATATATTGACGATACAGGAGAAATAACGGAATTTAATTTACAGGCTCCGAAGAACGGAGGGGACGTATGAAAAAGAAATATATTACTATTGCTCTGGCCAAAGGCAGGCTGGCAGGGCAGACTCTGGCGCTGTTAGAGCAGACTGGCATTACCTGTGAGGAAATGAAGGATAAAAAAACCCGTAAGCTGATCTTTACCAATGAAGAGATGGGGTTGAAATTTTTCCTTGCCAAAACCTCCGATGTGCCTACCTATGTGGAGTACGGAGCAGCCGATATTGGTGTGGTGGGAAGCGATACTATTTTAGAGGAGGGACGGAAGGTTTTAGAGGTTCTGGATTTGGGACTGGGCAAATGCGATATGTGTGTGGCCGGCCCTGCCAGTGCCAGAGAACTTCTGAAAAAGAACCAGGTTATCCGGGTGGCCTCGAAATATCCGAACATAGCCAAGGACTATTTTTACAACCAGAAGCACCAGACGGTGGAAATTATCAAGTTAAACGGTTCCGTGGAATTAGCGCCCATTGTAGGGCTTTCTGAGGTGATTGTAGACATCGTGGAGACCGGCTCCACCCTGCGTGCCAACGGGCTGGAGGTGTTAGAGACTATCTGTCCGCTGTCGGCCCGGGTCATTGTCAATGAGGCCAGCATGAAATTACAGAGAGAGCGCATCACCGGATTGATTAAAGACTTAAAACAGGTATTATAGCCGGAAGGAGGAAAATACCATGCAGATTATTCCATTGACGGAAGAATCCAAAAATAATATATTAGAACGGCTTCTAAAGAGAAGTCCGAGTCAGTACGACAGTTATCAGGATACAGTCAATGCCATTTTAGAGGAAGTACGGCAAAAGGGCGATGAGGCAGTTTTTGCCTATACGGAAAAATTTGACAAAGCGGTGATTACCAAAGACACCATCCGGGTCACGCCGGAGGAAATACAGGAGGCCTGCGGTAAGGTGGAGCCGGAGATGATGGAGGTCATGAAAAAATCCATTGAAAACATCCGTGCCTTTCACGAAAAGCAGCTGCGTAACAGCTGGTTTCACACGAGAGAGGACGGCGTGATTCTGGGACAGCGGGTTACGCCTTTGGAAAGCGTGGGAGTCTATGTGCCCGGAGGCAAGGCCGCTTATCCTTCCAGCGTCTTAATGAATATCATCCCGGCCAAAACAGCCGGGGTAAAACGCATTGTCATGACAACACCGCCGGGAGCAGACGGCAAAGTAAATCCAGCCACTCTGGCTGCTGCCAGCCTGGCCGGTGCAACAGAGATTTATAAGGCAGGCGGAGCCCAGGCGGTAGCCGCACTGGCCTATGGAACTGAATCCATAAAAAAAGTAGACAAGATTACCGGCCCGGGAAATATTTTTGTAGCCCTGGCCAAAAAAGCCGTATACGGCCATGTCAGCATTGATTCCATTGCCGGCCCCAGTGAAATTCTGGTGTTAGCGGACGAGACTGCCAATCCAAAATATGTAGCGGCAGATTTACTGTCCCAGGCAGAGCACGACGAGCTGGCCTCGGCCATTCTTGTAACTACCAGTCCGACGCTGGCGGAAGAAGTGTCAAAAGAGGTGAAGCGGTTCTGTGCCTTGTTATCCAGACGGGATATTATTACCAAATCTTTGGAAAACTATGGCTATATCCTGTTGGCAGATACGATGAAGGACGCCCTTGATGCTGTGAATGAGATTGCCTCGGAACACCTGGAAATCCTCACTGCCAATCCCTTTGACACCATGACCCGCGTAAAAAATGCCGGGGCGATTTTCCTGGGTGAATACAGCAGTGAGCCGTTAGGGGACTATTTTGCCGGTCCCAATCACATTTTGCCCACCAATGGCACCGCCAAATTTTTCTCGCCGCTGTCGGTGGATGATTTTATCAAAAAATCCAGCGTGATTTCCTACTCAAAGGAGGCACTGGAGCCAGTGCATGAGGATATTATCCGTTTTGCCAAATCGGAACACCTGACAGCCCACGCCAATTCTATTGCTGTGCGGTTTGGCAAAGAAGTTCTTGACGAGAATTGACATTTATGTTATATTTTTAATGTTGTGAAAAAGTAGATGGTCCTCTGATGGAAATGAATACATTAAGAACATCCAAAAAGAATAGGAGGAACAACAATGAACGAGATTATTAAGAAACTGGAAGAGGAACAGTTAAAAGCAGAAGTTCCACAGTTCCGTGTAGGTGATACCGTTAAGGTATACGCCAAGGTAAAAGAGGGACAGCGGGAGAGAACCCAGGTGTTTGAAGGGGTTGTCTTAAAACGTCAGGGCTCCAGCAACCGTGAGACCTTTACCGTGCGGAAATTTTCCAATGGCGTTGGCGTGGAAAAAACCTGGCCGCTCCATTCCCCTATCGTAGAAAAGGTAGAGGTGGTTCGCCTTGGTAAAGTAAGAAGAGCCAAACTGAACTATCTGCGCGGCCGTGTCGGAAAAGCGGCAAAAGTAAAAGAAATGGTAAAATAATTTTTTATATTTCTTACAAAAGGGGCAAACACACTTGCGGAGGCAGGTACTTGCCCCTTTTTGCTATATAACAAGGGAGGGCCAAAAAATATGAATCTCAGATTTGAGGAGGAGAGGAAAAAGGAACGCCGGATTCAGTTTTTAAAGGAATCTCTTCGTTTTCTGGCAGCGGTTGTGCTTATGATTCTGCTTGCATGGCTGATTATCCATTTTGCTCTGAAACGGGTGGGCGTTATTGGCAGTGCCATGGAAACGACTCTCTTTAATGGCGAGGATGTCATTGTCAATAAAACCTCTTATCTTGTCCTTTCTCCCAGACGGGGGGATGTCATTGCCTTTTATCCGGAACAGAAAGAGACGGATTTGACGGCTTTGGATGACTCCTCCATTCTGATTCGCCGGATTGTGGGCTTTCCCGGAGAGACCATACAAATCAAAGAAGGCGTGATTTACATCGACGGTGAGGTCATAGAGGAAGACTATGAATTTGAATTTATGCTGTCAGCCGGCCAGGCCAACAGTAAATTAAAGCTGGCAGAGGATGAATATTTTGTATTAAGCGATAACCGTGCCGATATGGACGACAGCCGGAACGTTACCTTTACGAAAGTAACCAGAGAGAATATTATAGGGAAGGTTATTTTGAAGTTGAATCCCCTTTCCCTGATAGGCGGACCGGAAAAGTCCAATGAAGAAGAAACCGAAAACAAAACCGAAACGGAAAATAAAACAGAAACCGAAACAAAAACCGAAACAGAGAACTGAACTGAAACAGATAACTGACCCGGAAAGGAGAACCGACCATGAATCTTCAATGGTATCCCGGCCATATGACAAAGGCGAAACGGGCCATGCAGGAAGACATCCGGCTCATAGATGTTGTAATTGAACTGGTGGACGCCCGCATTCCCGTCAGCAGTAAAAATCCGGATATTGAACGCATGGTAAATAATAAATCCCGCATTTTGCTGCTGAATAAAAGCGATATGGCAGACCCGGAGTTTACCAGCCACTGGATTTCTTACTATGAAAAAAAGGGATATCTGGCGCTGGCCGTCAATGCCAGAAAGAAAAATGACTTAAAGCAGGTAAACGTAAAGATTCAGGAAGCCTGTAAGGCAAAAATTGAGAGGGATCGGAAAAGAGGTATTAAGAACCGGCCGGTACGGGCGATGATTGTAGGTATTCCCAATGTGGGGAAATCCACCTTTATCAACAGCTTTGCCGGAAAAGCCTGTGCCAAAACCGGCAATCGTCCCGGCGTCACCAGGGGCAGACAGTGGATTCGCCTGAACCGTCAGGTGGAACTGTTAGATACACCCGGTATTCTCTGGCCCAAATTTGAGGACCCTGTTGTGGGACAGCATCTGGCGCTCATTGGCTCCATTAAAGATGAACTGGTGCAGAGCGTAGAACTTGCGCTCCTTTTAATTGAATTTCTGACGAAAAACTGTCCTGGCATTTTACAGGAAAAGTATTTGATAGAAGAAGCGGCAGAGCCCGCTGACATCCTGAGACAACTGGCAGAAAACCGTGGATGTATCCAGAAGGGAAACGAACCGGATTATGAAAAAGCCGCCTTTTTACTTCTGGATGATTTCCGCAATGCCAGATTGGGAAGAATAACGATTGAAAAACCAATAGAAGATGAGGAATAGCACTTCACACCTCGGAAAGGAGGAGGGTATGTCACAGGAAAATAATATTGAAGACAGCTTACAGGTCTGTCAGGAAATAAAAGATTTTCTTGTATATGACGATTTAAAACCGAACCAGGATACTTCCCAGGTATTTAATCTGGATAATGAGACCTTTCGGGAAATTGACCGGATTCTGGCGGAGGAAAATGCTCCGAAGAAACCAAAACCAGAGCCCGTCCCAATAGAAAACCCGACGCCTGCTCCAGAGCCTCCGAAGCCGGCGCCTGTCCAGGAGATGAAGCCGGCACCTGCTGCAAAAGGGGAGATGGAATCGGAAGAACTCCCTGAAATTAAGCTGGAACCGACAGGCGGGGAATCTGAATTGAAACCAAAGATACAGCCAACACCGACCATTCCGGATTCGGAAATTTATTTTGATGCCATAAACGATGACCTGCTGGAACCAAAGGCTCGTAATGACTCATATGATACCGAGGAGGAGTATCGGGAAAGCCATCCATTTTTAAGAGGTGTACTTAGTACATGTATCTGTATTTTGACTGCCTTGGTTCTGTCGCTGTTTATTACCAAATATGTGGCATACCACACCTCTGTAGAGGGAAGTTCCATGAGACCGACACTGATAAACGGAGACCAGTTGATTGTGGAAAAACTCAGCTATTATCTCCATGACCCGGAGCGGTTTGATATCGTAGTATTCCCTTTTTCGGAAGATGTAAGCTACATTAAACGTGTAATCGGGCTGCCAGGAGAAACGGTGCAGATACGGGATGGCCTTGTATACATTAACGGAGAACTTCTGGAAGAGAAATACGGAGAAGAAACCATACATGAGGCTGGACTGGCAGCCAATGAAATTTTGTTGGGAGAGGATGAATATTTTGTCCTGGGAGATAACCGCAATGCCAGTGTGGACAGCCGGACGGATGGTGTAGGAATGATAAGTAAAGAGGAAATTCTGGGCAGGGCATGGTATCGCGTATATCCTTTTGACCGTGCATCCTTGCTTAAATAGGAGAAATGCAAGATGGAAATTGAAAAGAAGTATCTGGTAGAAGAACTCCCGGAGGATTTGGCGCACTATGACAAGTCGGAATTAGAACAGTGCTATCTTTGTGCCGAGCCCACCATACGTGCCCGCAAATCTGACGACTCCTATATCCTGACATATAAAAGCCGGAAAGTAACGGAGGAAAAAGAGGCTCTCAATATCAGTGAAGAACTGGAAGTACCCCTGAATGCAGAAGCCTATGCACATCTGAAGGAAAAGGCAGACGGTATCTGCATTGTCAAAACCCGCTACCGGATTCCCTATGGAAAGTATCAGATTGAACTGGATGTTTTCCACGGAGAATACGAGGGTTTTTGCCTGGCAGAAGTGGAATTTCCATCGGTGGAGGAGGGGCGTCTGTTTACGCCGCCTTCCTGGTTTGGAAAAGATGTAAGCGGAGATTTTCACTATACCAATAGTTATCTTTCTTCCCATTCTCCATCAGAAATATAATTTTTGCCTTGTCATAACCCTGGTTTGGATATATAATGGTAAATGACAAAAAACTAAGGAGGTTATGACTATGTCATATGTAGATGAGGTACTGGCTCAATTAATCGAGAAGAACCCGGCAGAGCCAGAGTTCCATCAGGCAGCAAAGGAAGTGCTTGAATCCCTTCGTCCTGTGGTAGAGCAGAACGAGGAAAAATTCCGTAAGGACGCATTATTAGAGCGTCTGGTAAACCCGGAAAGACAGATTAAATTCCGTGTTCCGTGGGTAGATGACAAAGGACAGGTACAGGTAAACACTGGTTACCGCGTACAGTTTAACAGTGCCATTGGACCGTACAAAGGAGGACTTCGTTTCCATCCATCGGTAAACCTTGGTATTATCAAATTCTTAGGCTTTGAGCAGATTTTCAAAAACTCCCTGACCGGTCTGCCAATCGGCGGCGGCAAGGGCGGTTCTGATTTTGACCCGAAGGGCAAATCCGACCGTGAGGTAATGGCATTCTGCCAGAGTTTCATGACCGAACTCAGCCGTCACATCGGCCCGGATACAGACGTTCCGGCTGGTGACATCGGCGTAGGCGGTAGAGAAATCGGCTACATGTTCGGACAGTACAAAAAGATTCGCAACGCTTACGAGGGCGTTCTGACTGGAAAGGGCCTTACATACGGCGGTTCTCTTGCACGTACTGAGGCTACCGGTTATGGACTGTTATACTATACAGAAGAAATGATGAAATGCAATGGCCATGACATGGCTGGTAAGACCGTAGTAGTATCGGGTGCCGGCAACGTGGCAATCTACGCAACTCAGAAGGCACAGCAGTTAGGTGCTAACGTTGTTACTGTATCGGATTCCACTGGCTGGATTTACGATCCGGAAGGAATCGATGTAGAGCTTCTGAAGGAAATCAAGGAAGTGAAGAGAGCACGTCTTACCGAGTACGCTGCTGCAAGAAAGAGCGCAGAGTACCACGAGGGCAAGGGCGTATGGAGCATTAAATGTGATGTTGCCCTTCCGTGTGCAACACAGAATGAGTTGGATATAGAGGATGCCAAGACACTGGTTGCCAATGGCGTTATCGCTGTAGCTGAAGGTGCCAACATGCCTACCACACTGGAAGCTACGGAATATCTTCAGAAAAATGGCGTACTGTTTGCTCCTGGCAAGGCTTCCAATGCCGGCGGTGTTGCTACCTCCGCACTGGAGATGTCCCAGAACAGTGAGAGACTGAGCTGGACCTTCGAGGAAGTAGATTCCAAACTGAAAGACATCATGGTAAACATTTTCCATGCCTGCGACGACGCTTCCAAGAAATATGGTTTTGAGAAAAACTATGTGGTTGGCGCCAATATTGCCGGCTTTGAGAAAGTGGCAGACGCTATGACAGCACAGGGAATTGTGTAAGATAGTTTATAGTATTGTGAGGTAATATTTTCGTGAAAGAAGTCCTGTGACGGGAGGTTATGGGACTTCTTTTAATGAAGGAGGATAAAACAATGAATCAACACCAAAACGGGAAAAACAGGAGAAATTTTACAAAAAGAGTGGGGAAACAGGCTGTCAGCATATGCCTTGCCTTTACACTGATTCTGGGGATTTTTCCAAACAATGCAAAAGCCGCAGTGACCCCGGCAAAGTCAACCAATATCCATAAGGAAAGTTATATATTTTATGGTGCGGTAGATGATAATTGGAGCAGCACGGTTACGTCGTATCTGCTTGCTGACAAAAATGGCGGCATAATCCGTGTAGAGGCCATTGGAAATTCCGTGGTAGTGGAAATGTACAGTGGGGATGAATTTACGCTGGAATCAAGCCTCACCCTGACTATGGAACTCCCGATATTTGGAGGCTTTTATGCGGGAAGCCAGTATAATTACCTGGTATTTGGACAGAGGAATACAGAGGAAGAGGACAGCTGTGAAGTGCTTCGCATTGTGAAATACACAAAGGACTGGCAGAGGGTAGAGGCCGCCGGAGTATATGGAGCCAATACAACCGTCCCCTTTGATGCCGGTAGTCTCCGCATGTGCGAATATGGCGATATGCTTTATATTCGTACCTGCCACGAAATGTACACCTCCGACGATGGATACAATCATCAGGCCAATATGACCATCTGTTACAATCAGGCAGCAAACGAAATCACGGCGGCCAATACAGGAGTCAGCAATACATCCACCGGATATGTCAGCCACTCCTTTAATCAGTTTATCAGCCAGGATGGAGAGGACTTGTATACCGTAGACCATGGGGATGCCTATCCGCGTTCGATTATCCTGATGAAGTACAGTGGAAAGGCTGGCAGTGCTTCTCTGGGCAGGGTTGATGCCGCTCTGAATATGATATCCTTCCCTGGCGAAATAGGGCTGAACTATACCGGTGCCTCCGTGGGGGCTCTGGAAACCTCCTCCTCAGACTGTCTTGTGGCTTATAATTCAGTGGACCAGGAATATTTCTACGGTTTCGTAAGAAATGTATATGTGGCCTCTGTGGATAAAAATAATTTTTCTTCCTCTGCAGTCCGGACAAAACAATTTACAAACTTTTCGCCTACAGGAGAAGATTCTGCCTCGAATCCTGTTCTGGTAAAAATACCGGACGACCGTTTTCTGTTGATGTGGGAAGTATATGATTCAAATCAGGTAAGAACGATTCAGGGGAAACCGGGAACCAATACCATTCAATATGTGATGTTAGATAATGAGGGAAATGCCATTGGAGACGTACATACGGAAAAGGCTGACTTGTCAGATTGTAAGCCGCTTGTAACAGAAAATCAGGTCACATGGTATGTGACAGATAACAGTGCGCCTACATTTTACCGTCTGGATGTAACAACAGGGAAACTGACAGCCATCAGGACAGAAAAGGAACAGGAAGATAAGAAGAACAAGGAAGAAAATAATCCGAACAATCCTACATCCAGTTCAACATCCAAAACGAAAAGTGATGGAACCATAAAACCATCCGATACCTCCACAGCAGTGGTTACGGCTCCTGCTAAAGTAAAGAAAATAACCGCTAAAAACAAGCAAAAAAAATCCGCCATATTGACCTGGGAAAAAGTTTCCGGTGTCAAGGGCTACCAAATCCAGTATGCCCTGAACAAGAAATTCACCAAAAAGAAAAAAAGCAAACTTATAACAAAAAACACTGGCAAAATCACCATCAAAAAACTGAAGAAAAAGAAAACCTATTACTTCCGCATCCGTGCCTACAAGTTAAATGGAACCAAAAAGGTATATGGCAGCTGGAGCAAGGCAAAGAAAATCAAAATCAAGAAATAATACAAGAGAAACTGTTCCCTTAGACAGTTCAGATTATCAGGGGAAACCACAAAAAACCGACCTCCAATCACTAGAACTTTGGTCTGACTTTGGGAGGTCGGTTTGCGAGAGCATTTGATGCGAAGCATCACTTCTGCTCGATTCGATTTGTGGTTTCCCTTGATTTTTTGGACATGTCTTTTTTACAGTTTCTCTTGAAAACGCCCGATTTTTAGTCAAAACTCCCATGTCGTACTACGCCATATGCCCCCCTTGCAAACCATTTTAACCTCTGTTACAATCCTTATACATGGAGAGAATGTTTTGTGAAAATGGGAAGGGAGATTCTATGACAGAAAACACGTTTATACAGAAAGTGATGGAGGTACTTCGGGAAAGATTTTCCCCGGAGGAGTATGAGATTCACGAAGATGTCTTTACCAAAAACAACGATACCCGCCGACACGGTATTGTGATGAAAAAGAAGGGGGAAATTATATCCCCGACGATTTATGTGGATTCCTATTACAAGGATTATCTGGATAAAAAAATGACGATACCGGAAATAGCAGAGCAGATTTCCGGAGTGTGGCAGCGAATCCGGGAACACGCATCTCAATACAATTCCCTGACCCTGGACTTTGAATTCTGCAGAGAGAAGGTGATTTACCGACTGGTTTCCCGGGAGAGAAACTCACAGCTGCTGCAGAAAATACCGTATATTCCTTTTTTAAATCTTGCCATTACCTTTCAGCTTGTGTGCAATATATCCGAACAGGGAATAGAGACATTGCGCATCAGCAATGAACTGATGGACAAGTGGGGAGTCTCCACCAGGACATTGGTCACCCTGGCAGAGAAAAATACGCCCCGGTTATTTCCGCCAAAAGTGGATTCTCTTACCAACCTGCTTCTTCAGTATTTTGAACTGGCAGAACACTTTCTGCCGGAACAGGAGGGGGCGCCGGATCCGACGGCTTCCATGCTGATACTTTCCAATGAGTGCAGTATCAATGGAGCCACCACATTGCTGTACCCGGATATGATTCACAATCTGGCAGAAAAGTACCAGAAAAATTTGTACATATTACCCAGCAGTATCCATGAACTTATTCTGATTCCAGATGACAATGCAGAGTCCCTTTCTGAGCTGACAAAACTGGTAAGAGATATTAATCAGCGGCATGTCCAAAAAGAAGAAGTTTTGTCCGATACAGCCTATTATTACGACCGAAACGAAAAGAGATTTTTATTCTGAAAATTTTCCTTTACAAAACACACTGAAATGATATATAATGGATAAGCAATGCACCTGTAGCTCAGTGGATAGAGTAGAGGTTTCCGAAGCCTTTGGTCGGGGGTTCAAATCCCTTCAGGTGCATTCTTTTTATTGTAGCACGATGGTGCCATCGTGCTAGGGGAGTTTTGCAGAGATTGGCCAAAGAAAGGAGAATCTGCTATGAACATAAGCATAACGGGCACCCTTGGCAGTGGTAAATCCAGTGTGTGCGCAGTTTTGGAAAAACATGGCTACTCAACGATTTCCAACGGTGTGTTATTTCGGGAAATTGCAAAGGAAAAGGGAATCACCGTGGTAGAGTTAAATGAACTGGCCAAGACAGATAAATCGATTGATAAAATGTTAGATGACCGCAGTATCCGTCTGGGCAAAGAGCGGGAGAATACCATTTTTGATTCCCGTATGGGCTGGCATTTTATTCCGGACAGTTTCAAAGTGTTTTTATTTGCCAATATGAATGAGGCGGCCCGAAGGGTATATGCGGCGGATCGTATTTCTGAGGCTTATCAGTCCGAACTGGACGCCAAAGCGGATTTGATAAAGCGGCAGTTACTGGAGAAGGAACGGTTTTTCTCACTATATGGAGTGGATTACCTTGATTTACATAATTACGATTTGGTGATTGAAAGTACCTCTGCTTCTCCGGAGCAGGTGGCAGAAAAGATTTTGGAGACTCTGGCGGAATACCATAAGGATAAGCAGACCATGCTGTTAAATCCTACCTCCATCTATCCATCGGAGACAGCCTCAGCCATAACGAAAGAGGAATTGGAAAAGGCCATGGAAGGAGGACTGTCGGAACCGATTCAGATTGGACTGATTCAAAATAATTTCTGTGTGCTGAAGGGAGATTGCCGGCTGCTTTCGTCTATTTTGAAAAAGGAAACCTTCCTTTCTGTCAATTATCAGAAGGCGGCAGAGGGAAACCTGCCGGACAGCGATTTATTGGAGAAATTTGAGACGTTAGGGGAGTTCACGTACAAGATTCGTCCTGAGGCAGATGCTCCGGCGATTTTTTGCTGAAAAAATTTTTTGAAAACATGGACAAAATCTGCAAAAATTGTTATACTATGTAAAGAAATACAAGTTTAGAACTTTTTTTGTAAAGTACAGAAAGTTGGAATTTACCATGAAATTAAAATATAAAAAACTCATTATTGGTATAACTGTCGTTACTTTAGCACTTAGTTTTTTTATTCTGACACTGATACCCACTGGCGGTTCTGAGAAGCATAGTGCCGCAGATGCGGAGCTGGTCTTGAATCAGAATGAAGATATTAATAAATTGATTGCCGACTATTATGCAGCAAAAAAAATTGTCGATATTGAAACGATGAGTACGCTGGTCAGTGATCCGAATCAGATTGAACGGGAAAAGTTTACGGCCATGGCTGCGTATGTGGAGGATTACCAGAATATTAACTGTTATATGATAAAGAGTGAGGAAGAAGACGCTTACCGGGTATATGCCAGGTATGATATGAAGTTAAAAAATATTGAGAGCCTGGGCCCGTGTCTGACATCCTTTTATGTGACGACGACCTCAGATGGAAAGTATGTTATTTACCTGAGTGCCTTGGATGAGGTGCAGGAGGATTTTATATCCGCTGCTGACGAGAATTCGGATGTTTTAGAACTGGAGGAAGAAGTGGCAAACGGCCTTCAGGAGGTCATTGATAAGGATGAATCCTTCAAGCAGTTTTACCAGAAGTTGGATAAAGAGATTCAGAGTACGGCATCCGGCAGTGCGGCAGCTGGCCAGTAGCGGAGCGGCAAACTACAGACAGAAAATATAGGAATTTTCATAAAAAAGAGAAAGGTACGTTTTTGGAGCGTACCTTTTTTCAGAATTAGGAGCGGCACAATGGAAAAGGAGACCATTCGCATCAATAAATTTTTAAGTCAATATGGAATCTGTTCCCGCAGGGAAGCAGACCGAATGGCAGAGGAGGGGCGTATCTGCATTAACGGCCAGAGAGCTGAAAAAGGCAGTATGGTAGAACCGGAGGATGTTGTTACGGTGGATGGCCGTCTAGTGGAACGAAAACAGAAGGAAATCATTCTGGCATTTCATAAGCCCGCCGGAGTAGTTTGTACCAGTAGTAAAAAGGAAGCGGATAATATCATTGACTATCTTAAGTTTCCCGAACGGATTTATCCGGTGGGACGTCTGGACAAGGACTCCACGGGACTGATTCTCCTCACCAACAATGGCCAGTTGATGGAAGATATTCTCCGGGGAAGGAATGGACACGAGAAGGAATATATCGTTACCCTGGACCGGCCCATGAAGCCGGAGATATATGCTGCCATGGAGCAGGGTGTTCCGATTCTGGATACCATGACAAAGCCCTGCCGTATTTCCCACCGGCAGGGGACGCAGTTTCATATTACCCTGACCCAGGGGTTAAACCGGCAGATTCGCCGTATGTGTGAATATTTTGGCTACCGGGTGCGGACATTAAAAAGGATTCGTGTCATGAATATTATGCTGGGAGATTTGCCGGAAGGAAAGTGGCGGTATCTCACGGAAGGGGAAATCACCCGGCTGAAACAGGAATGCAGGAAAAGGAACTTGGAAGGAGACAGGAATGGAGCAGCAGGCAGTTGAGCGCATGAAGGAACTGGTGGAACGCCTCAATGAGGCAGCCAGAGTTTACTATCAGGGACAGGACGAAATCATGTCCAACTATGAATACGATAAATTGTATGATGAACTGGAGCAGTTAGAGAAGGACACAGGGATTGTCATGTCTGCCAGTCCTACGAGCCATGTGGGCTACGAGACCATCAGTGAACTGCCAAAGGAAGCGCATATTGCTCCTATGCTGTCCCTGGACAAGACAAAAGAAGTGGAAGAACTTACGGCCTTTCTGGGGGAGCAGGAAGGGCTTCTGTCCCTGAAATTAGATGGTCTCAGCGTTATACTGACCTATGAGGGCGGCCGGCTGGCAAAAGCACTGACCCGGGGCAATGGTGAAATCGGAGAGGTCATTACCAACAATGCAAGAACCTTTGTAAACATACCAGGGCAGATTTCCTATGCTGGCACATTGGTGATTCGGGGAGAGGCTCTGATTCGCTATTCCGATTTTGAGCGGCTGAATACCCAGACAGCAGAAATCAGCGAAAAATATAAAAATCCAAGAAATCTGTGCAGCGGCAGTGTACGCCAGTTAAACAATGAAATTACCGCAAAGAGACATGTGCATTTTTATGTCTACAATATCATATCTGCAGGAGAAGATGCCCGCTTTGCCACCAAAAAGGAAGAACTGGACTGGCTGTCCGGTTTCGGTTTTGATGTGGTACCCTATAAAAAAGTGAAGGGAGTGAATCTTCCTGCCGCCGTAGAGCAATTTTCAAAGGAAGTTACCACCTGTGATTTGCCAAGCGATGGACTGGTACTGACCTTTGATGACATTGCCTACAGTGCTTCTCTGGGACGGACGGCCAAATTTCCACGGGATTCCCTGGCTTTTAAGTGGCAGGATGAGCTGGCAGATACCACTTTACAGGAAATTGAGTGGAGTGCTTCCCGGACAGGGCTGATTAATCCAGTGGCCATCTTTGAGCCGGTGGAATTAGAGGGGACCACTGTGAGCCGGGCCAGCGTGCACAATATCAGTATTTTGAAGGAATTGAAACTGGGCATTGGCGACACCATTTCCGTCTATAAAGCCAACATGATTATTCCGCAGATTTATGAGAACAAAATCAGGTCTGGCAACTGTAAGATTCCAGACCGGTGTCCGGTGTGTGAGGAGGAGACAGAACTTGTCAATGAAAATGGTTCGATTGTACTGATGTGTAAAAACCCCGACTGTTATGCGAAAAAAATCAAATCCCTCAGCCATTTTGTCAGCCGGGATGCCATGAATATTGACGGTCTTTCGGAAGCCACATTGGAAAAACTGATAAACATGAAACTGATTCACTCGGTGTCAGACATTTTTCATCTGGCACAGTATAAAGATGTGTTCGTGGAAATGGAGGGCTTTGGGGAGAAATCCTTTCAGAATCTGATGGAGGCCATTGAGAGGGCAAAGGATGTGCCATTGGAAAAGATGATTTACAGTCTGGGCATTAAAGGCATTGGCCTCAGTATGGCAAGACTGATAGTACGCACCTATCCGTTTACGCCCTCTGAGATGAATCAGCTGACGGTGGAGCAGTTATGTGAGATTGATGGCATCGGAGAGGTGTTAGCCAGATCCTTTGTGGACTTTTTTGCCAATGAAAAAAACCAGGAACTGGTGGAGCAGTTAGAGCATATTTTGCGGATTCAGTACCCGGAGAGCGTATCAGAACAGCCACTGGAGGGAAAGACCTTTGTGATTACCGGGAGTTTATCCCACTTTGACAACCGCAGTCAGTGCAAAGAGCGCATTGAGGCTCTGGGAGGAAAGGTGGCAGGAAGTGTCAGCTCCCGCACCGATTATCTGGTGAATAATGACATTCATTCTTCCTCCTCCAAAAATAAAAAGGCAAAAGAATTAAATATTCCGATTCTTACGGAAGAAGAACTCCTTGTTCTTCTGTCGGGGGAGCCGGTCAGAGGATAATTGAAAATCCGACAATGACACCAGCCGGAAGATATAGAAATATAAAAAGATAATGACACCAGCCGGTATGAGGAAAGTAAGGCTGGCCAGTGGACTGTCCACCTGGCCCTTCATCCATATGCCTGCTATTTTTGCCAGATAAAAAATACTGGCGCAAAAGACCATTGGCCATACAAAGTGGTTCATCAGCTGGAACTGTATGCCATGTTTCTTAACCAGATAGATTCCATTGAGAAAACAAATCAGAATCTGGCTTAGAATCATGCCTAAAAGGTAGCCATAAATACCACGTCTTGGCGTAACCAGAATCAAAAAGAGAATGCGCAGGCACAGGCCGGATACCGTATGTAAAAAGGTGACGCCGGTTTTTCCCAGTCCGTTTATGACACTGGTTAACGTAGTTGACACATAGAGAAATGGGCAGAGAAAGGACAGGGCAGTCAAAAGTTTGCCTGCATTTTCACTGTGAAATACAAATTGTCCAATCGGAAGTCCAAAATTCAAGAAAAGACTGCTGGTAAATACTCCCAGCAGGATGGAATAGCGGAGAGCCACACTGGTAGTATGCCGGACGGCGTAATGCTGTTCTCTGCCTGCCGCCCGGGAAATAGCCGGCAGAAGGAGAACGGACAAAGAATTGGTAAGGGTACCCGGGAACAGAATAAAGGGCAGTACCACCCCCGTGAGAATACCAAAAATAGCCAGAGCCTCCTCCCCGCTGTGGCCGTACCGGCTCAGCATGGCGGGAATCAATACGGATTCCATGCTGCCGAGCAGGGCAATTACCAGCTTGTTGCCGCTTAATGGCAGGGACAGAGCCAGAAGCCGGCGAAGGGAAAAACGGCTTTTTATAATCTGGTGCAGGGACATATGGGGCAGAAGACGGCTGATATTATATACATTGGAGGCCAGTTCTCCCGCAATCAGTCCCATGACGGCAATGTCTGTCCGAAGTCCGCCGGAAAGCATAAGAAAGGAGACCCCCATGACAAAAAACACCCGGAATAGCTGTTCAATTATCTGGGTAATGCCTGGAATACGGGCATCGCTGATTCCATAGAAGTAGCCGTTAATGACGGAAGTAATGCCACAAAAGGGGAAAATAAAAGCTAACACCCGCAAAAGAGGTGCTGTCTCCCTTGTACCTAAAAAAGAAATTCCCGTCCAGTCCGCAAACCGAAACAAAGAAAAGGAAAGCGCCAGGGCAATCACAAGAGACAGACAGAGTCCGCTTTTCACAATCCCCGGATGCTTTTCTTTTCGCTCATGGGAAACCATCTGAGAGACCGCCGTCTGGATTCCGGAAGCATACAGGGTAAAGCAGATGGAATATACAGGGAATACCAACTGATAAATTCCCAGATTGGTTTCCCCTAAGGTGCTGGCAAGAAAAATTCGGTATACAAATCCAATCAGCCGGGTCACAATGCCGGCGGTAGTCAAAATAATGGTTCCTTTTAATAATCGGCTTTTCACAAATTCACACAATTCATTTTTTTACAGTGTATGAAGCATTCATGTAAAAAATGTTGTCATTCCCAAGGTTTTATAGTATTATATATATGTACTTTTATGTGAAAAAGGAGCGGATACTGTGATATTAAAAAGAAATTTGTTGACAATTCTATATTCCGTATTTTTTGTGGCACTTTTTGGCCTTGGTTTTTTGGAGGTTGCCTATCTGGCGATTTCCAATACGGATAACCAGAATATCATTGCCTGCATTCTTGTGCTGGGAATTATCATTTACCTGATTACCGCCTTTTTTATAAAGGAGAGCAAGGTGTTTCAGTTTTTGCAGGAAAACAAATCCTGGCTGGTTATACTGGAGGCCCTTTTAGCCGTTGTACTCATGGGCGGCATGTTTTACCTGAATATGGATAAAGGCATCGACAACAGCCTTCTGATTGTATTGCTTCTTGCCAGCATTTATCTGGCGGCCCGCTTTCAGGGTGAGCGTGTCTGCGGCATCGTAGCACTGGTGCTTGGATTTTTCTTTATCCTGTCCGTTGCCGGCACGTCTTTTAATGCGGACCATTACATCAACACCCTGTGCTTTTTAGTTCCTTACACCATATTTTTGTTTATAACCAAAGTGTTAATCCGGACTTTCTTTGACCAGGGATTCATCCTTTTTTCTGCCTATCTGGCGCTGGCAGTTTTGTTTGCGCTGGCAATTTTGCTGAATCCGCTGGTATGTGCGCTGTTGTTCGGCTGTGTTTTTTCCCTTGTGTTTGGAAAGCCGGAAAGGAAGGGAAGCAAAGTTGCCTCCGGACCGATTTCTGCCGGACTTTTTGTACTGTTTACTGCGCTGATTTTAGCGGCGGCCAATTTTGTTTTACAGGACATTTATATCCTTCCTTCCTTTGACATGGACAGTACTCTGTTAATGATATCCGATGTGCAGGAACTGATTGAATACTTACTGGATAAATATACCAACGCAGTTAATTATTTATATACGCCATTTGAGTTTGGTGTATTTCCGGCCATTCTGCTGTTTTTGGGATGTGCTTCCGGGTATTATGCGATACGGAAAAAGGCATCCACCATTGGGCCGTTGTGTCTGACCTTTATTATTCTGCTGGTTTATTATCTCTGTTTTTGGGAGAACGGCAGTCATTTTTACTATATGACTTATTTTCTTCCCGTATTTGCCGCTTATGGTATGTATAGCACTCTGTTGCCGGAGCGGCCAAAGATAGCAGGCCAAATTGTCTCGAATGAAAACCCGGATGACGCAGAAGAGAATGGGGATGGGGATACGGTCATTGAGATGGAGCCCGCTGAGTCAGTGGCAGCATCATTGCCAGAGAGCGAATCGGATGCCAAGGAAAAAATTGTTGCAGAAAAGGAAAGGGCTTCTCATGAAGCGCCATCTTCTGTGGAAGTACCGCCGATCCAAACAGAACCCGTGAAGAAAGAAGTTGTGACAGGGCCGGTGGAGGAATTACCTTCTGCGAAAAAACAGAAAGCAGAACAGAATATAATCGGACTCAGGGAAAAATCCGGGGAGGAGATTCCTGAATGGCATGTGTCGGAGAGCTTTTTGACCAAAGAGGAAGAAGAAAGCCCAACAGCTGCTCCGGAGCAAACGGGAACTCTGCCAACTCCGGAACCAGAGCCAGTACTGGAGCCGACATTGCAACTGGAGCCAGCGCTGCAATCAGAACCGGCACCGAAGCCAACACTGCAACTGGAGCCAGCACAGGAATCAGAACCGGCACCGAAGCCAACACTGCAACTGGAGCCGGCACAGGAATCAGAACCGGCGCTGGAGCCAACGCTGCAACTGGAACCGACATTAAAGCAGGAGGACGATAATACAATCCATCCGGTGAACCATACCGGCGAGAATGATATTGAGCAGTTTTTGACATCCGCAGGTAATGAGGATTCCCTTTCTGTGAAAACGGAGAATCCAGAGGACGACTCACAGTTAAATTCGCTGCTAAATCGTCTGGATATATCCGACAGCATCCGTCGCATGAATGAAACCGCCAGAGAAGATTTGGCCGATGTCATTGAACGTGAGGAGGAATCCATAGAATTGTCCTCTGCCATCCCGACAGAATCCGTTGTCCTGTCAAAGCCGGATGTAGTAGAAGCCGATGTATTGGAACCAGATGTGTTAAAACCAGATGTACTGGAACCAGATGTATTGGAACCGGATGTATTGGAACCAGATGTATTGGAACCAACACTGGAATTAGAACCAGATGCGTTAGAACCAGCTCTGGAATTGGAATCGGATGTATTAGAACCGGATTTGTCTAAACCAGATTCCCCTCGGGTAAATGCAGTAAAGGAGGAACTGACCTGGGATATTGATGCCCTGACAGAGACAAAGAGCCCGGTAGAGGACAGAACTGAAATGTTCCGGGAGCAACAGCCTAAACAGCCGGAACAGCCAAAACAGCAACCGGAACAGCCCGTTGAGGAAAAAACACATACGCCTCTGCCAAAATATGAAAAACCATCCTTTGAATTTGATATGGAGCCTATGGCACAGTCTTTGGCGGATACCGATTCCGAGGTAAGTGAATATGGAAAAGTTCCAACCATTAATGATCTGGAAAAGAAATTGAGAACAGTAGAGGATGAGCCGGAACCAAAACCTGCCCCGGCCAGCGAAAATGGATTTGCCTATTCTCTGGATGATGTGACTTCCCGCACCGAAAAAGAGACGGCCGAGGCTGCTCCTCAGGTTCACAGTGAAGAGGTTATTAAGAGGACGCCGGTTGGAAAACGCTCCTACCACAGAATTACCATCCGCTAGGAATCTTTGCTTGGAACAGGGAATCTTCGCGTGCGATAGGGAATCTTCGCATGCGATAGGGAATCTTCGCATGGAATCGCACCATACGACAAAATTCGAATAAATTATTATTAGACTAACCGTGAGAGGAGATTTTGGCTCACATGAATAAGAGAATTTATTTGGATAATGCGGCTACCACGCGGATTTCCGATGAAGTGCTTGAGACAATGATGCCCTATCTGAAGGAGGAGTATGGCAATCCCTCCAGCATATATGATTTGGGTGCAGATAACAAACGAGCCCTGCTGACTGCCCGAAAGCAGATTGCCGGGGTATTGTCCTGCGAGCCCCAGAATATTTATTTCACCTCCGGTGGCACCGAGAGTGATAACTGGGCGCTGATTGGCATTGCCGAGAGCCGTGCCAGTCAGGGACGGCATATTATTACAAGCAAAATTGAACATCATGCTGTTTTAAACACCTGTAAATACCTGGAAAAAAGAGGGTATGAGATAACCCATCTGGATGTAGATGAACAGGGCTTTGTACAGCCGGAACGGCTGATGCGGGCGTTGCGCCAGGATACCATACTGGTATCCATTATGACGGCCAACAATGAAATTGGAACCATTCAGCCTATTGGAAAAATTGGCTGTCTTTTAAAGGAACATCCGGCGGTTTTTCATACGGATGCGGTACAGGCCTTTGGACATATTCCCCTGTCCCCTAAGCAGTGGGGCGTGGATTTACTCAGTGCCAGCAGCCATAAATTTCATGGTCCCAAGGGCTGTGGCTTTCTCTATATTCGGGATGGCTTGAAACTTCCTGCCTTTCTTCACGGCGGAAAGCAGGAGAGGGGGATGCGGGCAGGAACAGAAAATGTGGCTGGTATTGTGGGAATGGGAAAGGCAGCAGAATTAGCCGGCACCAGGATGAAAGAACATGAACCGTATCAACGCTCCCTTCGGGACTATATGATTCACCGAATCGAATCCGAGATTCCCTATTGCCGCTTAAACGGGCCCAGACGGAACCGGCTTGCCAACAATGTCAATGTCAGTTTTTCCTATGTAGAGGGAGAGACCATTGTCATTATGCTGGATATGGAGGGAATCTGCACCTCCAGCGCTTCCGCCTGCTCGGCTGGACAATCGGCTTCTTCCCATGTTCTGCGGGAAATCGGACTGCCGGAGGATATGGCAAAGGGCGCTCTGCGCTTTACCCTGAATGAGGAGACTACCAAAGAGGACATTGATTATACGGTGGAAAAATTGAAAGAGGCATTGGAGAAATCCCGAAAATTGAATCCCCAATATACCTCTTTTGCCAAATGGAATATGAGACGTTAGGCATTGACGCTTCGAAATGAAGGGTATATGTTTATATGGAATGAAAAATCGGTTTGCGTGCACGGTATGTCACATACTGGCGCAGACCGGCTTTTTTTATCCATTCAGGAAGCCTCTCAAATTGATACCCCAGATAGTTCGGTGTGTGGGCATCTGAGCCAATCGTAACCAGTTCACCGCCCATCTGCACATACCGTGTAAGCACAGACAGGTGGGGATTCGGCATATCCGAGGATTTTAACCCGGAGGTATTTATTTCCAGTGCAATATCCTTTCGAATCAAAAGAGCAAGGATTTCCTCTATAATTTCAAAATACTCCTCCAGCCGGTATACAAAGGAGTCAGGAGCGTAGCGCACCACATAATCCAGATGTCCCAGGGAATCAAAATCCGAGAAGGCAGTAATATTATCCAGAAGTTCCTCCAGATACAGCCGGACACAGTTTTCTGCCTTTTTTCCCTCCCAGAAGGCCGGATAGTAGGGGTCTGTTTTCCGGACAAGATGAAGGGAACCGATAATATAGTCCCAGTTATTGCCTTTTGTCAGCTGGCGGTTTTTTTCTATTGTTTCCTGTGTGTTTTGCAGGCCGCATTCCACCCCGGTGCCGATGGTAATCTCAGGATAGACCTGGCGGAGCGATTCGATTTTTCTCTGATAATCGGTAATATCAAAGACAAAGGGCGGTTTTTCACAGGGAGGATTCATCGCTTCTTCTGGAAAATCATAGTCCATATGGTCGGTAAAACAGATTTCTGACAATCCCAGCCGGAGGGCCTGCTGTATCTGCGCCTCCATAGGGGTCTGACTGTCCGTGGAATATTCCGAGTGAATATGGGTATCACAACCGATGCCTGTCATAAGTAACTCCTTTCCAAAAACACGGCGTCTCCTTCACCCACGCATTGAATATGCTCAATATGAGAGGAGGCCATCAGGGAATAGTTGGTATAATATACCACAAATCCCGGTTTACTGCCGTTTGGTTTTTTCACATTCTTTTTCTGGGTGTAATCAATTTCCAGTTTTTCCGACCCTTTTCCCTTGGAAAAATAAGCGGCCAGACTGGCGGCTTCCTCAAAAGTACGAATAGGCGGTTCTTCGCCGTGGCATTTTACTATGACATGAGAGCCCGGCATATTTTTGGCATGAAACCACCAATCGCTTCCCGACGCCATTTTGAAAGTCAGTTCCTCATTCTGGTAATTGTTTTTTCCCACATACATATCGTAGCCATCGGAGGAGACAAAATGCAGAGGGGCACTTTTTGGCATACGGCCGTTTTTCTTCGTGCCGGAGGGCTTTTTCATATACCCGCAATCGGATAATTCCTGACGGATATACTGCAAATCCTCCTCCTTTCTGGCAATATCCAGTTCCGTCAGAATGGATTCTAAGTGGGCGATGGTTTCCTCGTTTTCCTTTAACTGTTCTGAAACCGCCTGGTAGGTACGTTTCATTTTATTGTATTTATTAAAATATTTGTTGGCATTTTCTGCTGGTGTCATAGAGGAGTCCACGGGGATGGTAATTTCCTGATTATCATAATAATTCATACAGGTCAGGGTGGTGTCTTCAGGAGACAGCTGGTAGCCATAGGTATGAATCAGTTCTCCATAGACTCTGAATTTTTCTTTCTTCTCTGTATCCGCCAGCTGTTTGCGCTGCAGCTGGCTTTTTTTCTGGCACCGCTCCAGCAGCGTGGTGACATTTTTCCGCAGGTCAGCGGACTTTTGCCGGATGCGGCTGACCACATCTTTTTCTCCGTAGAAGGTTTCTACCACCTGGGACATGGAGGTATATTCCCTGCAGGTTTTATCCTCATACATGGTCAGGGGAACAGCGGCAAACTCCATAGGAACCGGCCCGTCAAAGATAATGCAGGGATGAAATTCCCCGGCACTTACCGCCTCCATCAATTGACGGTAGGAGCTCATCAAAGCCGATTTTTCATTGCCGTTAAGAGAGGCCATGGGAGCGTCTCCATCCAGACGGCTGCGGTAAGCCAGCTCCTGGGCCATAACGGCGCTAAAACCGGTGAGAGAGCCATACAGGGCCTTGGCTACACTGACAGGTTTGGTAAAGAGTTCCCCATTCCAGTCGGCGATGGTCAGTTCAAAGGGATTTTGCTTGTTTCTTGTGTTGGGAATAAAATATTCCCGGCCCGGCAGAACCTCCCTGACGGAGCTTACCATGCCGTTGACATGCTTAATGCTGTCCACAATAAGGTTGTTGTCGTCCACAAAGATGATATTGCTGTGTTTGCCCATGATTTCCACCATCAGCCGTCTGTGTACCACATCACCCAGTTCATTCAGATTTTCCATATGAATGGCAATCACCCGCTCTAATCCCATCTGTTCGATACCAAGAATCCGGGCGCCATTCAGGTGTTTTCGCAAGAGCATACAAAAATTAGGCGCTGTCAGTGGCGATGGTTTAGCATTCTCTGTCAGATGAAGCAATGGGAGAGAGGCACTGGCAGAAATCTGCAGTTTGTAGTTCTCCCGATTTTTCTTTATGGTAAGCAGCAGCTCATCCGGCTCCGGCTGGGCGATTTTTTGCAGCCGCCCCTCGGTAAGACAGGTGTTTAATTCCTGCACCAGCGCTGCCACAGTAATGCCGTCAAAGGCCATAATAATCTGTCCCCTTTCTATTGTCCAGGAAATTTCATACTGTAAAGTATTATACTATAATTTTTTCTGGAAAGAAAGTGGATTCTTGCTTGAGTTTCCGTGTTGTTAACTCTATGTGTAAAAAGCACTCATCACAGAAAGTGATGAGTGAATATGCACCA
>JAFLTB010000016.1 GCA_022510605.1 Lachnospiraceae bacterium
CTTCCCGTTATCTTCTTCGTAAAGATTTTCTTATACTTCTTATACAGCTTCTTCGGCACCTTCACAGTCTTTACAGAAGTTCCCTTAAAACATCCTTTGACCTTCTTTTTCGTCAGGCCCTCTGCCTTTACCGTGACGGTCTTTAACTTCTTATATCCCTTAAAGGCCCCTTTGGCTATCTTTGTCACCTTATATTTTTTGCCCTTTATCTTCACAGTGGCCGGGACGGTGGCCTTCTTAGCAGACTTCTTCCCCTCGGCCTTTACATAGGTGACGGTATTCTTGCCTGTGGCCTTGTAGACTGCCTTTGTTGCACCGCTGCCTGCCGTGGCTTTCTCTCCGACCTGGATGCCGGTGTCCTCTGGCGTCGGAGTCGGGGTCGGCTTTGTAGTCGGCACCGGAGTGGCTTTCTTACCTGAATCTTTCGCACTCGGACTTAACGGGCCTACCGAAGTGGAATATAAAATCATGCCGGTGCTGTTGTTCGCCTTATTGTAAACGGAGACCCAGACATAATACGTCTTGTCATCCGGTTTAGAAACAGTGAGTTCTGTTCCGTCTGCCTGTTCATCGGCCACAATGTTTTCGCCTGCTTTATCCGTAGTCAGAACCACATGAATACCTTCTGCTCCGGTATAATTCACCACACCGGCCGTCACAGTGCCATCTGCTTCCGCCAGCTTCAGGTGAGACTTATCAAAGTTTTTCGGAATCCGGTTCATGTCAATATGCTCAGGGTCAGACCATTGGCCTTCAAAAGTCACACCACTATCCGGGTCTGTCCATTGGTAGCGCATACGGAGATAGCAGTTTTCATCCCCGTCAATCCTGAAATTAGCTATTCTGCTGCCATCGGAGCCTGCGGACAGAGTCCTCTTTTTGTAATTTTTAAAGGCTGCGTCCTCGGCATACTGCACGACTACTTGTGCGTGGCCGCCCAGGATTTCCGGCTCCACCTGCAGATATTTCTCGTCAGAGCCAAGAGACGGATACTTAAGTTCCAGCGTTTTATATGCTGTCTTCCCGGTGAATTCTTTCTCAATCCACTCACCATATACCCGATTGCCATCTTCCTCCACATATGGGTGAATCTTCAGAAGATAGTGCCGTGTATTGTCAAGATTCTTAATCTCAATCCGATTGCCTTCCATAGTTCCTTTGGTAAGCAGGTTATTCGTGCTGTCTGCGCTGTAGAGCTCATACTCCGCTCCGTCCGCCAAACGGCCGTTTACTTTCAGATTTTCTGCAATCCATGCCCGGATGGTTCCGTCTGCCACAAAACCGGCAAAGGAAGTTTCACCGGATTCTTTCTCCGGGCCACTGTAAGCGGACACCTCTTCGCCGTACACCGTACCGTATTCTTCCTCACGGTATCCAAACATCCGCACATAGATGCCATCTTCACCCACCCCTTCAGGAAGGTCAAATTTCACTTTGACCGTGCCTTTGCTGCCGAGCACTTCTTCCGTTCCGGATGCTGCCACCGATGTGAAATTCTCATCCTCCGAAAGGTAAATGTCCACTTTCCGTGCGTGGCTGATCTTATCGAAGGTGACCGTTGCCGTGCCGTCCTCCACATCTACTTTCAGATTTTTTGCCTGGCCCACTTCATAGCCGTATTCCACGTCATACTCCGTATAGGGACTGAACGGCACCGGAAGGTCAACATCGATCCGGTCCTCCGAGGAATCTTCCATCATCTGGAGGTCCTCATAGTCGAACAGAACATCATAAGCCGGTCTGCCCAGATCGTCCTTTTCCTCCCAGGTGACGTTTTCATATAAAGACTTCGATATTCCATTATGTTCTGCACGACTGTAATCCAGTATTGCGGGAGTACTTGTAAGAAACTGCCATTTTTGTGTAGGCATTCCATAGGAATTATAATAACGGACTTTTACCCTGACCGGAACCTTGCGTGCGTCTGCCTCCTCCTTATCTGCCGGGAAACTGAGGTTAAACTGACTGGAACCATAACTCTCGGACGCTTGTTTGCCATTGAGCTGAACCCTGGAGCTTCCCGCCTCTCTTGCCCTGAGATAGGCGTGGTATTTGGTGTCCTCTCCGCTTGTGGTGTTACCATGATTCCACTTGTCCGTTTTCTGGTCATACGTCCAATTCCCGATTGCAAAAATATTGATTCCCATATATCCCTCATGTACCTCTTCAGCCGTTTTACCATCTATTTCGTCCGCCTGGGTTTCATAAGGATATTTAACTATTGTATAGTCTGAGGCAATCCCATACAGGCCCTTTGTTGGATCTACCAGCGGTTTCGTTAGTAATGGCTTCGCATAACAAGGAGCATACACATGACTCTCGGTCGTATCCTTCCAGGTAAGACACAGTTCCTGGATGTCAGGATTATCTTTTTGAAACAACTTGCCCAGCTGGGAATCCGAACAGAAATAGGAATATGGGATACTTCCGCACGCCCGGAAACAGTTTGATTCAAAAAGTTTGGCAAAATCTAAATCTTTTTTCTCTCTTTCTTCCTGTTCAACTTGTTCCTCTTTTTTATAATCTGACAAAGCATAAATCCTATTATAGCCAAACCCGGTCAAGGCATAGCAGCCGGATGATGGGTCAAAATCGGAAGTGATATCCTTATCAAGTCCTTCACCATAGCCGACATAGAGCCCCCGGTTCATGGTCCACCCCCGCCTCTGGTGAGCCGTCTCAGTCGAACCATAATAAAATTCCTCGCAATACATGTATGAAACATAAGGCCAGTAAACTCCACCCCAAGTAGGTGTAGCAAGCACCCAAGGATGATGATAGGCAGCATCCTTTTCCACATCTGCTTCTTTCAGCCCATACGTATTCCTTAAGAAGTCCCCATACTCTTCTCTGTCCGGCATCTCCCCATCCAAATTAAAGTAATAAATCCAGACTTTTCCCGTACTGTCCAGGACTCCTTTCTGGACCAGATCAAGCGGTGCATCGATGTCACTGACTATGTCATCCTTCCCATACCGCCGCCGGGCGAACACATCTCTTTCGTCCTGGGAAGTACAATAGGAATACAGATAGACGGTGGCATTGGAAGCCGGATTAAAATAGATCGCACGATCCATCCGCTGGTTCGCTTTCAGGGCAAAATAACCATTCACGGCATCAAAATCCTCCAATGCATCCTGATAAATCCCCCAGTAGTTGTCTATATTGCTGTCTTCACTGCAGTTCTCCCTGATATAGTTACCCTGTCTGGAAAGATAATCCTGGTACATGATCTCAAGAAAACAGATCTGGTACATCTGGCGGTCAATGCACTGATTGATAAAGTCATACTGCGCCCCGGTAAACGGCATGGACAGCCAGGCATACTGGGCTGCATAGTCGATATAGGTGCGGTCTCCTGTCTGACCGCACAGATCGGTGGACATTTCGGTCACCATCGAATTCAGTTTGTCCGCCACCGTATAGCTTGTATACATCCTCTTCTCTACATCTTCCCCATCACCCAGATTTCCATTGCCCGTGTAAATCTGGCGCAGGCTTCTCACATAATCATCTTCTGCATCGTCCATCAGGCCCTTATTCTTATCGGAAGGATCATCGGTGTATTGCTTGGCGTATTGCATATACAGTTCAAAAAGGGTTAATGCATTTTTTACCGTCGTATCCGACGGGTATTCCACTTTGGCCCAGGCGTCATCCATATTCTTTCTTGCGTCTTTGATTTTCTGAACGGCATCATTCGCCTGCTGGATCAGTACCGCATTGTTGATATCACTTTCCAGTTCTTTTTCAACCTCATCCAGCTTATCCACGATATCTGCGTCTACCACAGAGAGTGCATAGAGGATATCCGACTCTACCTGAGCCACCTCTTCTACAATTCCTTCACACAGGCTTTCAATGGTATCCAGCTGTTTCTGCATATCATCTAACGTTTCCTGTATTCCGTTTAACTGATCGATAATCTGATTCAGTTTGGCCCCGGTGGTATTCTGCCCCAGTACAAAGGTGTTGACCCAGGAAGCAACCTGTGAGGCACCACTGCTTCCTAATGCATTGTCAACATCTGTGGCAACCCCGGTGATTACCTTTCCTGCCAGATTTTTTCCATATGCCTTCAGACTTTTGAGACCGACCTGTCCCAGATTTAGTCCGACCATGGGTCCAACAACCGGATTTTCCTCTGCTGCCGCTGATACCTCGGATACCGGAGGCACGACTCCCACACAGCCGAGAAGCATGAGCACTGCCATAAACAGTGCCATCATTCTCTTTTTCGCTCTGCGGGTAAAAATTTTATGTCTCTGGCGTTCTTTGTTCATACTCATTTTCTCCTTTCCGTCCTGTGGCTTATTTCACTGTTACTTTCACTTTTTTTGCATAACCATTTCTGGCATATACATAAATGCTGCATGTTCCCTTCCCCATGGCGGTTATCTTACCTTTCGCCGATACCTTCGCCACGCTGGTATCCGTGGACTGGTAACGGAACTCCTTCTCATGGGCATTCGAAAGCTTTTTCTTTTTCTTATCCACCAGCACGGTCTTTGCCTTGATTTTGGCAGTCTTTCCCGCTTTCAGGCTGTATTTACTCTGAGAGACTTTGACCTGCTTTGCATTGGTGTATTTTTTGTTATCCTTTCCCACAACATGGGCGGTAATGGACTTTCCAACTACGGTATTCCTGCCATCTGTCACCTTATAAGCGGCAACATATACCATGTAATTTTTCTTTCGGTTCAACTTTTTCCCGTTTATCTTTGTCACACTTATTTTCGTGGTTTTTGATTTCACCGTCTTGGTGGGTTTGGAGGAAAACTTCTTGTTGCAATACTGGATATATACCATGTAGCCATCCGCACCGGTTACTTTTCCCCAGCTCACAGCAATCTTTTTCCCTTTCTGGTCCACCTTCAGCTTTGCATTGAGAGAAATGCCATTCTTCTGCTGCTGTTCCGGTGTGATAGTCTGGCCATTATCTCCCGGCTTAATATCATCCCCCGGCTTGGTATCATCTCCCGGCTTAGTATCGTCCCCCGGCTTGGTATCGTCGCCCGGTTTAGTATCGTCGCCCGGCTGGGGGTCGTCTCCCGGCTGGGGGTCCGTACTATCCTGTGGCAGTTTGGCAATGGTCTTGTCAATCTCTACCTCGTCACCTGCATCGCCTTTGGATAGTATCACCGTTCCGGTAATGCTGCCCTCTTCATCTACCGTGGCTTTCTCGATACTAAAATCACTTATGGCAGCGATCACGTCTCCATAATTTTCTTGTTCCAGTGCCGCATTGACTGTTTTTTGAAGTTCCTCTGCTGTGGTGTCGTTGGTGGCAGTCATATCCTCCAGCGCCTCCTCTACCACTTCTCTGGCTGCCGCCACACGGGGGCCATCCGTCTTGATCACTTTCTCAAACTCCATCGTGTCGCTGGCATCGCCTTTGGACACTGTTACAGTTCCGGTAATGCTTCCCTCCGCGTCCACAGTGGCTTTCTCGATACGAAAATCACTTATGGCAGCGATCACGTCTCCATAATTTTCTTTTCTCAGTGCCTGATTGATTGTTTTTTGAAGATTGTCTACCGTGGTATCGTTGGTGGCGGTCATATCCTTCAGTGCCTTCTCTACCACTTCTCTGGCTGCCGCCACGCGGGGTTCATCTGTCTTGATCACTTTCTCAAACTCCACCGTGTCGCTGACATTGTTTTTGGATACCGTCACGGTTCCGGTAATCTTCCCCGCCTTCTCCGCAGTGGCAATCTCTTTGTGAAATGAATCCACGGCAGATTTCATCTCCTTAAAACCGGCTGTTTCCAGTTCCGTCCGGATTGCGGTTTCGATATCATTTTTTTCCGTGGCGTTGGTGACAGACATCTCTGCCAGTGTCTCCTCTGCCACATACCGGGCTGCATCTACATGATCCTGATCCCCCGATACGACGAAAACTTTTACTTCCAATGTGGCTGACCTGTGGCTGTTATCTTTTATTTCCAGGTCGTCATCTATCCCCTCTGCCAGGGGCATAAAGCCCTTCGGCTCTTTTTCCACCGCTTTTATGGTAAGCTCATAGGTACCCCTGTCCGCCTCAGCCGGAATGATAAGGTCACTGCCTTCTATCCCGGCATTCAGTTTATTTTCATCACTCACAATCTCATAGTCGAAATTGCCTGTAGTATCAATTTTTGTATCCCCCGCATACTGGATCCGCGGGTCCAGATTATACGTTTTTCCTTCTGTATGAACACTGAGGACCGGAGTCTTTTTACCGGTAAACTGCGCCTTGGAAAAGGCGTAAAAATCGGTATCTACCGTTATCGCGTCCGCCTCCAGGAGCTTCCCGTCAGCGTCCACCCACACAAGTTCATATTCATCGGAGAGAAGCTGCAGCAGATGTTCCGGTTCTTCCGGCGGTTCCACCGCAGAGCCCGCATTGATATATTGTATGATTTCCTGATCGGTCCCGATATGGAATACCGCTTTCACTACCTCTTTGTTCGTACCGGAAAATTCAGGGAATGAATCCTGTTTCGATAAATCCTGTCCCCAGACTAAGTCCTCCTGTGCCTCAGCGGAAGAATTGACTTTTTCGGGATGCTGCAGCAGCCATGCCACCTCACCGGATTCATACTCAGAAATGGTTTTCATCTGTGCGCGGCCGGCAGTATCCCTGCCGCTATTTCGGTTATCCACACCGATGCCTCCCTGCCGCGTATCACTGGAATCACTGAGGTAGTAGCAGTTTGCTACCGACCCCTGCCCCCGTTGCCCCAAAATTTGACCGACGTAGGTCGTACCCGTAACGCATCCCGTGTTGTGGCAGTTTTTCACATGACCATAATTATCAGCATCACCATCCATCCACGCGTATATGTATCCTGCAATTCCTCCTACCCTTGTGCTGCCCGTAACAGCCGCTGTATTATAGCAGTTCCGTACGACAGCTCCATAAACTCTTCCCACAATTCCTCCTACCCCTTTGTTACTTGTTGTGACAATACCCATATTATAACATCTTTGCACTCCAGAGCTGACAACTTTGTTGTCGCAGTGGTACTCGCCACTCTCAGCACCCCCCACAATTCCACCGACGCCGGTCTCGCTTCCCCATTCGCTCGCAACTGAAATACTGCCCGTATTATAGCAGTCTTCGATAGAGCCGCAAGTCTCCCTATAAGTGTACCCCTCATCATCCTCGTTTGTCCCGGCATACCCTGCAATTCCACCGACGTAGATACGGTTGCCGCCCGACGACACTGAAATGTTGCCCGCATTATGGCAGTTTTTCACGGTGGTTCCCATGAAACCATATATATTCCCAATCACTCCCCCGACTCTGCAGTGATTAGTATTGCTGCTCGTAATCGTAACTTCACTCGTGCAATTTTCCATCACGTAGTTGCGCCCATCTGTATTCGATTCATTCGAAGGAGGATACATTCTCCCTACAATCCCACCAATGTAGTAGTCTTCTTCACCATTTGTTGTAATTTTACCCTTTACTGTGAGATTTTTGATGTCTCTCCTACAATATCCAAACAAGCCAAAATATTTGTTATCAGAAGAGCTGTCATTGCTAATGTAGTTGATATACAACCCTGATATTTGATGTCCGCTGCCATCAAAGTTGCCACAGAAGCTATCTTTGCTGCCTGTTCCAATCGGCGTCCATGACACTTCTTTTCCGTCGATATTCGGACCACATACTGTGGACAAGTCGATGTTATTCTCCAACTTAAAATATTTGCCCGTATACTCTTCGCCGTTGCTGACATTTTCAGCAAGCTGCTGGAGCTGCTCTGCTGTCTTAATCAAGTAGGGGTCGGTATCTGTGCCGGAGCCTCCGCCAAATTCGGTCGCCGCCGACACGGTTATCACCCCCTGTGGCAGCGCGGATAACCCCAGGCAAAAAATCAGTAATATGGATAGTAGCCTCCGTTTCATAATCAATTTTCTCCTTTCACAGTGTTTTGCTTTTTTTTGTAAGCTTACTTAAGTTTTTTCACTTTCACCTTGACCTTGCTTCCCGTTATCTTCTTCGTAAAGATCTTCTTATACTTCTTATACAGTTTCTTCGGCACCTTCACGGTTTTTACAGAAGTTCCCTTGAAGCACCCTTTGACCTTCTTTTTCGTCAGCCCCTCTGCCTTTACCGTGACGGCCTTCAGTTTTTTGTAGCCTTTGAAGGCAGATTTGGCAATTTTTGTCACCTTGAATTTTTGGCCCTTAATCTTCACCGCAGCCGGGACGGTGGCTTTCCCCGCAGACTTCTTCACCTTAGTCTTTAAGTAGGTGACGGTGTTCTTGCCCGCGGCCTCATAAACCGCCTTCGATGCGCCGCTGCCTGCCGTGGCTTTCTCTCCAACACCGATACCCGTGGAGTTTGTGTCCTTATCTCCTGTACCGCCATCAGAGTTCCCTTTATCCGGATTATCCGTAGTATCCGGATCGGTGGCCGACGGATCTTTTGTGCCCGGATTCCCGGTGGTGTCTGGATTATCCGGGCTTCCCGGCTGGTCGTCTGTTCCATCCTGTGGCAGTTTGGCAATAGGTATGACCATGCTTATGCTGTCGCTTGCTTCCCCCTTTGCGATTGTCACGGTTCCGGTAATGCTTCCCTCTGCTTCCTTTGTGGCTTTCTCTATACTAAAACCATCTATCGTGACAGTCACATCTTCATAACCGGCCTCTTTCAGTGCCGCATTGATTGTGCTTTGAATATGATCCTTTGTGATATCGTTGGTGCCCATTATCGTCTTCAATATGTTCTCTACCACCTCTTTGGCCGCTGCCACACACAGATCATCATTCTTGATTACCTTGTCAATCGCCACATCCGCACTTATCTCTCCTTTACTGACAGTCACGGTTCCGGTGATTTTTCCTTCCCTGTCCGCAGTGGCGGTTATTTTATCAAAATCATTCTGCATAGTAATAGTTATATCTTTACAACCGGCTTTTTCCAGCGCCGCCCGGATCGTTTCTTCGATATCCTCTTTACTGGTGTCGTTGGTAACCGGCATCGCATCCAGTACCGCCTCTGCCACATATTGGGCTGCTTCCACATGTTCCTCATTCGTACCTACGATGAAAACCTTCACCACAAATGTGGTTGACTTAATGCCGTCGTTATCCGCCGCACTTCGCACCAGGGGCATAAGACCTTTCATTTCCGTTTCTGTCGCTCTTATGGTAAGCGTATATATACCCCGGGCAGCCGTATCCGGAATGATAAGGGTACTGTTGACTCTTTCGGCATTCAGCAAATCATTTCCACTTAGGATCTCATATGTAAAATTGTCCGTAACATCTATTTCTGTATCACCTGCATACTGCATGCACTGATCCAGATCATACTCCTTTTTGTTTCCATGAATTACGACGATAGGAGTCTCTTTACCGGTGAACCTTGCCTTTGAAAAGGCGTACAGATCCGTATCTTCCGTTATCTTTGTACCGTCCTGGAAGATTTCCCCTGTACCATCCCCGGACTCCATCCACACAATCCCGTATTCATCGGGACTCATGCCCTCCGGAAGTTCCGGATCTTCCGGCAGTTTCACTGCGCTGCCCCAATTCATATATTTTACAAGATACGCCGTATCTCCTTCACCCTCATCTGACGTGGTATGAAATGCCACCTTCAATACCCGCTTCGCTTTTCTTGTTTCCTCATCCTCCTCTTCCGTGAAGTACATCAAATCAGGATAGGGCTCCTTCAGGGCACCCCCCAGCTGTTGTCCCCATACCAGTTCGTCCTGATTATCCTGGCCGTTCTGCAAAAGCCATGCCACCTCGCCGGAAGCAAATTCATCCATACTTTTTGCTACCGCCTGACCAGCCACGTCATTGCCGGTGCTTTTATTCTCCACGCCGATACCACCATCTCCTGCACCACTGGCATCACCGGGATAATAGCAGTTGCTTATCTTGTCGTCGGTACTCTTCCCTGCAATTTTACCGACGTAGCTCGTACCCGTAACAGCACCTGTGTTATAGCAGTTTTCCACTGAACTTCCGCTATACCCCACGATTCCGCCGGCTTCTTCGTCTCCCGTAACAGTTCCTGTGTTATAGCAGTTTTCCACTGAACTTCCGCTATACCCCATAATTCCGCCGGTGTCTTCGTCTCCCGTAACAGTTCCTGTGTTATAGTTATTTCTCAGCGAAGCATGACCCCACCCTGCAATTCCACCGACCCGGTGGCTGCCTGTAACAGCGCCCTCGTTATGGCAGCCTTCCATAGTTCCAGCAACATACCCTGTAATTCCTCCGACATACCCGTCTCCTGTGACAGAGCCCCCATTATGACAGTTTTCTATAAGGAATTTTACAGGGTCTTCGGCATATCCGATAATTCCGCCGACGTATTTAGTGCCCGTAACCGTAACGTTGCTATAGCAGTTTTTTATCGTGCAGCTCTCATGTTGATCCAAAATACACCCTGCAATTCCGCCGACATACGTGCCGCCCGTAACAGTGCCTTCCACTGTGAGATTTTGGATACCCGTATTGCCGCCGGACGCTTCCAGAGTATCAGCAAGATATCCAAACAAGCCCTGATAATCTTCCTCCGAATTGATATACAACCCGGTTATTTTAAATCCGCCGCCGTCAAAGTTCCCGGCAAACCGGTGTACCGTTGAACTCTTGCCGTTTCCAATCGGCGTCCATGACACTTCTTTTCCCTCAATATCCGGACCACATATGCCGGACAAATCGATATCTGTCGTCATCTCGAAATATGTACCCAGATAATCCATCCACGAGAAGCTGTTAATCTCATCGGCGAGTTCCAGAAGATCCTCCGGTGACGAAATCCGATAGGGGTCTGCTTTGAGACCGCTACCGCCACTAAATTTTGTGTCTTCTGCCGTTGAAGACACTTCTGCCGCAGCTGCCGTCACCACCCCCTGTGACAGCACGGATAACCCCAGGCAAAAAATCAGTAATATGGATAGTATCCTCCGTTTCATAATCAATTTTCTCCTTTCACAGTGTTTTCATATTTTTTACATGTGAAACCTTACATGTGAATCAAATGTGCATTTGCCTCAAAATTTTATTCATATTATTATAGCATAAAACAAAAAAAATGGAAGGCTCATCACTTATTTGGTAGCCCTCATCACTTAATTTACACTTTTTTTAAAAATTTGTGCTTGACAAGCTTATTTCCCAATCCATATTTCCAGAATAATTGGCAAAAAAAGTGCGGCTCCCAGCGCCAGAACGCTGAGAAGGGTTTCAAAGAAAGAGAGCACGGCCCGTTTGGCACTGCCTTCTATTTTCAAAATCATAGCCTGAAAAATCCATGCGGCAATCCCACAGATTACCCAGACACTATACAGCGTCACGCCCTCTATTATATCTGCGGCCGTGATGGTAAGCCCTATCTCCATTGCCACAATATTAATGACAAGGAATAATAAAAGATGAATGTTATAGTCTGTTAATTTGGAAAACAGGGTATTGACAAAGCACATCAGTCCAGCGCTCATCAATATGAAAGGAATCTGCTCCAATGTTCTGTCTGACAGTATCTGTCCAATGATGCCTGCTAACAGTAAAAGCCCTCCGATTATCATCTTTTTCCCGTTCCCAATCCATTGAAAAAGGGATTCTCTTTTTTCTTCTATTGGTTCCATTATAACCTCCATTCTCTCTTTTGCTTCAAAACGTTATTATATATAGTCCAGCAATTCCCGGATGTGCTTTATGCCAAGCAGCCGCACACCGCTGACGTCCAGATTGCCCGCCTTTAAGATGGACTGCCGGTTGCTCTCCGGCAAAATGCAGGTGGTATATCCGGTCTTGACTGCCTCAGCCACCCGCCGCTCTGCCTGGGATACCGCCCGTACCTCGCCCACAAGGCCCACCTCGCCGAATAAAATCGTTTCATTTCCCATGCTCCGTCCGTGATGGCTGGACAAAAGGGCTGCCACCAGAGCCAAATCCAGCGCCGGCTCCGTAATCCGCATACCGCCGGCCACATTTACATAGGCGTCACAGTCTGCCATACGGACGCCCAGCCGTTTTTCCAGCACCGCCATCAACAGATTGACGCGGTTGTAGTCGGTTCCTACGGCCGTCCGTCTGGGCATCGGAAAACTGGTCTGGCACACCAGGGCCTGTACTTCGATTAAAAAGGGACGTGTCCCCTCCATGGTACAGACCACCACAGAACCTGCCTCATTTTCCAGCCGGCCCTGCATCATGTACTCGGAAGGATTGGGTACTTCTATCAGTCCCTGGTTTCTCATTTCAAAGACACCCACCTCATTGGTGGAGCCAAAACGATTTTTCACCCCCCGCAGCATACGGTACATCGCTGTTTTATCTCCTTCAAAATACAGTACCGTATCTACCATGTGTTCTAACATCCGGGGCCCCGCCACGTTCCCTTCCTTGGTTACATGGCCCACAATGAATATGGTAATATTTTTGCTTTTTGCCAAATGCAACAGGGTGCCGGTAATCTCCCGCACCTGGCTGACACTGCCCGGCGCCGCATCCACCGTCTCCTCGAACATGGTCTGAATGGAATCCACAATCACAACCTTTGGCTCTATTTCCTCCACCGCCTGTATCACAGTGCCCATACAGGTCTCCGAATAGAGAAACAGTTCATCCGAAAAGGTTCCAATCCTCTCTGCCCGGAGCTTTATCTGTCTGGCCGATTCCTCGCCGGACACATATAATACCCGCATGGCCTTCTGGGACAGCAGACGGCACATCTGTAACAGCAGCGTGGATTTTCCAATCCCCGGGTCGCCCCCCACCAGTATCAGGGAGCCCGGTACAATTCCGCCTCCTAACACCCGGTCCAGTTCCGGCATTCCTGTCTCCCGGCGGCACTCCTCCTGGGTCTCAATCTCATTGATTTTGGCCGGTCTGGTATTCATGGACACCTGCCTTGCCGCCACCGCACCTCCTTTGGTCTTTCTGGCGGCAGGGGCCTCTACCATGGTATTCCAGGCCCGGCAGCCGGGACACTGTCCCAGCCATTTTGAGGACTCATGCCCGCATTCCTTGCAAAAAAACAGCGTTTTTTCCTTTGCCATATGTATTCCCTTTCCTGTGGCAGTTTTTCCAGATAGCAGAAGCACCGGCCTTCCCTTCAGCCGGTGCCCAGCTCTATTTCATTTTCATGCTTAGTCTGACAGCGCCAATTTGAACTCTGTTTCGTCCTGGGCTAGCATTTCACAATCTTTACACTGATCTTGCTTCCCTCGTTCAACTCAAGGCTTGCGTTCAACTTGCCACCCACATTGGTAGGAATCCGTCCGGCAGAGACGCCGTCTACCACCAGTTTATATTCCTTCGATGGCTCCATCTCCAGCGTAAAACTGATATCTCCTGCGGCTTCCACATCGAACTCGACTACTTCGCTGTTTCCCTTGAAATTCGTCACCGTTGAACCGGGTACCGATTCATAGACCAGCGCTCCGTTTCTCTCCAATTTTGTGATTTCCCGAAAGGTCTTGATTTTATAGGTTGCCCCTTCAAACTTAAAATCGCCTTTCTTTGTCTTCGTATCCAAAAGATAATTACCAAAACTCAAAGTTCCCTTTTCTTCCTTGCGAATCAGCTCTTCCACAACGCCCATTTTTATACGTCCTCCTTCGTTTTTCTTGTGCCGGACACCCACTGCCGTCCGGTATACCGCATATTTCCGCAAATACAATCCATTGTCATTTCCACCGATGCGGATTGTATCTCCTGCTGATATATTCAGTATACAATAATATGGCCGCTTTTTCTATCCTTTTTTTGTGAATTTTTGAACAAAAACAGTCTCCTTATCATTTTCCTTTTTCATGCTCACTTCCACACTGTCACCCATGGCTATTTCGCCGGATAATACCGCTTCTGCCAGCACATCCTCCACCTGGCTCTGCAGAGCCCGGCGGATGGGCCTTGCTCCATAATCTCTATCAAAGCCCTTCTTTGCCACATAGTCAATAACCTCTTTCTCAATCTCCAGTTCGATATCCATCTGCTCCTTGACCCGTTTTACAAAATTTTTCGCCATAATACCGGCAATATCCCGGATGTTTTCCTGATTCAGGGCATGGAATACAATTCTTTCGTCCACCCGGTTGATAAATTCCGGCTTGAAGATATGTTTTACCTCCTCCATAACGCCTTCCTTCATCTTTTTATGGGCTTCTTCCTCACTGGTCTTTTGTCCAAAGCCAAGAGTTTTCGGAGAAATAATGCGGTTGGCCCCGGCGTTGGAGGTCATAATGATAATGGTATTTTTGAAATCCACCCTGCGCCCCTGGGCGTCCGTAATGTGTCCATCCTCTAATACCTGCAAAAGCATGTTGAATACATCGGGATGCGCCTTTTCAATCTCATCAAAGAGCAGAACCGAATAGGGTTTCTGGCGAACCTTCTCACTCAGCTGGCCTCCCTCCTCATAGCCCACATAGCCCGGCGGGGAACCAATCATTTTGGAAACGCTTTGTTTCTCCATGTACTCGGACATATCCACCCGAATCATATCCTTTTCTGAGCCAAATACCGCTTCTGCCAGGGCTTTGCTCAATTCGGTTTTCCCCACGCCGGTAGGCCCCAGGAATAAGAAGGAACCAATGGGCCGCTTCGGGTCCTTCAGCCCCACGCGCCCACGACGGATGGCACGGGCCACCGCCTGCACAGCCTCTTCCTGTCCCACCACTCTCTCGTGGAGAATCACATCCAGTTTTTTCAGACGCTCCGCCTCTGCCTCTGCCAGCCGCTGTACGGGGATATGCGTCCACTTCGCCACAATCTCAGCAACGTGGCTCTCCTGAATGGTACGGTCGGATTTTTTCCCTTTTTTAGATTTTTTCTTCTTTTCTTTCTCTATCTTTTCCTCATTTTCCCGCTCCTGCTCCCGAATGTCCATGACCAAATCCATATCTCCGGCAATCAGGGCTTTCTCTCTGGCATCGTAGAGCTCCTGGGCTTTGTTTTCCAGTTTTTTTATGGTTTCTCCTTTGACAAACACACGCTGCAAGCGAAATCTGGCCGCCGCCTCATCAATTAAATCAATGGCTTTGTCCGGCAGAAACCGGTCGTTAATATAGCGGACAGACAAGCGTACTGCCGCCTCAATGGCTTCATTGCTGATGATTACCTGATGGTAGTCCTCATAACGGCTCCGAAGCCCCTTTAGCATACTGACGGTCTGCGCCTCGGTAGGCTCCTCAATGACCACCGGCTGGAACCGGCGTTCCAGGGCCGCATCCTTCTCCACATGCTTGCGGTATTCCTCCCGTGTGGTGGCGCCGATTACCTGAATTTCTCCCCGGGCCAGCGCCGGTTTCAAAATATTGGAAGCGTCAATGGCTCCTTCCGCTCCTCCGGCCCCGATTACCGTGTGTAATTCGTCAATGAATAAAAGAATATTACCCATGGTCTTGGTCTCGCGGATTGCCTTCTTGATTCGCTCCTCAAATTCTCCACGGTACTTTGAGCCCGCTACCATGCCGGACAAGTCTAACGTGAGCACCCGCATCCCTGCTATGGAATCCGGCACCTCCCCTTCTTCAATCCGGGCAGCCAGTCCTTCGGCAATGGCTGTTTTTCCCACACCCGGCTCACCAATCAGACAGGGGTTGTTTTTTGTCCTTCTGCTGAGAATTTCAATGACACTGCTGATTTCATCCTCTCGATTCAGCACCGGGTCGATTTTCCCCTCTCTGGCATACTGATTCAAATCTCTGGCATACTGCTCCAGCACCGGCGTGGCAGAACCGTTCCGGCGGTTTTTGGCGCGGCTGGCAATCAGGTCATTTTTCGCCAGTGCCAAATCACCTCCCGCTGTGGTAACAATATCCATATACAGCTTCTGGATATTCGCATCTGCTGCCAGTAAAATGCGGTAAGCGGTACAGCTGGTATCCTTCAGTATCGCCATCAAAATGTGCTCTGTTCCCACCCGCTCGCAATCTCCCTTGGCGGCTTCCTCTTCACTTTGAAACAGAACTTCCTCCAATTTGGGTGACATCTCACACTCAGCCCGGTCTGCCAGCACTGTGTCACCATTGCCACAGTAATTTTCAATTTCAAACCGGATGCTGTCTTTATCCAGTTTATTTTCCTTCAATACACGGGAAGCAACCCCCTGCACGGCAGTCAACCCGTAGAGGAGATGTTCTGTCCCTACCACCGAATGGCCCATCTTTACGGCAAATTTCCCTGCCTTATTCAATGCCCGCTCTGCTTCTGCTGTTAATTTTCTTCTCATACTGTCTGAAAGACCAGTCCCGCTGGCCCATACCTTTCCTATATTTTCATTCTTTGTCTGCCACCGTTCCTTTCAGTAGAAACCGGCGGCAAAGGAATTAACTGCGATAACTGTCGTACCGATCGTAAATCTGGTCCACCAGTTGATGTACATCCTCTCTGGCAACGTTTTTACAAATCGCCTGTGCCAGCACCATATCCAAGGTCTCCCCCAACTGCATGGTAGCTTTTACCTGGTCCATATCCACGGCTACCACAGCACCCCGCCGGCGGTCCAGCCGAAGATACCCCTCCTGGCGTAAAACGGCATAGGCCTTGTTCACTGTGTGCATGTTAATTCCAATCCGTTCTGCCAAATCACGAACCGAAGGCAGGTTTTCTCCCTCCCGCAGTTCTGCTCTTACAATAGCCAGAATAATCTGGTTGCGCAATTGCAGATACAGCGCCTCCTCACTGTTAAAATCAATGGAAATATACATTGCTCCGCCTCCCCCGGCTTTATCCTGCATAAAAACGGCGGCCAAACGACCGCCGCTGTCATCTGTTATAAGAGAAGTGTAACAAAACAGCCCTTAAAAATCAAGGTAATCCTGACTGTTTTTTTCTTCCTTTTTTTTCATAGCCATTTTTAACATGGCAATCAGCATACAAAGCACCAGAATAATCAATCCCACAATAATCCCTAACAGTATATAATTGGGCGTCAGAGAAAAAGAACTGTCCTGTGTTTCCCCGGCACTTTTATTCACCCGGTCAATCATACTGCCGGTGTAGCGCTGCAATGTCTGTTCCTTTCTGTCATACTGGTAAATCCCCTTGTCACCTGACGGCCCCTTCAGATACAACAGCAGATAATTGTTATCCAAATCATTTTCCATGGTAAAGGCCGGCACGGATATGCCGTTTAACTCAATACTGGACTGGACATAACCCGCTGGAATATTCGTCAGTTCGGAGGCGTCCAAAACCTCAAATTCATAAGAATTTTTCAAAATAATCCGATTTTTCTTTTTGGAAATGCTAAAAGATATATCCTTACTTTTAGCATTTTCCTCGTTTTCTCTCTTACTGGTCTCCGACTCGGTCTCCCTGGTAACATCAATGTTATATTCCCGTTTGTCACCATTCTCAGCCGTCACCAGAACCTGCACACGGTTTTGCCCTGCTTTGAGGTTTTCGTTGCCGAAGAGCTGAACCCTGGCCGTTTCCTCCTCGGTCTCAAAGGTCACATAGAGCACATCCGCATTACTGTCCACCGTAGCTGTATAATCTGTCACTTCTCCGGAAAATTCCGGCGTCATTTTTACTGCTGTGGTTTTCAGGCTTTTCAGACGATTGTTATTACTGAGAACCGGCTCTGGCGTCACCACGGGAGGCTCTCCTTCCGGCGGCTGCTCCATCTGTCCAGCCTTCTTTTTTCCCACCGTCACTGCCAGCTGATTACTGGATACGGAAAAGGCCGTTCCCTCCTCATCGGTAATATCTGCCGTCCCCTGCACGGAAATCACGGACGTTCCCTTTTTCACCGCCACAAATTGCAGGGAAAAGGTCTTTTTCGTCGTCTCTGTCTCATTTCCCACCGAGGAGACTTTCAGGATTCCTCCGGTACCAGTGACTTTTTTACCGCCCCGGACAAATTCCATAACTGAGGAATCATACTGCGCTGTAAAATCCACATCCAGAAATGGCTCCGTGGACGTCACCTGGCATACCACGGTAAAGGTCTCTCCCTTTTTCACCTGGGCGGAGGTGGTGGAAAACTGAATCACACCACTGCCCGTCTCCGCCTGTACCCGCAGGGCTGGAACCATCAGAAACACCACAGCCGCCAGTATCATTTTTTTCCATAAATTTGTCATAACACTCCCCCTTTTCCTTCCCTTTTACGATTTCGCTTATTGTGGAGCCGGGTTAAGCTCCGCCGGCATATTCTCATATACCGGAATGGAAAAGACAATCGGAACCTTATCCAAAAATCCTGCATAGGCCCGTTTCGTCTTAATGGCCTCGGAGTAAGCCGCCTCCACATTGGTCATATACTGATGGGAAAACCGGCCGTTCGGCGTCACATTAAATTTTTGCAGATACCCGGTATTCTGCCCTTTTTGAATATAACTGCTGCCAATATACTGGGCGCCGCCTACAATTGAACGATAACGGTCTGTCCATGGCCGCAGGTACGTAGTACCTGTGCTGGCCCATTTCAGTCCGTTTAACACCGGATTGCTGCTGCTGTAGGCACCAATATTATAGAAATTGTAAATTCCCGGATACTGGGACGTGGTTCCTGTCACCGCAGTACTTGTAGTCGTAGGACTGGTTACTACCTCCTGCCTTACACGGGAAGCCAGATGGTACGGACTTACCCCGGAGGATTTCGCCGCATCAACAAAGGCATCGGTATAAGAAATACTTTTGTCCTTTCCTGTTGCCAAATCCTTGTAGGTAAAGGATTTATTATAAAACGGCGTATTATTCAAAATCATATTTATGCCGTCCTTCGTCTGGTACTGGGACTGATATTCCAGCAGTTCAAACTGATACACCGTATTTTCCGTCAGGAAATTCCGCGGGTCCATGTAGTAAGCAATGGCCTCTTTGGACGCCGCCACCCAGGTGCTTCCGTCAAAGACCTTCCATTTACCCGTTTTGGCGTCGTAGGCACCTGCTTCCTTGGATTTCCATGCCTCCGATTTGGAGTTGGAAATCAAATTCAGAGGCTCCGGCTCCAGTTCGCACTCTGCCGCCAGAGCCGTCTGCCAATCCACTCCGGTGTGATACGCCTGAAACTGCCAAAATGGATAGGCCTTATGCAGAACACGCAGACTCTGTTTGTAAGAATCCGGGAATCCCTGCGCCGTCATGGCCTTTTCAAATTCCGCATCCGAAAGGGCTGTTACTGCTATTTTCTTCACCGTTTTTTCCTTCGCCAATTTGACATAACGGGAACTTACCCAGCCCGTCCTCTGCTTGCCGTTATAATCAAAGGTCACCTTGTACCATTTTATCTTCGGCAGTTTTTTTTCTTTCGTAATTTTTACCGTGGCACCCTTCAAAATTTTCACGGTAACCTTATTCAGCTTTTTATAGGGTGCTGACGCTCCGGCTTTCGTATGCACCTTTGCCGCCTTTTTCAGATTGGCTATGGTGGCATTGGCCGGTTTTTTCAACGTCATTTTCACGTAACTGCTTTGCACGTAGCCCGTGTATTTTTTCTTTTTATACGTAAAAGAAATCCTAAACCATTTTTTATTTTTCACCAGTTTTTCATCGGTAAGGGTAACTTTCTTTTTCTTTTCCAGGGTTATCGGCTTTTTGGAAATTTTAAGCTGTTTACCCCCTGCCTTTTTATATATCCGGGTCTTCTGGGACATCTGTGCCGGCACATTAATTTCTTTATAAGTGGTCTCATACCGATACGTGGTAATCGGCACCGCCTTGGCTGTGGCAGTAGCCGTCGGCGTCGGAGACGGAGTGCCCGCCTCTGTGTTTATGGCAATATACTGAGCACTGGCATATCCGGTGAGACTCTCCCCATTAAAGGAAAAGGAAACTTTATACCAGCCTTCCAGGGTCTCTAAAATCGTCACCTGGGTGCCATTGGCAAGTTGTACCTGGGTTCCTGCTGAACTCTGCAGCATAGCATAATTGGTGCCTGCGCCAGTACGAATATTTAACATACTGGCAGTCACCACCCCTGTCTGCCCTGCCGCCTGCACCCGTTCCCGGTTAATTCCCAGAAATCCTGTACTAAGCAATAACACAATCAGAAATGTCGTCCACAATCCCCTGTTTTTCATCCTTACACTTCCTTCACCTTAGCTACTACATAAATTCTTTCGCTGTTTTCTGTTGGCGGTCCCTGCATGGAGGAATCAAAACACTCCACCATGGACAACCCGCTCTCGTCTAACAGTTTTTCCAGTTTATCCACTGAATAGGCCTTCTGATAGTGAGCTTCCTCAATGCGCTCATAAAGGTCACTGTCCAGCTGTCTCCTGAAAATGGTCAGCATATATTCATTGATATCCTGGTCCTCATAATAGTAATTTTCCCAGATATAACTGACTTCCTCATCCTGCTCCACCCAGGTCTGATTGCCAATTATATTCCGATAGCAATAGGCGGTTTTTAAATCAAAAATAAAATATCCTTCTGGTTTCAGGTACTCTTTGACCCGGGAAAAGACAGCCGCCAGCGCATCATCCTGCAACAGGTAATTGACCGAGTCACAAACACTGAGAAACGTATCCACCGACTCTGACAACTCCAGTTTCGTCATATCCTGCTGCAGATAAAGAATATCCGAACCGGCCTCCAGTTTTTTATCCTGTGCTAACGCCAGCATCTCCGCAGAACTGTCCACACCAATCATCTGATACCCTGCCTTGGCAAACCGCTCTGTCATGGTTCCTGTTCCACAGCCCAGTTCGCAGATAGTTCCCTGCTCTACTCCGTGGGACACCAGATAATTCTTTAATTGTTCAAACCACTCCTCATAGGGAATCTGGTCCATCATGTGATCGTATACATTTGCAAATTTTTCGTACATATTCATTATCCTCCAATCCGAAGCTCGCGGCCAAGGGAAAAGGAATACAAAATACATTCCTTTACCGGCTTGTCCATCATATTTTCCAATGCTTCTTTATAAATTTCCATCTGTGTTTTATATCGGCTGATGAGTACCTCTTCCTCGCCCTTTTTCAGCGAATCCGTCTTATAATCCATCAGCACAATCCCATCCCCTTCTTCATAATACCCATCAATAATTCCCTGTACCAGCACTGACTCAGAACTTTTTCCTTTTCCCGGTGGGTCGTCATACTCTGGAAATACCTCCTTCACCGGTTTTGCCATCACAAAAGGCTGTTCCCGGTGCAGACGCCCGGACGCCGCCGCTCTCCTCATGGCAAGTCCCAGAGACGAATGAAAAAAGGTATGCAGACGACGGTAATTTAACACTTCTGTCTCCTCCTCCCGAAGCCGGCCGGTCTTTACCAGTTCCTGTACCGCCTGGCGAATCTCTTCTTCTGTATCTGTTTTTTGAAAATCAATTTGAGCCATAACCTGGTGCCATATCGTACCATAGGCGGCCCCCCGGTGGACAGAATCCGAAAATACTTCTTCCCGCATAAATGCCGGTACCGGCATCTCCTCATCCTCCTCCTGATGTGACAAAATGGTAAAATCTTCCATTTCCAGTTCTTCCATGGATTTCACTTTTAAATCCGACACGGAAACTTTCACCGGCAAAGGTTCACATGTTTTTTCCACATTTTTTTCTAAAAATTTTAATAATTCATGTGTTTCTTCATGATAACGGATAGATGTGTCAAAATTGTAAAGGCTTTCAATTTCCACATTTTCCCTGACAATCTCTGCCGCCGCTTCCGCAAGCAGTTCCTCTCTATACACCGGTGTTACCGTAAACCACTGGCTTTCTGTCAGCGCTGCCGGGAGCACCATATCAAAAAAGCTTTTCATCCGGCTCCGCTCCAGAAAACTGTCGCCGCCCCCTTCGATTTCCTTCCGGCATCCTACCAAAATCAGCTTTTCCTTCGCCCTGGTCATGGCTACATACAGTACCCGCAGCTCCTCGCCTAAATCCGCCAAATCATTCTGCCTCTGCAAAAAACGCCGATACAGTGTGTCCCTGGCGGTTCTTGTTTCATTATACACCAGTTTTGAAGCAATGCCAATCTCCGGCTGAATGGTCAGAAAAGAACGGTTTGTGCTTCCCAGTTTTTTGCCCATACCCGCCAGAATGCAGATGGGAAATTCCAGTCCTTTGCTTTTATGTATCGTCATAATCCGGACAACATTTTCCTCCTCTCCTACAATATTTACCTCCCCCATCTCCTCCTGCTGTTCCTGGATTCGATTGATATAGCGAACGAACTGGTACAGCCCGTGGTAAACCGTCTCATCAAATTCTCTGGCCTGTTCCATCAGACTGTCCATATTGGCAGTTCGCTGGGCGCCCTCTTTCATCATCCGTACTGTCTCATAAATTCCTGTCTCCTGGTAAATGTCCTGAATCAGTTCTGCCACCGTGGCATAGGAGGTCTTTTGCCGCAAACGGTCAAGCACCTCCAGAAAATGCCGGATTTTCCCTGAAAGAGCGTCTTCCTTATCGTAACCAATAAGAGAATCGTAAAAATCCATTTTCTGGCTTTCCTCCTGATGGCGGCTTCCGCCCCGAATTACTGCCAGTTCCTCCTCTGTAAAGGAAAACATCGGCCCCGCTAACACCGCCGCTAACGCCATATCCTGTCTTGGATTGTCTATGACCTGCAGCATATTCGTCATTAACTGAATCTCTCTGGTGTCAAAAAAGCCCTGGGTGTGGTCCATCACCACAGGAATCCCTGCTTCACTCAGAGCGTCAAAGTAACTCTGTCCGGCATTTTTCACACTGCGGGCCAACACCACAATGTCCCGGTAGGAGGCAGGACGCCATCCCTCTTCCTCAAACAGATACAGTGGATTCTGCGGATTCGTGAGTTCCTGAATCTTCGAGGCAATAAGCCGTCCCTCCAACTCTGCATCCTCCTTGTCCAGAATCACATAGGCATCAATGGTTTCTGCCGCTCTCTTGTCTGTATCCGGAAATTCCCGCCTACACCGCAGTCGCGCCGCCTCATCGTATTCCACACCGCCTAAATCCCGGTGCATGACTCTGGCAAATACACTGTTACTGCCCTCTAACACCACCTCCCGGCTTCGGAAGTTCTGGTGCAAATCAATCCGGCGGCAGGAGCTCCCCTCTGCCGCATCATAGGAAAGAAGTTTCTCTGCAAAAAGCTCCGGGCAGGCATTGCGGAACCGGTAAATGCTCTGCTTCACATCTCCCACCATAAACACATTCGGAGCAAATCCCTCCAGTCCGTCTCTTGACACACTCATTAACAGCGTATCCTGTACCCGGTTGCTGTCCTGGTACTCATCAATCATAATTTCTTCAAACTGCTCTGCCAGCTCCAGCGCCGCCGCCGAGCGCACATATTCCTGTTTTTCATCATCCCATTCCAGAAGAATGGAAAGTGCCAGCTGCTCCAAATCATTAAAGTCCACCAGCCCCCGCTCCCGCTTGGCTTCCGTATATTCTTCCTTAAACCGCCTTGTCAGCCTGAGCAGGGTGACAAGCTTCCCTCCCATGGCCTCCAAATCCGCCAGGTGTCCTTCTATGTCCTGGAAAAAATATCCTTCCCGCATCTCCTCCAGTGTTTCCTTGCAGCGTTTCCTTCCCTCCTGCACTGCCTCTTTCAGGGCCGTTTCCACACTGTCATCCCGCTTTGGCATCATACGGGCAAAGCTCATTTCATCCAGAACCTCCCGAAAGGCTTCATATCCTTCCGCCTCTAAAAGTCCCTGACACAGTTCCATTAGCGCTTCCAGCTGTTTTTCAAAATAGTAAGGCCCGCCGGGACTTCTGGCTACCTCCATCAGCCTCTGCGCCTCTCCCAAAAGCCCCTCCACCATCCGGCGGCAGTCCTCCATTAAAAGTTTCACGAAGGGAGAGTCTTCCCACTGGCTCTTATCCGGCACCGATAAAAATTCCTCCATGCGGGTCAGCCAGTCATCGGGAAAGGGCTCACTCATGGCCCGGTTATAAAGCTCCAGAATCATCTCAAGCATCCGGGCGTCGCTCCGGTGAAACATAGCCATGCCGGCCAGCTCCACAAAATCCGGCCGCTGCTCCGTATACTCCTCTTCCAGAATTTCCTCTAACGTCTCGTTTTGCAAAAGAGCCAGCTCGCTCTCTGTCCCCTGACGGTACGCCGGGTCCAGACCGATGCGGTGAAAATAATTCTGAATCACATACCCACAGAAGCTATGTACCGTGGAAATATGGGCCGAGGCAATCAGTCCTGCCTGCCTTTGCAGATGCCGGTTCTCCGGGTTCTGTAAAAGCGCTTCCTCCAGCCGGCTGCGGAGACGCTCCTTCATCTGGGCCGCCGCCGCTTTGGTAAAGGTCACAATCACGAAGCGGTCCACATCCACCGGATGACTCTCATCCATAATGCGGCTGAATATCCGCTCCACTAACACCGCTGTCTTGCCGGAGCCCGCCGCCGCTGAAACTAATATATTGGCTTCCCGCATATCAATCACGGCCTGCTGGTCACTGGTCCATCGAATCTCGCCCATATAACACCTCCCATACTTCCTCATCCTTTAACTCCGGATACTCCCGGACACGGGCTGACAGCTCCCGCTTCTCCATACCACAGATTCCCTTTAGCCCGCAATAATCACAGCCGCACTCCGTCTTTGTCCGGTACGGCGCTGCCTCTATCTCTCCGCCAAAAATACGGCATCCAAATTCTTCCATCCTGGCCCGGCTGTGGCCCATGAGTCTCTGAAACTGCTCCGTGGACATCACACGGGAACTGCTTGCAAAGGAGCCATCCTTTTTTACTGCCACCGGCACCATCCGGGAACGGCTTCCCGGCCGAATCTGCCCGTTCTCTGCTATCTGCTTATCAATCTTTTCTAAAATTTCCGCTTCTTCATTTACATAGCCGGCGCACTTCATAGCCTCGAAGGCTCTCTCTTTCCGTCCCTCTTCCGTCTCCTCCTGCCATGCAAGTTCCGGCTCCTTCATCTGATAGTACAGCATAGCCGCCGGCACCGGATGGCTCTCCGGGCGGCTTTTTGCCTCCAGCTCCATGGCCGCCGCCATATAGGTCACCAACTGTAATTGCAGTCCGTAATACACCTTGCTCAGGGACAAATCATTCTGCCCGCTTTTATAATCAATTATTTTTATCAGCCGCTCTGCTCCATTGTCACAGGTATCCACGCGGTCAATCTGGCCGCCAAACACCATATCCCGGCCTTCCGCCAGAGGAATGGTAAGGGAATCCAGTCCCTCCTGCCCGGAAAACCGTTTTTCCGAATAGGTCTGGACAAATTCCCCCTCTTTCATCTGCCTCCAGATTCCCCACACAGTATTTTTCATTACCTGTTTCATCCGCAATATCATAAATTCCACACGCTTTGACTGGTGAAACATCTTCCCCTTATATCCCTCAATGGCATACTCCACACTGGCCTCTGCCAATGCCTTTACCTCTTCTTCCTCCAAATCCTGCCACTGGCGCTCCTGGCTCTCCAGCTCATGAGAAAAATGCTCCATGGCCCCGTGAAATACATTGCCATAGTCCAGGGCTCCTACGGTATATTCCTCCCTCTCTTTTAACCCCAGTCCAAAAATGACATAGTGGGCATAGGGACATTTGGCAAACTGCTCTAACCGGGTGACGCTTCCGTGAATCCGTCTGCCATACAGAAGTTCCGCCGCCTCTCTGGAGAGCCTGGTTTTTCTTTTTTCGCCCCGCATCGAGAGCAGCCGCTCAAAAAGAGCCGGTTCCCGCTCCCGGTAGTAGGCCGCCAGTTCCCACCAGCAGGCATCCTTCCGAAAGCTTCCATCTGCCAGACGGGCAATAAGATAATGTCTGCCCTTATCCGTTCCCAATATCCGGCGCAGGGAGGTTTCCTTCTCCTCATCCTCAATTACAAGCCCCGGAAACAGTCCCTGCATACTATGTATCAGATACGCCGGGCGTTTGCTGCTGCCGTCTCCCCCCACCCGGGAATAGGTCAAGTAAAGTTTATCCGATGGCTTGGTAAGAGTCAGGTACAGATAAAACTGTTCCGTATAGGCCTGCTTTTCTGCCAGGGGAGCCAGTTCCACCCCGGCCTCCGCAATCTTCCTGCGCTCGTTTTCCGAGAGGATTCCCGGCCCGCCCTGTGCCTTGGGAATCCGGTCATCGTTTACCCCCATAAAAAACAGCACTTTAATATTTTTCAGACGGCTCCGCTCCACATCTCCCACCATAACCTGGTTGGAGGAAGGCGGCACAAAGCCCACCAGCCCTTCCGAAATGCCTGCGGATAATAACTCCTCGTACTCCCGGAAGGTCACGGTCTCTGTCCCCAGCAGTTCTACCAGTTCGTCAAATAATTCCATCATCAGCCGGTATATGCTCTTATATTCCCTGGCTAATAAAGGACTTCCCCCTTCCTCAAACTGCCGGCTCTTTTCCATCACCCGCTCATATAACTGGTTTTTTATAATCAGACGATACAAGATTTCCGTAAACTCTTTTACTGTCTTTTTCCCGCCCTGGCACTCTGACACCGCCTCCCGGATGGCCTCTGTAAATTTTTCCCGGTATTCGTTGACTACTACTAAATCCATGCGCTCCACGGCATACTCCCATTCCTGCTGATAGGAGCGGAAGCCTCTCCGGCCTCTGGCAATGACATAATTTTCCAATATATCTGTCTCCTCCGCAGACAAGGGTGACAGGCCGCAGCGCAAAAAGCGGAAGGTGCTTTCGTAATCCATGTTCCGGCGCACCATTTCCAGAAATGCCATAATATACTCCGCCATGGCATTGGCGCCGATGCTTTTTTTATAATCCATAAAATACCGGATGCCCATCCGCTCCAGTTCTCTGGCAAGGGGCTGCTCATAGGCGGCAATATCCCCGGTGACAATGGCGATATCGTCATAGGAATATCCCTTCTCATGTACCAGCCACCAGATGGTTCTTGCCGCATAGGCCGCCTCGTCCGCCTCTTTCCGGCAGACCCGCACCCGTATATCTTTAAGTTCTCCGGGATACTGGGTCCGGCCATAGGAAAAAATATGCTCTTCCAGAAAGCTCAGTTCTTCACTGCCTGCCACCCGGTAGGGCACCTTGTCCCTGCCTTTGCCGGTGAGCACCGGTTCTTCAATGTGGGTATGTACCTCTGCGGCAATTTTGGACAGCCGGGTCATGGTGTCAGTACTCAGGGAAAAGACCTGGCCTCTCCTCTCTGTCCGGTCTGTGGTCACGGTCACAAGCATCCGGTCACAGCAGGCCAGCAATTCCCGGAGCAAATCATACTGGGTAGGAGTAAACCCTGTAAAACCATCCAGACAGATTACACTATCCCGTAGCATGTCAATGGAAGCCGCCACCCCTGTCAACTGGGGCACCAGTTCCTCCGCCATCATATATGTATCGCCCATTTTTTCTTGCAGGGCATGGTAAATCAGACGCAAATCCTGGATTTTGCAGGCCATAAGGCTCTCGCCTCCTAAGCACTCCTCCATCCGGTCAAATTCCTCCTCCCCGATGGCATACTGCATCAGCTCGCAGAGAAAGGATTTGCATTCATCCAAAAATCCCGGTTTATGGTATCCCCTTTTGAAATATTTTAATTTCTTCTTCTGCTCGGAAAAAACCTTCCGCAGAAGCATCATTTTTCCCATATCCTCCAGAACGGTTTTTCGCAGAGCGGGAACTTCCTCAAATACCCGGTAGGCCAGCCGGTGGAAGCTCAGCACATCCACATTCAGAATACCGCCCCGTCCACTCTGCTGTACCAGGGTTTTCTGGGTCTCCAGGGTAAACTGGTCCGGCACCAGAACAATAAAATTTTTCTCCCGGTGTTCTGCGGCCTCTCTGCTAATCATACGATATAGACAGGTGCTTTTTCCGCTTCCTGCCCCCCCCACTATAAATTGCAACGACATTCCTTACCTCCCGAAACCGTTTCTCTATTCATATCCCGCCCCCTGCCTGCATACAATAATACTAAGCATGGTAATACACTCCATATTTGAAGGAGGCCCACCTCATGGCAAAGACAAAAATTGTTGTCATTCAAATGAAAGAACTTATATATACCGCAATTTTCGCCGGACTTGGCATTCTGCTTATCCTGCTGTTAATCTTTATGTTTTTCCCCTCGGGAAAGGACTCGGAGACCACATCAGCAACCACGGAGACAGCCAAATATAATCCCGGCATTTACAACTCCCAGATTGAACTGGGAGATTCCACACTGAATCTGGAAGTCGTTGTGGACACCGACCAGATTAAGTCTGTCTCTTTTATCAACCTGGAGGACTCGGTAACAACGATGTACCCTCTTGTAAAGCCATCTCTGGAAACCATCGAAAAAGAGCTGGTAAAGGGAACTGCCATTGACGATATCCCTCTCTCCGACAAGAGCAAATACACCGAATCCCTTCTCATCGAAGGCATCAAGGCGGCGTTAGACAAGGCTGTCACGAATCCGGTCTAACTCCTCCTTCCACAGTGCATCACTGGCGTCACTTGGCATACGCAAGTCACCACGGGGGGAAACGGAAACTGTTCCCACCTTCGGGCCGTCCGGCAGGCAGGAGCGCTTGAACTGCTGCCGGAAGAACCGGTGGCAGAACGTTGACAGCCACTTGTAAATCGTTTCTTCCCCGTATGCTTCCTGAAACGTATATACCGCCAGGCGAAACAGTTTCCCCGGGGTAAAGCCAAAACGGAGCATATAGTAAAGGAAGAAATCATGGAGTTCATATGGCCCCACAATATCCTCTGTTCTCTGGGAAATCTCTCCTTCCTTCGGCGGAAGAAGTTCCGGGCTTACCGGTGTGTCCAGCACGTCATAGAGAATGTTCCGCAAAGCCTTGTTGCTGTCGGTATCGGCATAATACTGTACCAGATATCGAACGAGGGTCTTTGGCACAGAGCAGTTTACCCCATACATGGACATATGGTCACCGTTGTAGGTGGCCCAGCCCAACGCCAGTTCGGACATGTCTCCCGTACCGATTACCAGGCCTCCGGTCTGGTTTGCCACATCCATCAGTATCTGGGTCCGCTCTCTGGCCTGTCCATTTTCATAGGTAATGTCCTGCACCTGGCTGTCGTGTCCGATATCCCGAAAATGCTGCAGCACTGCCTCTTTAATGGGAATTTCCCTCAGCAGCGCCCCCAGCTCCTTCGCCAGATTCACCGCATTGTCATAGGTGCGGCTGGTGGTGCCAAAGCAGGGCATAGTGACACAGGTAATGCCCGCCCGGTCAAGGCCCAGTCTGTCAAAGGCCCGGGCCGTCACCAACAGTGCCAGCGTGGAGTCCAGTCCGCCGGATAATCCAATCACCGCACTCTGGCACCCCGTATGCCTCAGACGCTTTGCCAGTCCCGCCGCCTGAATATTCAGTATTTCATTGCACCGCTTCTCACGGTGCGTCTTTGTTTCCGGTACAAAGGGAGTTCTGGTATAAGTTCTTGTCAGTTCTGTCTCCTCTGGTTTCCCTATATCAAAGGTCAGAACCCGGTACTCCTGGTTTCCCTCCGGCGTTTCATATACTGGAAATGTGGTCATACGCCGCCGCTCGTTTTTCAGCCGCAGCAAATCAATTTCCGTCACCAAATCTATACCGTCCCCTGCCCTGCCCCCTTCGGTAAGGGCAGCGGAAAAGGGTTCACTCTCTTTTAATATTGTGCCGTTTTCCACAATCATATTGTGTCCGGCAAACACCATATCTGTGGTGGACTCACCCTCGCCCGCATCGGCATAGAGATAGGCCGACAGGGTTCTGGCCGACTGGTTTTTCACCAGCTCCCGGCGGTACGCCGCCTTGCCGGTGAGTTCATCACTGGCGGAAAGATTGACAATAATATTCGCCCCCGCCATGGCATGATACCCGGAAGGAGGCACTGGCATCCACAAATCCTCACAGATTTCAATGGCAAAACAAAATTCCCGCATATACTGGTTTTTAAATAAAAGACGGGTGCCAAATTCCACGACATCACCATTGGAAAATTCATGCAGACCCGCCGCATTCTGCCCGGAGGCAAACTGTCTGGCCTCATAAAATTCCCCATAATTGGGAATGTGGCCCTTGGGCACAATACCGAGAATCTTTCCCCGGTTCACCACCACCGCTGTATTATAGAGCCGGCCCCGGTGCTCTAAGGGCATCCCCAGCACGGACACCACCGGCAGCTCCTCCGTCTCCTGCACATAGCGGAACAGCGCCTGCTCCGCCCCCTGCATCAGGGTGTCCTGCAAAAACAAATCGTTGCAGGTGTAGCCGGTCAGCGACAGTTCCGGAAAGGCCAGCAGTTTCACACCTCTGCCCGCCAGTCCCTTCGCCTTTTCTATCATTTTTTCCACATTGTAGGGAGCATCTGCCACCTTCAAATCCGGGGCAGACACAGCCACTTTGATAAATCCGTCTTTCATGCTTCCTCCATTGCTCTCTGCGTCTATTTGCATAAAGGAAGGCAGCGAAATCATCGCTGCCCAAAATCATTCGTAAATATCCCCAAAATGCCGGCTCCTGATTTTTGACTCCTAGCACTAGCTAGGTGGGCAACCGCATGCAGCCTTCTGCCTTCCGTTGCTATGTCTCCATAGTGTCTGAAACAGACAGTGACGGCCCGACATCCAACTGCAGATATAAGAATCCCGTTTAAAGTATTGTAGGTTCAAAAATTCAGGAGGTATCGAACACTTCAGGATATATTTCATTTTCTTATTATTAGTATACTGAAAAACTGCCAATATATCAAGATATATTTTCAGAAGTTTCTGGAAATTCTATCGTGAAGCATGTCCCCTCTGCTTCATCGCTGTATACCGATATATTTCCCTTATGCCTTTCCACAATATGTTTGGCCACTACTAACCCCAGACCGGAGCCATCTTTTTCCCCGTGGTTGCTGGCACGGTAAAATTTTTCAAAGATATTATGCCATTCTTCCCGTGGAATCATACTGCCAAAATCCCTCACGGTGGAAATTATTTTTCCCTCCCGCCTGTCGATATGCACTTCTATGGCGGTTCCCTCATCGGAATATTTCACCGCATTCTGCAAAAGAATGGTAAACAACTGTCGGATTCTGTCATAATCCCCCTCCATCAGGGAGCAGGCATCCTCGTAGGTCACTGTCCCCGTCAACTGCTTCTCCGCCATGAGAATACGAATGCTCCGCATGGCGTCCTGCGCCACGGCAATCACATTAAGGACTTCCACATTCATCTGGAAATCCGGGTTCTGCATCCGGGATAGAATCAGCAGGTCGGACACCAGTCTCTCCATGCTGCCGCATTCCCTCTGGATTCTCCCGATATATTCCCTCTGCTTATCCGGCTCCTTCACATAACCGTCTGCCAGCGTGTCTGCATAGCCCTTAACCACAGCAATGGGTGTGCGCAGTTCATGAGAGACATTGGCAAAGAAATCCCGCCGGTTCTGCTCTATATTCTCTCTGGCTTCTTCTGCCTTCGCCAGCTTGTCCGACAGAACATCCATGCTTTCTGCCAGAGAGCCCAACTCGTCCGGTCTGTGAATACCGGTCTTATAGCTGTACTGCCCCGCTGCCAGAACCAGCGCCGCTTCCTTGATTTTGATAATAGGGCGCACCAGTTTTCTGGAAAAATAAAACGCCAGAATAATGGTCATGACAAATCCCACTACAATGCAGACCAGCATATATTTTTCATATTGCACAATGGTATTTTCCTGCATCTCCATGGGACCGGATACCAGCACCGCCCCTACCACGTTGCCGCTGCCATTCCGAATGGGCACCGCCAGATGCAGCATGGTGGTTTTATAAATATCGTCGTAATCACTGTAATTTTTCTTTTTCCCCTGATAAGCGGATTCCAGAATCTGGCTGGTCTCCTCAGGCACGGAAACACTGCGGATGTCCGTATTCGTGTAATCGTCATCCAGTGACGGTTCACTGTTCGGATTGCTCACAATCCATATATCAATATTTTGCATGTCTCCGAAATCTTCAATGGCTTTCAGATAATCGGCAAAGGTGTCCGACTCTCCATTCTGCATGGCCTGGCTGGTGCGTGTAGCCACTCCCGCCGCCAGATTTCCCAATTGGTCTTTATAGGCGCCTACGATGTTGGTGCGGTTAAACCGGGTAAACATCAAACCGATAAGTATCGTAAACACCACCAGTACCACGCCAAAATATACAAATACCCGCCAGAATATTTTTTTCATTTTTCTTCCCTTATACGTTCAACTCAAATTTGTAGCCCAGCCCCCAGATGGTCTTTATCTCCCAATCCGGATGAGGCACCTTGTCCAGTTTGGCACGGAGTCTCTTGATGTGGGAATCCACCGTCCGGCTGTCCCCAAAATAATCCTGTCCCCAGAGACTGTCCAACAGATTATCCCGGGTAAATACCTTGCTTGGGTTGCCTGCCAGAATCCACATAGTCTCCACTTCTTTTTTCGTCATTGGCAGCTTCTCCGCCCCCACATACACCGTATAGGCTTCAATGTTAATGGTCAGGTCATTGATGTTTAACACCTTCTTATCTTCCGTCACATCACTGCGGCCCATCCGCCGCAATACCGCCCGCACCCGGGCCATTACCTCATTTCCGCTGAAGGGCTTGACAATGTAGTCGTCGGCACCGATGTCCAGCCCCATCACCCGCTCATAGTCCTCCCCCTTTGCTGTCACCAGAATAATTGGCACGTCCGATTCCTCTCTGATTTTTTCACAGACTTTATACCCATCCATCCCGGGCATCATAACATCCAAAAGAATCACGGCCGGATTGCATTTGCGAAACATCTCCAGTGCTTCAAAACCATCCTTAGCCACCACTGGCTCAAAGCCCTCCTTCGCCACATATGTCCCCAGCACCTCCTGGATATCCTGATTGTCATCCACAATTAAAATACGCTGCATAAATGCCTCCTTGTCCTTTTTATTTCATATTCTCAAATTCTTTTTTCTTAGCACGATGGTGCTAATTTTAGCCCTGTTTAGTCCCGTGCTATCGGCTCCGTTATGCTCATTATATTCTACCGTTTTTTAGATTTCAAGTATTTTGAGCGAAGTGACAATTTTATGCCATTGTTTTAGGCAAAATGACAACTTTGTGCCATACCATCATGTTAATTTTACAGTACCGAAATTTTCGTTGACAAAAATTGTTCTTTACAAAATAAGAGAAAGGAGGAATTTGATTTGAAAGGGAAACTACGTACTTATATCACACCTGTTATTTCTCTGCTGCTGATTTGCAGTTTGGTGCTCTTTCTTGCCGATGGGACTGTTTTCGCCTCCGCTAAGAGGCCAAAGTTAAACGTAAAGAAACTGAATATGACTATGGGCAGCGAATTCAAACTGCGAATTTATAATTTGAAAAAAAAGCAGAAGGTTACTTTTGTTTCCTCTGATTCCTCCGTGGTCTCCATTGAGAATTGGTCTGCCAGTGGCAAACAGGCTGTCATAAAGGCGCAGGGCATTGGTTCTGCCACTGTTAAAGCAGTTATCCGAAAGGGAAAAAAAGTGGTACGCCGGTTGAAATGCAACATCAAGGTTTCGCCAAGCGGCGTCAGTATTAAATTTTTGAAGCGAACGGTTCATCTGCAAAGCGGCAGCCGTATTTCTCTGGAGACCATTATCAAGCCGAATACCTCCACGGAACAGCCGGTATTTGAAAGCGATAATCCCGAGGTGGCCACGGTGAGCTCCCGGGGCGTTGTTACTGCCCTGGCTCCTGGCACAGCTAATATTACAGCCACACTGCTATCCGCCGATTTGTCTGCGGTCTGTACCATTGTAGTAGAGGCTCCGGAAGAGGCATCCCCTACGCCCAGACCGAAGCCTCAAAAATTGAACGACAGCCCTCTTGGCACGCAGGGTTATTAAGCCAGTGTATTTTTTTGGAGTTCCATTTTATCAATCGATTTTTGTTCCAGCTTAACGTCCATTCGGAATATACAAAAAGGTCCCCTTTCTAAAGGGCCCATTTTGCCATTTTTCATTAGTCCGCTCCGCCGCCAATTGGATTAACCTTTGCAGTCATATCAATGACGGCCAATTTAGCAACCGCCGTCACTGCCACCATTCCTCTGTTATAATCAAAATTGCGTGTTTCTTTATAACGATTCATAATAATAGTATCCATGGCGTTTTGCTTTTCCTCTCCCTCAAGAAAAGTTATGTCTGCTGTTCCCATAACGCATTTATACCGCATCGTGACATCTTTCTTTTCCGGAATGCAATCCATTTCAAGTGGAATATCCATTTCAAATGAACATTTTCCATTTTTATTCATCAATTCATATTTTCTTCCAGCCATTGCGCCATGAACATAAAAGTCTATTTGTTTTCCTGACACAGTATAAGCAAAGTTAAGAGGAACAATATATGGAAAATCTCCATCCGCCAAACCGAGCCGGATAATATTACATTCCTCTATAATCCCCAAAATTGTTTCAAAATCCGTTACCTCTCTGTCTTTTCTTCTCATAATTTCACCTCTCTGAATTTGTTGCTTACACTTTCCATTCATTATGCTAATCATAAAGTTGGATTGTGATGGTTTCATTTTAGCAAATGACTCCTAGTGTTACAAGGTGATATTAAAAATCATCCGGACGTTTAATCCCTTTTCACCATAATTCCAGTGAATTTTCGGTAGTGTTCTATTCAAATCAAGTTATAAAATTGGTGGAAATTAGTGGAACAACTGAGGTTTTAATTGACATTTGATATATATTTTAATAAAATAATTATATATATTGTATTAATGTTAAACCCGAGCTTTTTACGCCCGGAATAATATGGTAAAGAGGTTTTATAATGAACAAAATCGTAAGTGAGAAAACCGAACTGGACTCATTTGTAGAAAATGTGCTGGTTGAGAGTTATGCCAAGATTTTTAAGGTAAATGTAAATACCGGTGAATATGAAGTCTATAAAAATGACGGACTTCGTGATGATGATGGTGTTCTTGAAGACAGCCCCAGTATTTATGATTATATACAGAGGCTCATAACCGACAAGGCCATCTATCCTGAGTATGCGACAGCTTGCCGAAGACTTGCAAATCCCGAATACGTGCGAAAAAGTGTCTTCTCTGGGGAGAAGAGAATTGTGCAGAGTTACAGACGCCGTACTGCCGAGGGTGACAGATGGATTACCTTCGCTATCATTACCGGGGCAGAATGTAGTCCCGAAAATCCTACCGTACTTTTCACGTGGCGTGAGGCCGACTCCGACACCATAACCCTGCTTGACACGCTCCCTACCATCTCCTCGCTGTACGACAAACTCATCCGAATAAACCTCTCGAACAATACCTATGAACCCGTGATTGTAGATTCCGACGAGCAGGAGCGGCTTTCAGGCGGCGTTATTAATATGTACGAATGGTGGGCAGGCTACTCTCAAAACGGAAACATTGCCTCGGAGGATATGGGGGCCTTCAGTACGCTCACCAAGACCGGAAGCCTGCAAAAACGCTTCGCTGAAGACCCGAGCCCGATAAGTTTCCGATACCGCAGAAAGGTAAATGGCGAATTCCGCTGGGTACAGTTGTCGATATCCCCGAGTGTCGAATACAGTGAGGAAAATCAGATCATGCTGCTCACTCTCAAGGACATTCACGAGGAGTATACTGCTCAGGAGCGCAAGCATCAGGAACTTCTTGACAACATGCACCGCGATGCACTCACAAATCTTTACAACCGACTCAAGTTTAATGCTGATATCGAAAATGTTGAAAAAAACAGCAAGTCAATGTTTACTTGTCTGTATATTGACGTTAACGGTCTTCACGAGTTGAATAATCTTCTCGGACACCAGAAGGGCGACGATATGCTTTGCTGCGTTGCGGACACCCTGCGCAAGTATTTCCCTGACGAGAACGCATACCGCATCGGCGGCGACGAATTCGTGGTCACGAGCTTCAAATTATCGAAGCGCGCAGTAGAACTTGCCGTTGAAGAAGTCCGCCGTGATCTTCTCAAGGACAACTACGAGATTTCCATCGGCATTGAGGCTGGAAACTGCGGAGAAAATATCGAGAAGATCGTTGCGGCAGCGGAGCTTGCAATGCGCAATGATAAGGCGAACTACTATATGAATAAGGGCGATCGACGCAGAAAGCGCCAGATGAACGAAGAACTTGAACAGATGCTCGTCGAAAAGCACGACAGCGAGCGATTCCTGGATATCATCTCGCATCAGTTCCTGGGCGTGTTTTTCGTAGATCATGCGAACGATACCGCCCGTCATATCTACACGACCGATTTATTTACAGATCTTCTTGAAGAGACCGACAACTGCTTTAGTGCGGCTCTGCGACTTTATGTTGACAGATTCGTCAAGAGCGAATATGATGACCGTTTTAACGATATCCTCAACTATGACAAGCTTAATCAAAAGCTTAGCGAAACCGGATCTCTGAGGATTACCTATCAGAAAACAGACGGAATCTGTATGAGCACCCGGATACTCAAGGACACCGAGCAGAAGGACGGCAAGGCCGAAACAATTTGGATCTTTGTAGAAGAAACAACGGAACAGTGATATACAACCGCCCGCAGAAAGCGCTTTGCTTCCGCGGGCGGTTTTTATATATTTCACGCCACAGCCCGTCTGCACGACTAACTATCAACAAACGGGACTATGCTTATTTCAATACCTCCTGCCATACTCCATTTTCTTTATAAAAGAAATATTCACTTATATTTTCATCCAGGAAAACTTTCAGCATTTTATCCATCCCCTCTGCCAAATCTAAATTTACCATTTCCTGCAATTCAAGCCAATAAACCTCTCCTTCCTCCGAGGATTTTAACTCCCCTTCAAATTTATCTGTTTTATAGAATAAAACCATATATCTTGAGCCATCATCCCTTGGCCAGTCTTTTATTCCGCATAATTTCGGAGAAGAAATTTTCAAACCGGTTTCTTCAAATACTTCACGTACCACAGCGTCTGTAAAGGATTCACCCACTTCAACATGTCCACCCGGAAATGTAATTCCACTGTAATCATCATCTATCTTTTCCTGCACTAAAACTTTGCTGCCATCCTGTATCATACACATATTAGTTATTGTTACTTTTTCTATCCTGGCCATTTATCAGTCCTCCAACCTCCGATTTCCTCCCTTATTATATCACACATACATACCCATTACAATTTCTTCAAATAATACTTCTATTCTTCGTCAACAAAAATCTCCAAATATGATTGAATTCTTGCTTTTTGATATAATTCTTCCATCACTCCAAATTCCGGGTCATAATATTTCCCATCGTAGTATAAAATCCAGTGAGCATATTGAGGCAAGAGAACTTTAAGAATACATACTTTTGGTAAAACAGAAGAGTTATCTGCTTTAGTCAGCGTCTTTGCCTGACTTATTCCATAATAGTTCAGAGCCTTCTCAATATCTTTTTTCCCCGTACCCTTATCATTTTTCATAACAGAAACTACCTCTTCTACCGTTACACCTGCAAGCATAGCAACACAAGCCTGTCCACATAAATAATTAGTAGGCTGCTTAATATAATTTATTTTTTTCATTGTATAATCATCCTCCATCAATTAACAGTAGAATATGCATCCGCTTTGGCAACACTAGCAGTATGCACATAGATATCCATATAACCTACATCATCTTTTTTATATTCATGTTCAAAACAACAGATGATATCATCACATAATTTATCCTTAAAATTATTCATCTGTAAAAATTCCATGATACATTTATATCCTGTTGGTATTCTCTCAAAAGGCCGAACGGAAGGTTCTGTTACAGTAATAACTGCATACTCTGCCTCTTTATTTTGAGCATATTCCACACCTGGACAGTTCGTCTGAAATCCTTCCGGAAATACATACGCAGCAACATATCCACGAAGTCCAAACCTAGCCTGTAATTCCTGAGACACAAAAGGAAAATCCCATCCAATAAGTTTTGCGTTTGGATCTGCGGCAACCAGTCCACTCATTTCCCCCCAATTCTTCATATAATTTAACACATCTGATTCTGGATTAGGTGAAATCATTACGTATCTTGCCATTTTGAAAGCAGGCACTTTTCTAATTGCAACTTCAGAATAGATTTCATCTCTGGAAGACATATTCTCTCTAACCAATTCATCTAATTTACATGAAAATATAGAACACATCTCAACAAGTTTGTTAAGCTCTGGCGTAACCTCATCGGATTCCCATCTGGAAACCGTTTGTCTTGTAATGTTCATCTTCTCAGCGAATTGTTCCTGTGTTAATTTATTTAACTTGCGTAAATATTGTATGTTAGTTCCTAAACTCATAAGTCCATCTCCAATCAAATTTTTTAATCTATCGGCCAGTAGATAATGTCATTACAAATTCTGTTCTGTAATTTACTACCATTATAACATATATCGCTTCCATCAAAACCAACTAATATGTGCTTTTTCCCAGAATCTTGTAACACAGACTTTACATTTCGACAACATTCCGATATATTGAAATAGCATTAAATTATTTTGAAATGTGTTTATTTTCATTTTCCGAAATTTTTATCAATTCTTTTTTAGGATAATATGCTATTATTGACTGCAGGAGTGAAGATTGGAGCAAGGCGATGGATAATAAGCAATGTATAGAAAGAGCGCTATCTTATATTGAAAAAAATCTTAAAAACGATATTTCCCTTGAAGATGTGGCAAAAGCAGCCGGATATTCAAAATATCATTTTATAAGTGTATTTCGTGACGTATTGCATTTGACCCCTGGGGACTATATCCGTAAACGGCGTATTTCGGAGATTGTCAGGCGTATGGGGTATGAAAAGCGTCCGATTTCTGATATTGCCTTTGAGTATGGATTTAATTCCAGGGAAAATTTTGTCCGTGCGTTTAAGCGGGAGCATCGCATTTTACCCACAGAATTCAAATATGCACAGAACAGCCTAAAGCTTTATGACCGCATTCATTTGGATTCAGAAAGTTTCGATTCGGAGGAAAAGACAGAGGATGAATCGGATTTCCGTCCAAAGGTGAAACTTGAGAAATTAGAGGATTTTAAGCTTGTGGTTTACAAAAGTGACGAGGAAATTCCGCCAAAGTTCTGGAATAAATATAATGTAAAAAACTGGTCGAAAAAGCTTTCCGGCGGCATGTGTGTGGAAGATTTCGGAGTCAGTGCCTGGAATCCTGCAACGCAACAACTGGACTATTATATTGGTATCCGCGAAGAGGATGCCTCTGGCAGCCGGGCCGGAACTATAACATTAGATATAAAGGGCGGCCTTTATGCCATATTCGACACTCCTTTTACAGACCATTTTCATTTTGTCAGCACTATTCATAAGACATGGGATTACATTGACAAAGTGTGGCTTCCACAAAACGGGTATCACCGCACAGGTGGATATGAACTGGAAAGTTATGTGGAAGAAAGCAGGAAGTATTCGGAAAAGATATATATTCCTGTGGAGAAATAATCAGACTGCTATTCCAATGCTAGGAGGAGAAAACATGAAAAAGTTAGATACAAATTTTGAAGGGATTACAGATACCACCGGCTATCTGTTTTCGTTTGCAAAATGCCTGTCTGCAGCACTTAACTGCGGCGGATTTCAGGCATACACAGAGGAAATTGTGGCTTCCAGCGGTTTTGCCTTTCGGATGTGGGCGGCGGAGGATTTATGCCCCAGCGCCATGAGCATCTGGGAGTTTAAACAGCAAGGGCCATGGGTGGAAAATGGCGGAATCACCTGTAATTATGTGGAACGCTTGTGGGGGCAGGAAGATTTAGAAGAAGAACGGCGGAGCGAAGCGGTTCAGATGATACAGGAATCCATTGACCAGGGTGTGGCGGCAGTTGTATGGGATTTAAGCGGCTCTGAATGGGGTCTGGCAACAGGGTATGATGAAGGAAAGCAGATATTTTATACATTGAAAATCAATGGGAATGAAGAGCAAATTTCTTATACCCAGCTGGGAAAACTAAGTATTCCCATTTTGTCAGTGCTGACAATCACTGGAAGAACAAATAAGGATAGCGGACAGATTGTGGCAGATACAAAGGCTTTGGCTACCAATCACCTACGCGGCAAGGAATGGTGCGACAATGCCTCTGGACTGGCGGCTTATGATACAATCATTAGATTTATTCAGGAGAAGCTGGATTCGGAGTCGGCTTGGAATCTTGAATACTATCTTGGAACGTATGCTGCATTGAAGTGGTATGCGTGGAAATTTTTTGAGAAATATCAGGAAAATGAGCTGGCAGAGTTATATAAAAACGTATATCAGTCATGGCAGGAGGCTTTCGATGCAAAATGTAGCAGCGATGTCACCGAAGAAGCTGTGCGAACAAAGATTGCTGGTTTATTAAAACAGGCAAAAGAAGCAGAGGCACAGGCTGTGGAAATTATGGAACTATAGACAATTAAAAAAGAGGGATGAAAGTATCCATACGATGGTTAAAGCAATCAACTATCATGACAAAATCATGAAAGACGATACTTCCCTATGGTGTGAACTTACTTTTTGGGCAGTGGAGCCTTTGCACATCATAGGGGAAAGTGATTAGAAAATCAATGCATTTTTTATTTTTTCAATATACTCCTCGCCTATATACTTTATAGATGGTACGTGGAAGAATACGACATGATTATTATATTTTTTTAGCATATACCAATAAGCCTCATTACACAAGTATTTTGTAGGTGCACTTCCTATTTTTGCAGTAAGCCCATTACTATCCAGCCTTGTAATAATCGCATTTAAGTCCATATCCGAGCATAATCGCACACCGTCTTTGTCGGCAATACTATCTACCCGTATATCCCCTTTCAGGTTCTTATCCAATCCAAACATATAGACTAAATCGTATGTCTCATTGATACTGTCAATATCATGTTTTAATCCTGCAAATGAATTTGTCAAAAACAATTTATCACCAACTAAATTACTCACAATTCTATTTGAGGAATTGCCTTTTCCTTTAAAAGCAACGTATAGTGTGCGCATATGATTACCCCTTTTCCCATTCATCCCACAGCCGATCATATATGCTATTTAGCCTGTCTATAATCTGCTTATTTACTTCTACTGTCTTGTCCATGAATTGCATGCCTCTTTCGCCCATAAAGTCTACACAGAATATTAACGTATAGAATAAAAATGCTTTCTTTTCGATATCGCTTATCTGCATTTCCCTCAAAATATATTGTACATAATTGGTATCATATTCTGAGTTGAGCAAGGCCATATTTGTCAAGGCAACATAGGTCAGTTTATCGCCAATTCCAATCCAGTCTATATCAATAATACCGGATATCCGTCCATTATGAATCAATAAATTCTTAGTGCTGATATCATCCAGATACGCAATCGGTTTTATGCTGGCAAAATACTCTTCTAACTGTTCCACCTGCCCCCAAAGACGTTCTACTCTTTCTACTTCAAAATAACCACCATTCCTCACAATACGCTGGCTGGCCCGCTCAAGCATATCCTTCACAAAGGAACGGCACCACGTCCACTGTGGCGCCATATATTTTTCCACGTCCAATGTGGCAACCCTATTCTGAATATACACAACTGAGAAATTATCTTTTCGTTCATCTTATTTCCCTTCTTTATATCGCGGATATTTTTCCTTATCCTCTTCTGTGATTTCCCTCAGAACACGACACGGGACACCGACTGCAATCACACCCGCTGGGATATCCTTTGTTACAACACTCCCTGCACCGATAACCGTGTTATCACCAATGGTCACTCCGCCCAGTATGATGGAACCTGCACCAATCCAGACATTATTTCCGACAACAATTGGCAGAGCAACTTCCAGCCCCTCATTGCGTTGCTCGACATCAAGAGCATGTTCTGCAGTGGTAAAGCAACAATTGGGAGCAATAAAAACATAGTCCCCAAATGTCACCTTGCCTCCATCCAGAATCTGGCAATTATGGTTTGCGAAAAAATAATCTCCAATGGAAGTATTATATCCATAATCACACCAAAACGGTGCGTTGACAACCGGATCTTTACCCATTTCCCCAAAGATTTGACTTAACAGCTTTTGCTGGGCCGTGCGCTCTGAAGGCTTAATGCTGTTAAATTCGTAGCATAAGTCATTACATCTGTTGATGTCTGATAATATTTCTTTATCGTAATTTGCATTATATAAGTAGCCTGCCGCAGCTTTTTCTTTTTCGGTCATAATTAAACACTCCATATAGATTAATATTAATTTTGTTGCAAAGAGAGAGTTTTCTATAATATCTCCCTTTGACAGCCGTAAATTTCAGAACGCAATAATCCGGATCTGTGACACCTTCTTTATAGTACATGGTGTCTCCTTCCTGCCAGATTCTCTCCTTTGCCTCCACTGTTCCAATCAAACTAACTCCACGAAAAAAACGTTTGTCTACAAAATAGACACTCGCCTTATTGTTTTCCTTGAAATACTTTACCTTATTGGAAGATGTGTTTGTGGAAAACCAGAGGGTCTTTATTCCATTCCGTTCTCTTGGTTTGAGTTTCTTTTGGATTTCTCATCATGGCGTTATTCCTCCTTAAATTTTATTAGATAGACATCGAGCCATTTGCTTAAGTATTATATGGACATCGATTACCAATACATTGATCATTATGCGATGAAAAACCACATTTGATAGGCCGCATATCGAGTATTATGCCGTAACGCTTTTTAATATATCTGACTGCCTGCTCCATAGATGAGAAAGCGTCACGCTTGCAGCACCTCGGGCCACCAGTTTTGGCAAGTCGGGCAAGCGCTTCGGAAGTATACTCCATGTGACTTCCCCAGTCTGCGGTAGAGAGAGGACCGGTACCATCAATAATAGCAAGCGCCGCACCAATTGACAT
>JAFLTB010000017.1 GCA_022510605.1 Lachnospiraceae bacterium
GATTTTGCCTTAATTTATACATACGTTTTGCCATATTTCCGGGGGAAACACTATACTCTGCCGCAAGACGGTTTAATGCTTCCCCCTTCCAGTAACGACGCACAAAAAGGATACGGTCATCAGCGGATAGTGACGCAAGCCATGTATTTATAAATTGTGTCAATTCCTTTTCTTCCATTTTGTGTTCTACCGTAACGGGCGAGGGAATACAGTCCTCCAATTCATCTAATAGCTTCTCCATGCCAGCATAACGCTTTTGCCTGTGATTTTTATTCCAAAGATTGATTGCAATATTACGTACAACTCTGCCCAACCAGGCACCAAATTTATCTGGACACTGTGGCGGTATCGTATTCCATGCCTGAAGATATGTGTCATTCACACATTCTTCTGCGTCTGCCTTAACAGATAAAATGTTTAACGCAATATTATGGCAAAAAGTTCCATATTTCTTTTCTGTTTCTGAAATTGCTGTTTCATCACGCTGGAAGAATAAGCGGATAATCTGTGAGTCCTCCATTCTAAACCTTCTTTCCGTAGGGTATATAATTTTGAAAGCTTTCACTTATATAGACAAGATTTCAAAGAAAATATTCCCACTATTCTAATAAAATTTTAACTTTTTCTAAAAATATTTCCACAGTTTATTATATAAATTGACTTTTCCATCAAATGCCATTAGAATTATAGTAATGATTACAAAAGGAGATTGTTTTATGAAAAAAATCATATTGACCGGCGACCGTCCCACTGGCAGACTTCATGTGGGACATTATGTCGGTTCCCTAAAACGCCGTGTGGAATTACAAAACTCCGGCGAATATGAGGAAATCTATATTATGATTGCCGACGCCCAGGCTCTGACAGACAACGCCGACAACCCGGAAAAGGTGCGCAGTAACATTTCCGAGGTTGCTCTGGATTACCTGTCCTGCGGCCTCGAGCCGGAAAAATCCACCCTGCTTGTGCAGTCCTATGTGGCCGAGTTGACAGAACTGACCTTTTACTACAGCAATCTGGTAACAGTGTCCCGGCTCCAGAGAAATCCTACGGTGAAGTCTGAAATCCAGCAGAGAGGCTTCCATTCCAGCATCCCTGTTGGCTTTTTCACCTATCCGATTAGCCAGGCCGCCGATATTACCGCCTTTAAGGCGACGACAGTACCAGTAGGAGACGACCAACTTCCCATGATTGAGCAGGCCAGGGAAATTGTACGCAGTTTCAACTCCACCTATGACAAGGTGTTGGTGGAGCCTAAAGCTCTTTTAGCGGACAACGAAGCTTGCATGCGGCTGCCGGGCACCGATGGCAAGGCAAAGATGAGTAAGTCCCTGGGCAACTGCATTTATCTGGCCGACGAGCCGGAGGATATTCGCAAAAAGGTCATGAGTATGTATACGGATCCCGACCACATCCGCATTGAGGACCCGGGCAAGTTAGAGGGCAACACCGTCTTTACCTATCTGGATGCCTTCTGCCGGGATGAACTTTTTGCTGAGTACCTGCCGGAATATAACAGTCTGGATGAATTAAAGGATCATTACACAAAGGGCGGACTGGGAGATGTAAAGGTTAAAAAATTCCTGTACTCGGTGCTGATGGAGGAGCTTTCCCCGATTCAGGCCAAAAGAAAAGAATTGGAAAAAGATATTCCTGCTGTCATGGAAATTCTTCACAAAGGAAGCATCCAGGCCAGAGAGGTGGCCGCCCGGACGTTAAGTGAAGTGAAGCAGGCGATGAGGATTAACTATTTTGATTAGTGCGCATTTTAGTGATTTTCGCTTTTGGTAGTTTTAAATAATCAGAAAAATTCACAAATCGACTCGAGCGGGTGATGCTTCGCATCAAATGCTCTCGCGAACCGACCCCCAAAAGTCAGACCTAAAATCTGGCGATTGGATGGGAGGTTCTTGTTCAAATATTATACAAAGCAGATATAGTTTTAGGCCGCTACCGAACTGCTTTTTTTAGCCGGGCCGAAATAACCGGCCCGGCAGCCAGTGCCAGTGCCATTTTAATGAAATCCCCAATCAGAAATGGGAATACACACAATTCCAGTGCCGGCAAAAGGGCAGTACCGCTGGAAATGCAAAACCAGGCTGTTTCAAGGGCATAGGCGACGGCAGTACCCAGAATCATTCCCAAAAAACTGAGATACCATATTCCCCCGCCCCGCTCTACAAAGATTCCACAAATCAAAACTGTAAAAATAAACCCAATGAGATATCCTCCGGTGGGGCCGGCCAATTTGCCAACACCGCCGGTCATCCCGGAAAACACAGGGAGACCCACCAGGCCAATCAGCAAATACACCAGATAGGTTATGGTGCCCCGCTTCCAGCCAAGAACATAGACACTGATATAGAGCACCAGATTTGTCAGTGAAACAGGCACCGGGCCAATGGGAATGGACAAGGGTGCCAGAATGCAGGTGATGGCGGCAAAAAGTGCCATGAATACCATATTGGCAGTGGTAAAAAGTTTTCCTTCCTTTAATGTCACTATAGTTGCTTTTTCTTTATGTGTCTGCATAATTACCTCCAACTTCACAGCATACGGATAAAACCACAGGTAAAACGCTATATCGACAGCCCCATATCCCGCAGCATTGTCATGTCTTCTTCTATGGTATTTCCCACAGTAGTCAACATGTCACCGGTAATCGTGGCATTGACGCCGGACTGAAATATTTTTCGTCCTCCGTCGGCAAACCGGTTTCGTCCCGCCGCCATAAGCACAAAAGCCGTGGGATTGATATACCGGAAAAGCGCCATAGTCCGCAGGGCCTCCTCTGGCTCCACCGCCTTTCTTCCCTCATAAGGAGTCCCTGGAATTGGCGACAGGATATTGATGGGAATGGAATCCACTCCCAGTTCTGCCAGGTCAAAAGCCATGTCCAGCCTGTCCTCCCAGGTTTCCCCCATACCGATAATCCCACCGGAACACACACCGAGACCTACCTTCTTTGCCAGTTTGATTTCCTGAATCTTTTCATCGTAGGTATGAGTCGTACAAATATTGGGGAAATTCCTCCGGGATGTTTCAATGTTTTCATGATACCGGGTAACCCCTGCTTCTTTTAACTCCTGTAATTCCGCCTCGCTCAAAAATCCATGGGAGGCACATAAATGCAGTTCCGGACATGCCTCAGAAATGGCACGGTACGCCTCGGCCGCCTGTCCAAAGTCCGCTCCCAGATTCCGGCCAGCGGTGACAATGGAATAACGGTGAACCCCTTTTGCCTCATGCTTCCTGGCATCCTCCACAATCTCCTCTTTTGGCAGGAAAGGATATTCCTCCACTCCGGTACAGTGATGCCCCGACTGGGCACAGAATTTACAGTCCTCACTGCATCGCCCACTGCGTCCATTGATGATGGAGCACAACTCTACCCGGTCTCCACACAAAGCTTCACGAATACGGTTGGCTCCCTGTAACACCTCTTCCAAATCCCCCTTTAATAAAAAGGAACAGTCGTCGGTTTTCTTCAGACGAGAGCCCTGAATAATCTTGTCTGTCCATTCCTGTATGGTCTGTGCCAGCATAATGACCTCCCATTCATTTCACACCATAGCCAGCATATCACTGATGGTGTATGTGTTTTCCTTTTATGTAAACCTGTTTTTTATTTTTAGTATACATATAGCCATCCATTATGTCAACCCTTTTATCCACACTGGTTGACGCTCCTGTTTTATTTTTTCCCTCTTCTGTTTCTTGCGGCTTCCACAATACGATACAGGGTATTTATGTCAAGGGGTTTTGCCAACTGCCCATTCATACCGGCATTTAAGGCCTCCTCCATACTCTCCGGCCCCACATTTTCCCTCATAGCATAAATTGGCACTGTCCTTCCCTCCGGGTGACGGCTCCTGCGAATGGCGCCTGCCGCCTCATAGCCATTCATCCCCGGCATCCGGGTATCCAGAAGTATCAGGGCATAGGTACCATCAGATGCCCGTTCAAACATGTCCACTGCCTGTCTGCCATTAGCGGCGCAATCCACTGTCCCCCGGACAATCCGGAACATGTCATCTACCAACTCTGAAATAAAGGCATCCGCATCTGCCACCAGCAATTTCATACCACTGAAATTATACTGTTTTACAAAAATTTTGTCTGACACCTTCACCGGTCTCCTTTACTTTTTACATGTGTTATGTGTATATACATTGTCTAATTGTATTTCATGACTGATTATACTACCAATGCGTATATTTTTCAATTATTTTTCCCGTTTATCCCCTTTTTCCTTTTATATTTTAACGTTTATTCACTATTTCTGTTGACAACCGTTAATAAGCGTGATAATATATCAATACACCACAAAAAGAAAGGAGCTGTTTTCTATGTTTATTGAAGAAAGACATCAGGCAATTTTAGAAACAATTGCCCAAAACGGCAGCATTACAACCAGTGAAATTCAGGAGAAGTATGGAGTCAGTTATGACTCTGCCAAACGAGATTTGCGCATTTTGGAAGAAAAGGGGCTTTTGAAACGAACCCACGGCGGGGCAATTCCTCTCCACAAAATCGGATGGGATGGCAATTGCAGTAATTTGACAGGACAGGAACGGGTTGGAAAGAACGTCAAGGAGAATTATCTGGCCATTGCTAAAAGGGCCGTCTCCCTCATTGAGGAAAAAGATGTAATCTGGCTTCCTGGCGCCAGCATTGGATTTTTAATGGCCCGGAATATGCCGCCGGAGCTTCATTGCACGGTTGCAACGAATTCCATTTCTATTGCAGATACATTGCGCCGCCATGAAAATATCACTGTATTGCTCACTGGCGGTGAGGTACAGAAAAACGGATGCTCCTATGACGCCTTTACCACGCACATGATTCGCCGGCTTCATTTTGACAAAAGTTTCCTGACCTCCGCCTGCATTTCACCATCCTTCGGCCTTTCCATTCAGAAAACAAGAAATCTGGAACTGACAAAGGCCATTCTGGATAGTTCCAAATCCATTATTGGCCTTTATCCAACAGAAAAAATCGGCCATGACTCCATTGTCAGTATCTGCCCTGCCGACACTCTGGACATTCTGGTTACCGACTGGAATGCCTCCGAGGATGACTTGAAGGGATTTGACGAATTGGGCATTCAGATTGATATTGTGGAGCAGTAATTACAGCCCCACCAAAAGGATAGCGGCGGCCGCCCCGGCAAAGGTGGCCGCCAGCGCTCCTGCCAGCGTGTACCGACTCTTTGTCACCTTGGCTGTCATGAAATACACACTCATGGTGTAAAAAATTGTCTCTGAACAGCTCATCAGCACCGAAGCCAGCGTTCCCAGATAGGAGTCTGTGCCATAGGTCTTGTAGACATCCAGCAAAAGTCCTGTGGCTGCCGAAGAGGAAAACATTTTTACAATGAATAGCGGGAACAACTCTCCCGGAAAATGAAAGAACTGCACTACTGGGGAAAGCAGTCCGGCAAACCACTCCATGGCTCCGGATTCCCGCAGAATCCCTATCCCCACCATCAGCCCCACCAGGGTGGGAAGAATCTTATAAACTGTCAGAAAGCCATCCTTGGCTCCCTCAATAAATTCATCGAAAATATCCACTTTTTTGCACATTCCATACCCCACCAGATACAGAATTACAAAGGGTATCATACAATCCGATATGTAATATAAAAGTTTCAATTTCTTCCCCCCTTTCTGCGCCCGCCAACCTTTCTTGCTATTACCGAAAAAATAACGCCTGCCGCCGTGGAAATGATAGTAGCCACCAGTCCCATTCCAATAATGGCAGTAGGTGCCACGGAGCCATACTGGCTGCGGTAGGCAATAATATTGACAGGAATCAACTGCAGCGAGGAAATATTAAGGATGAGAAAGGTACACATATCAGCGCTGGCAATGTGACTGCCATGGTTGAGTTCCTTTAACTGCTCCATAGCCTTCAGCCCCACCGGCGTGGCCGCCCAGCCAAGCCCCAGGACGTTGGAAATTATATTGGCGGCCATGTATTCATTGGCCTTGTGGTCCTTTGGCACCCCAGGAAATAAAAAAGCAAGAACCGGCCGCAGCCCCCTTGTCAGGGCATCGATGATTCCTGCTTTCTTTGCAATATTCATAAGTCCTGTCCACATGGACATGATGCCAAGCATTGTAACACAGAGCGTAACCGCTTCCTTTGACGAGTCAATCGCCGCTGTCCCCACCTGGCCCATCCGCCCGGTAAAAGCGGCAAACAATATGCCGATGAGTATCATAAAGCCCCATAGTTTGTTTAACATAGGCAAACCCTTTTTCTTTTATTCTATGAAAGAGGGAGGCGTGGTATGACGGAAGGAAAGGTCAATATAGGGCAACTATTTTGTAGTTAAGGATATTTTAGTTACTGTGTGCAATCTCATATACAAGTTTTAACAAATCTTCTACCTTTTCCAGAATCCTTGGCTCGAATTTTTCCAATGTTTCCGCAATCCCTTCATCAAACTTGGTACTTCCACGTCCCGTCATGATATAATCTGTGCTTACATCCAGGGCATCCGCTAAATTTACAAGTGTATGTGCAGAAAATCCCTTTTCATTCCGCTCAATTTCAAATAAAAACTTAGAAGAAATTCCCGCCACTTCTGCCAAACGCTCTCTGGAATACCCTCGGTCAAGACGAAGCTGCATAATTCGAAACCCAATTTCCTTGTATCTTAGTTCTTTCTTCATATCCGTAATTCCCCCTATAAAAGAAATTGTAACCTTTGCATTTCACTATATCAATGAATAATAATTCCTAGTCCCCTTACATATTGTTTAGTAAATTATATATCTTTTTTTATTAGAAAACTGATATATTCACTGAACTGTGCTTTTTGGCTACTGAACTGTGCTTTTTGGCTACTGAACTACCAAAAATGATTCATTTTTGCAAAAATACTCGTGTTCAGTTATTTTTTTTTAACGGTTCAGCAAAAATTTGGTTAGATTTTTGATTATGTGGTATAATAAAAAACTAACCTTAGTTTCCTCTTTATCTGCATCTCATCTAAAATAATAGTTCAAAATCATTTATGATTCTCTTACAAAACAAATCTGTATCATCAGAAATAATTTTTCGGTTTTCAACATCCACATAATAATCAACTTCTTCACAATCGTAAATACTGTCCTGTAAATATATAACTCCATCGTACATATAATTCTTATAATACAGTTGAGCAATCTGCGCTATACCAACTTCTTTTGGCAAATAAACTTCCCCCTTTGTATAAGCATATTTTTCCTCAGAAATAATCAAAAAATTATATCCTTTTCTTTTTAATTCAAGCATAAGTTTTTGAAGCAAAAAATCCTTATGCGGAATATTATTTCTCACCCCTAATATTGGAGTTTCACATGAACCAACATTTTGAGTCTTTTCTTTTAGCAGTCTTAAATATATTTTTTCATCCCATAATAATGAGTCAAAATCAGATCTCAACTTATTTATATTTTGTGGGGATAGTGTACCCAAATATGAAATTGCACCAATTTTATCTGCACATTTTTTTACATCCTCCAATTTGCTAATATCCGATTCTTTTGTTAATGCAATATTAACCATGCTGTTTCTGCCTTTATCTAAGATTTTTTCTCCACACACCCGGTGCATATTTCTTGTTGATGACATATATATCCACTTTACACTATTAAAATTAAACATATATACCATTTTATCCTTATTAGTAGAGTTATTTTCCAGGCAATGCAATAATTGTTTCCATGTGAGTTTGTTATTTTTGTTTAGAATATTATATACGCATGCAGTAACAACTGGTGCAGCAAAACTGTTAGAACCATTAGATACAAATCTTTTACCTTCTCTGGTAACAAACGATTGTTTTCCATTTGCCTTTATTTTTTCGAAATCATCGTAACATTTATTCATAAAAAACTCACCATTTGATACTTTATTGGTGTTTGCTACACTTAAGACCCAAAACAATGAACTTGGAAAGGAGCAAAGCCCCTCATTGTTACATGCCGCTACGATGTATGAACTGTTTTGAGCCAGTAAAGTAATAATTTCGTTTATCTTACTGACCCCTTTATGCAAAGTCCCCAGACTTAAATTAATCAATTTAATATTATTTCTTAAACACCATTTCAATGCCACATACAACCCCTCCACATCTCCCCGCTTACTTATCAGATCCAGAATTTTTATGCTCACATAAGTTGCGTCTTTAGCATACTTATCAATAATACCACAGCATATGGTTCCATGTGTCATTTTTTCATATTTCGTCGTATCCGAAACAACTGCTCCTTCCGAAGTTACCATTAGTTTTGTAACCTTATCAGATAAATTAAGTATAAAATCATTAATTCCATCATCCACTATAGCTATTTTCATATTCTCCCCTTCTGTCCTTTATTTCTATTTATTCCCTTCTGTATATCTTTCAGCTTGATAGTTGAATAATTCCGCATATCTCCCACTTTTACTTATAAGTTCATTGTGCGTTCCTTTTTCAATTATCTCTCCGTTCTCCAAAACTAAAATATAATCTGCCGTTACCACATTTGATAAACGATGTGAAGTAAAGATAACTGTTTTACCTTTTGTCATCTTTGCCATTATTTTAAATATTTTATACTCTGCTTCCGGATCAAGATAGGCAGATGGTTCATCAAGAACAAGCGCTTCTGCGTTTCTATAAAATGCACGCGCTAACGCCAATTTCTGTTCTTGACCTCCTGATAATTGAATGCCGTCACTTTCAAAATTCCTTCCTATATATGTATCCAAATTACCGTCAACAGATTTTAATATATCTTCAGCCTCACATTTATTTAAGATATCCTTAATTTCTTCATCCGACACAACGGCATTTTTTTTACTGAGTATTACATTGTCTCTAAGCGAAAATCCATAATTCACGTTTTTCTGAAAATAACTTGCGAATCTATCTCTATATGAATTAATTTCGTATTCTTTTATATTATAATCATTTACAAGTATGGCACCATCTACTACGTCATATAATCTAAAAAGCAACTTAATTAACGTGCTTTTGCCTGCACCATTTAATCCAACAATTGCAACCTTGTCACCCTTTTTTATCTTGAAATTAACATGATTTATTATCATTTTCCCTGTCCCAGGATACGAAAAAGAAACATTCCTAAATTCTATTTTTTCAATTTCAGTTATTCTTTTTTTACCAATATTTTCGATAACATTTTTATATCCAAAAAATTTTCTTATATTGTCTACTCTCAATTTATTATCGTATATTCTAATAAATGAACTAAATAAATAAAGTATTCCACTTGTGAGACTTGATAACATGCCTGAGTATAAAGAGTATTCACCAATTGAATAAATCCCCACCCAAACACTCCGTGCAATTACTAATAAGATAATTCCCATTAAAAGTTCAGGTAGCAAATTTACTGCTACTAGTATTATATATTGTTTCTTATAAATTTTCTTTCTCTTGTCATAAATACATCTCCATAACTTAATAAATTTTTTTCTGATAATGTTATCAAATTGGTAGAGGCGCATTTCACCAGCATAGTTTTTATCCATTGATATGGAAAACAAATAATCCCGCTGTCTTTCCTCTTTCATATTTTCCATATTGAAATCAAAAAGCTTTTTTGTGTAAAATCGGTCTACTAAACTTGCTGGCGAAGTAACGAGGATAAGTAAAGCAACAAAAATCCAATTTACTTTTAATACAACAATAGCTGCTCCAATGGCTGTGACTAAAGCTGAACATGCATCCATTAAATTCCATACCATATTGCTTACTGCCTGAATATCCCAGCGGCTTCTCGTAATAACATCATAATATTCTGGATTATCAAAAAATTTCATGTCCATGGATTGGGCTTTAGCCATGATTTTATCTGACAATCTTTGCTTTATTAATTCTTCATGAAGCAATGATACATAATCACTTATTTTCTGAACAATTAGCCCTAATATTGATATAAGAAAAATCCCTAACGACAAAAAAACAATATACTTAAAATTTTCTTTTCGTTTGGACAGGCTGTCAATGAGTTCTTTTAACATAAATGCAGACACAAAAGTCGTAATAGGTATAAGCAACTGCTTGCATACTCTTATAATAAAATAAAATGGTGATGCTGCAACGGAGACTTTTATGGCATATGCAATAGTCAAAACAAGGTCATAGGATAGTTTTTTCTTCACTTCACGTTTCTCCCTCTGTTCATTTTCTAAAAAGATGGGAAGACATTTACTCAATTTGCGAAACGTCCTCCCAAATCTTCACAAAATACTAATATGTTATTTGCCACTCCATCCAGTTGCATTTACCCTATATGCATCCCGCTGAAACATGTATTCTGTATTAACGTCGGTTTCCATATTGACCTTTCCACCACAGGAACAGCGCCCCTTACAAGTAAAACCACTACATGTACAGTAGGCTTCTACAGATGAAGTCAACATATTAGTTCTTCTGCTTAATTTTTTCATATTATCACCTCCTTTCCATAACAACTCCGCCATGACTTTGTGTTTACACGAACTTGCAAAGCATAGCAGATCTCTTTGTCACTTTTTGAGCCTATGGCTCTGTTTTTTATAGTAACAACTAGCTTCTAATGGTATAATTAATTTATCAAAACCAATACGTCTAAAAGAAGCTAATTGCTATCTATCGCCGGCAAAATATTAAAAGATATCCTTTTTTTGTTTTGTGTAAATCAAGTAAGCAATTTTTTTAATTGTAGAAACCCCATAATTCTCTGTCTCTTCAACAGCAAATTGTATCGAATATTCTTTTTCTATTTCCAATAAAAAATAAGCCAACTCCACTGCACTTAAATTAAAGTTTTTGCCTGTAAGGGGTTTGTTGATATTTTCACTGTTGCAAATACTACTTTTTAAACCGAACTTTTCAACTAATACCTTAAATAATTTTTCCTCTATTTTCTCCATGCCTATCTCCTTATATTTCTCACTTCAATATTTCATTATCTTATGATAATTTGTTTATGATATCATTTGCTAACTTTTGAATGCTTTCTGCAAAAAATGCATTTACATAACTTGTTAAAGGGTATTTTTCTTGCATTTTCTCTATCATTTCTTGGCAATGCAATAAATTTATATGACAAGTTATAAATTCTGAATCTTCCCCTATTGCATTCGCATCAATAATTTGATTTGAAATTTCCACTGCATCTAAATTGCAATCATAAGAGTAACGATATTTTTTTACTAATTTGTCACCAACTTCCTCATAATTACCATAAAGTACAGAAACAATATTGTAATCTGGCAGCAAGCCCTTCATCGTTAAATAGGACATTGCCCCATATCCCAATGTGATTCTGCTATTATATCTATCAATAGAACCCGGTAGTTTTAACAATATAATATCTGGATGATATATTGCTTCATCTTCTCTTATTCTCCCTTTTAACAAATTAATACCTGATTCTATGCTATCTACAATTCCTGAAAGACAGTAATTGTAGTTGATAACATCCACCAACTCACTATAAGCATAGTCACTGTAGCACAAAACCGAATAGCCCAATTTGACAAATTGCCTTCGTAACTCCAGTAAGGTATAGATTCCATCTAAATCTTTTCCATATTCTCCAATAGACACAATAGGGCAACTTGGAGTATTTTCCGATAAAACTTTATTCGTATTTCTGGAAAAAACTACTATCTGTTTATTATATTCTTTACACATTTTTCTCTGTTTTTCCGAACCGGTATACATAGTCAATATTTTCTTTTCTTTATTCTTTAAAAATTCATGAATCAATATATCAATTTTCTTTTTGTCACAAAGATCAGTGTCTTCTGTTTCCAAATAAATTAAATAATCATATTTACCAATATTCAATGATTCTAACTTCAAAACTTGTATGCCTAGATTCATAATATTTTTTTGCCTGCAAAGGTCATTATTTGATAATCCATTATCTCTAGTCAAACAAACTTCTACTTTATTTCCATCCATTCGCAAATTCCATGCAACCGCAAAAAGCGAATTGTTATATGGCAATATTAAATAATTTTTTTTACTCATAATATTTTCTCACCTCATCCCTCAAAATTAATATTCTTAAATTATCTTCTGTTCCATTTTTAGCACGTTCACAATTTGACAATCTTCTAACCTCATCTAATTGATTATCTGCGTCGGCATATTTAGCACATTGCAAACAGTATGTAAAATTCCAGCAATTTTTACACTGCTTTTCTGTTATCTTGCCTACATTTAATAATTTGGCGGCCTGCTCTAATTTAAACCCTTTAAACACGGAACCAATATTCATATTTTCAGAGACTTCACTTACCCGTTCGCATGGATAAAAATCGCCATTAATATTAACAAATAATCTATTCTTTCCTGGAATACAGGGCCCCGATGGTGCTGAAATGCTGGGAATATATAACATTGGCACTAAACGACTTTCAAATTCGTATATACTGCTTAAGTCACGCACTTCTACACTGTCTAAATTAGTGTTTGGATTTCTGACATATGCAAAAATGCTTCTGAATTTACAATATATATATTTCCACACAAAATTTTCAGAATAAACATTTTGTGTAATTCCACCTGAATCATCAATAATATTTGTATTGACATTACTTAAATTCTTCACCCAGCCCTCGCTTACAAATTTTTGAATTTTTTCATAATCAAATTGTGGATCAAGCACCATATTTAACCCGACATATTCATTAAAATACTTAGGATGCCTGGCAAAAAATTTACGTGTATTTTCCAAAACATCTTTGTAGCTTCCCTTCCCATCTAACGCATACCGTCGATTAATATCATGAATTTCCTCTGGTCCGTCCATACTTATAGTCAACTGTACCTTGTTTTTTTCAAAAAAAGTTATAACATCATCTGTCAGCAAGGTTCCATTGGTTGTAATTGCATAACTCACGTCTTTTCCTGCATAAGTTGTGCTTATATACTGTATAATCTTTTTAATCAAAGAAAAATTCAACAGCGGCTCTCCGCCATAAAAGCCTATATTGACTTTTTTTGTGTCCACAGAATGATACATCAAAAAATCAACTGCTTTTTTTGCAATATCCCAGGTCATTTTTTGGTTCCCATGGGAACGCTGATTACTAACTGTTTTCATATCAGAATAAATACAATAGGAACATCTTAGATTACATGCCTGAGTTACTTGCAGCGTCATTTTTTCAATACTGCGGTCTAATACATCATCCAAAAAGCGTGTATAGAAATTTTCTATCTTTTCTATTTCATGGTCCGAAATGATTTTTTTGTTAAGCATTTCAGAAATACATGTACACTCAGTATCATTTACCCGCTTGTTCTGAATCATTTTATGCAAACAATCGTACTGATACTGTGATATTTCTGAAATACAATTATAATTTGCATCAAAAACATAATATCCATTTATTGTTTTAATTAATTTTATCAGCAGCCTTTTCATCCCTCTTCCCTCATTTCATTTATAAAAAAATTTGCTTTTCCGTTATGATTTAATAATATATAATCCACGCATTGAAATTCGTAACCACATTGTTTTAAGTAATCATTATCAAGATAATCAAGAAACTTCTTTTTTATCTCCGATTCCCACCCTTTATATCTTGAGTCCAAGACAAATTTTACACTAAATTTATCAATTTCCTTCTGCACTACTTGAAACTGTTGTATAACGGCACCATGTTGTTCATTAATAAACTCAATTGGTTTCAAAAATAGATAGCATGGAAGTTCTCCCTCTTTGGTTACTATTTTCTCTGCGCTTCTTCCTTTTTCCAATATTATTTCGCTGTACTGTTTCCTTCCTTTATGAAAAACAATTTTCCCCTTATCTCCTATTCTGTAACGAATAAATGGCATTGCATAGTTTGTCAATGATGTAACTACAATCTCTCCATAAACATCTTCTGGATTATTTTTCAAAATTTCTGTATGTACATTTGATTCTAGACAAACTAATTGTTTATCCGGGTTGCGAAAAGCAATTGCATTTGTCTCAATACTTCCATACAAATTACCAATCTTGCACCCAATAGTCGATTTGGTATTATCTTCTAAAGTATTCAATAGTACTTCGCCTGTAAATTCAACGTATTTTAAATTTTTAAATACCGGCAGTTGATTTTTGATAATGTAATTTAGCAATATATGCATTACACTGGGCTGAATTTGCATCCATTTCGGATCAAAATCATATATCTTTTGATATATCTCCTGCAAAAATTCAAAAGTCAGGCATTTTTTCGAAATTCCCAAACTTGTCTTTGTGCATATATACGATTCGTTATCATCAATGACTAAATGATTTCCTTTATACACAGTCGTATAAAAATAACAAAATTTATCTTGAGGCATTATCCCATAATACTGTCTCCTCAAATTCCAAAGTTCAATATGCGAATTATTTTCATTTTGCCTATCCCAAAATATTTTCAGATATTCACCGGAGGTTCCCGATGTTCTTCGTAATATAAGTTTTTCCTGATATTTGTATTGCTTATATCTTGTAGCTAGACACTCTTTACCATTAGCCTGAATTGCTTTTTTATCTACAGTCGGAATTGATTCTATCTGCAGATTCATATTAGCAACATTTATATCCTTATATAAGTTTGAGTAAAAGGGAACATTTTCTTTTGCAAAACATATTATATTATGTACCGCTTCTTTCATCTTCTTTCATCCCCTCCAATGTTTTAATTTTCACATTTATACAGTCAATCAAATTATTTATTTGCCAATTATGATTTAGCATTGTTTCATAATCATCAAAGTAAAAATGATACTCTTCTTCGATATATGAAATAAGTTCTACTAATTGCAAAGAATCAAATTCCAGGTCTTCTACCAGGCTCATATTACCTATATCATCCTTTTTTTCTATTTCTTTTTTTGAAATAGACTCTAATATTTCTTCCATTCTTTTTATTGTACAATTCATCTTTTTTCCCTTATACGATTTTCCAAAAATCGCATTCCTTTCTTTTAGATTAAAGTCAATAAATTACCATATTGTATTTTTCCAGAACTGTTATGCGGTATTTTTTTAATTACATGAATTGAAATTTGAAAATGTGGAATATTCAATTTCCTAAACAATCGTTTTTTTATTAATTCACCTTCAATCGGATTGACAATGAAAATATATATTATCCCATCCTTCTCTACGGCTGCGCACTGCACTATTTTAAATTCATCTTTAATAACGGATTCAATATCATCCAATTCAATCCTTCTTCCACATATTTTGCAGAATCTTGTTTTTCTTCCCACTAAGTATAAGTAACCATCTTCATCAATATATCCAATATCTCCCGTATGTAATGTATAACGTTGTTTAACTGATATTAAATCTTTTCTTGATTCCGCATATCCAGCAAAAACACTATCCCCTTCAACAACAACTTCCCCACAACTATTGTCATTCTGCGCTTCAAATAACTCTTTTGTGCAATCAATACTAATATTCAAATCAGGTACTGCCTTGCCAACACTGCCAATTTTGTCTTCATGCTTATTAAGCAGATAGCAACTAATTCTGGCCGTCGCCTCTGTTTGACCATACATAATATAAAAATTAATACCACTTAGTTTGGCATACTCTAAATATTTTTTTTGCAAATTGATATTCAATCTCCCTCCCGCCTGCGTCATTACCCTTAACGACGGATATTTTTTATGTCTAAACTTTAGGCGTTCCAGATTTTCATACATACGTGGAACTCCGGATAGAGACGTAAAATTATTTTTTTCAAAAAAATCCCATGCTTTTCCATCTAAAATAGAAGATTCCGTCAACAATATACTTGCACCACGATATAGATATGTATTTACTATGGAGATTCCATATGTATAACTAATGGGCAAATTCAGCGGGCTGACATCATCGCTCCTGATATTTAATGCTTTTATAATAGCTCTTGCATTGCTCATAAGATTCTTATAACTCAAGCAAACATATTTTCTGTTTCCTGTTGAACCAGATGTAGGTAGCAATAAAGCAATATTCTTATCAATACTATCATTTTTCTTTGCCTCACTCCTACTATTGCTCATCAAATAATAATTCCCATAATGTAAAACGGTGGAATAACCATGAATTTCCTCGTATTTCCCCCACACGTATTCAGGCCTATAGATGTTACACAAAATTGATATTTGTGCTTTATCTATCTGAGAATCTACCATTATTACTGGTTTTTTGTTTTGTATACAAGAAATATATCCCAAAACACATTCATAGGTGTTTTCGCAAATAATCATCACTAAACTATTAGAATCGATTTTCTGAGCAAATATCTTCTGTTCCTTATACAATGTTAAGTATGAGACCCTTCTGCCTTTATCATCTATTAAAGCAAGTTTCTCTTTATACTGTTTAAAATTCCACATTTATATATTTACCTTTCCATTTTCTTCTTATCACTATCCCTATTATAATTATCCCCCATAACCAAAAAAACTCCCTAAAGGTAAGAATCTACTTACTTTTAGGGATATGCCATACACAAACCTTTATTTATTTTTGCAAGTTGTCTTTATCAGACCAGACAAAAATACCATGAAACGCTAAAATTTTACACATTTCATGGTATCTAAATCATATCCAGTCTTGTTATTATTCGTTCAAAATATATTTATATAGATATGGTGTTCCGTACTCATCACTGCTGCGATTCTTATTTGAATACCAGATATAAAATTGCTCCTGATCTTCTCCAGTCACGAAGGCTCCCTCTATTTTATAGTCTTCATTCTCCAATGCATTATTATTGCTGATTATTAGTTCATCCTGCTCCGTTTTTACATCTGTGCGGTGAATACCCATTAAATTCACTGTATAGAATGCATTTGATTCTTCATCTGGGATAAAAAACGTATCACCCTTCGTTGTGATAGAATTACAGGATATAGTTTTTTCTAAAGTCCCTGATGCAATATCAAAGACATTCAGTTTGTCACAATTATCATCTGCCACGGTGTACAAGTTATTCCCCAGTACAAAAGAGCGGACAAATGTTAATTCACCCGAATCATTCAGCATAGTCCGAATGCCATCATACATAAGTTTCTTTTTCCCTGTCTTCAAGTTATATAAAGCCCAATTACCCTCTGCAAAAATCCCCGTTTTATTATCTATCACATGGAACCCATTTAAACGGTTAATTTCACAAGATGCCATATCTTTTCCCAAACCTTCATTTTTAAGTTCTTCTACATAACCATTGGGTGAAATAGAGACTAAATGAAAAGACAAATTAAGTTCATCCTCTTCATTTTTGACCGGCTCCTCCTTTGACATCCAAAGATAAAGATTCCCATCACTGCCAACTACTATTTCAAACGGCGTATCTCCAACTTTAGAAGCCATGCGGCTTAGATTGTCACTCCACGTTGCTTTCTCTTTTTTCCATGTTCCATCCTCCTGAAGGATACTAACATAATATGCTGTTTCTTTTTTCCCTTCATAAAATGTATACATGGCTGGTTGTCCCATTTCGTTGAGCAGAATACCACCTATATATTCTTCTTCATCAAAGTTCAAAGGAATCTGCGTTTCCACATAATTGAAACCTATCGCAGCGGAAGAGACGGTTTCCTGTGTTGTCTCCACTGAATCTGAAGAATTACTGCACCCACAGAGCATAATAGCAGAGAATAATGCTGTCAGAAATATTGATACTATTCTTCGATACAATCTTATGTTTTTCATTCTACTTATCATTTTCTTTCCCCCTTTTTGACATAAACTATATATATAGTAACCCACAGTAAAATACTTGTCAATACATAAAATATCCTTTGTGATTTTGCAATTTTATTTGCATTATCTTCTGCTTTCCTTCTGCTATAACACAAGAACCAACATCATTCCACATAATTACCAAATGATATATTTAATATATGTATATTTTCGTTTTGAGGCAAAGTAATTGATATAACTTTTTTATCATTTGATATACTATACTTTCTTTCATAGACCTGCGCCAGTTCCATGCCATTATACTCTTTTGAATGATATTGTATTTTTTTTGTAACGTTTTCGCCGAAATCGGCGGAGCCCTTCCAATCGGAAAAATAAATATTTATATTTTCTTCCATATTCTCATAGGCTATAGTCAACGTATCTACATCTCTTTTTAACCCATAGCCTTCTATGTATATAAAATCAAATGCCTTATTAATATTGACTACGCTCTGTCCGCAGCACTCCACCACTCTTGTATGATATATTTTTAATGGTTCTACACTTGTTTTGTTATAATACTTATCAAGACTTAATTTCCAACAATCCTCTTTGACTGTACGCTGTTCTGGTTTCTCATTACTTCTCAAAAATTCTATTTCTAAATTGATAGCCTTATTTAATTTATCTAGAAATTCATTTTCCTTTACCCGTCCATCAACAACTTGTTTCATTGCTAATATTCTGCATAAATTCCATGAAGTAATGATTTCCTTCATCTTCTCCATAATTTCACTATTTTGAATGTAGTATTCCAGAAAATCATAAAACTGTTTTCTTCCCCCATAAATCTCTACTAACATTCTATAAAATGGATCACTCCATGCAAACTGTTGTTTCTTAATTGAACACCAAATATTTTCACTCTCTATATCATAATAAAATTCCAGCAAACTCTCCTTTTCAACCTTAATAAGCTTATTAATAGATAATTTTAAATTATTTTTATCTATTTCCAATGGCCTTTTGTCCACCTTGTTTTCCACCGTGTAATACGACAAACCATATAAACCTTTTTTCAAATCATTTATGTCAATGGAACTTCTACATACTAATGGCGCTGTATCTGAAAAGATATATTTTGCTCCTTCTTTCTTTGTCAAAATTATGCAGTGACGAAAATACTCTATTTGTGCAGGATCAACTTCCTTGTTATGATATTCCCATTTTGTAGGGCAAAAATACCCATTAATATGCACTATTACCATCTTTCCCATGCTTAATTCATTATCAATAAACTGGATGCCTGTCATAGCATCATCTATAGGTTTATATATAAAGCGAATTCCTGTCTTTTTATAAATATCTATTTCTATATCATTATTTTGAACTAGATACTTTTCCCATGGTAATCCATTTTTTATCTTTTTAACAAATCTCCATGATTGACTAAATATATCATAAAAATTAGTACAATTAATATTTTTAACTACACTAAGTTCAGAATTTCTATAGCAATCTAATCCATCTATCCTAAACGATTCCAACAAATGCTCACCTCCTTTCTTTCTAGTTCAGCGCAAAATACATTATATATTTTTTGACAGGAATCACATACCCAAATAGCGATATTCAATTTTTTCCCATGGTAAATCCAAATCACTTCTACCAACCTGACCATATACAGCCAGCGGCTCATAAGAAGGTCTACATAAATTAAATTTCTGAATAATTGCGGAAGGAGTCAAATCCAACTGTTTTTGCACATTATCTGCTATCTTTGAATCAGAAATTTTTCCTGTCCCAAAGGTGTCCACATATATTCCGATGGGTTCCACAACTCCAATCGCATACGCCAACTGTACATCTACTCTTTCACATATTCCAGAGGCAACCAGATTTTTTGCAATATACCTTGCCATATATGCACCACTACGATCAATTTTTGATGAATCTTTGCCAGAAAAAGCCCCTCCGCCATGGCGTCCGAATCCTCCATATGTATCAACAATAATTTTCCTTCCAGTAAGCCCACAATCTGCCTTTGCACCTCCTGATACAAATTGTCCAGTTGGATTAATAAACACTTTTGTTGTCTTTGTAATCATATTTTCGGGTATTACTTGCAAAATTACATGATTAAATAAGTCCCTGTATAATTGTTCATAACTAATTTCAGGAAGATGTTGGGCGGATAAAACAATAGTTTTACAACTAACTGGTTTCATATTTTTTGAATATTCAACTGAAATCTGCGCTTTACCATCGGAGAGAATATAATCTATCTCCTTACTCTTTCGCACTGCGTCTAATTTTTTTACAAGCATGTGCGCCAATATAATTGGTGTTGGCATATAGTCTATGGTCTCATTCGTAGCATAACCATGCATAATGCCTTGGTCACCTGCACCCAAAACATTTTTTGAAACACTGTTTTTTGTTTCAAAAGATTGAACTACTCCCCTGTATATATCCTTTGATTGTGGCTCAATATTTATTTCAATTACACAATTTTTTGCTGATAGTCCATGGTATTCCTCTGTATAACTTTTTTCGCATAACACTCTGCGAACAATTTTAGGTATATCAATATTGGCTTTTGATGAAACTTCTCCTGCCACAATTACTTTTCCCGGCATAATCATTGTTTCGCAGGCTACCCTTGAATGCGAATCAACCTCCAAGTACGCATCTAAAATTGCATCCGATATTTGGTCACACACCTTATCAGGATGCCCTTCTGTTACCGATTCAGAACTAAAAACAGTTTCTATGTTACCCATTGTAAGCCACCTCATTCTTTTGTTTCATTTCTAAATTATAGTAATCTCTTCTTTAAAAACAAGGTGAAATAAGTATAAAAAACAGGAACAATTTTTCTGATATTTTGGCTCTGTAGTTTTTTCTTTATAGGCACATAAAAAATAGACTATTGCAATCAACAGTCCATAGTTTGTTTAATTTCCTCTACTGAAAACTTCCCTAACGAAACCTCTCTATTAATTCCTACCATAACAATTCATTATAAAAATCAACCTTGTGTTGTCCTTTTTCCACCTTTCCTATTGGGTAACAATTGTAGTACTGTCCAATATGTTCCTGAACAGACTTAACATATTCAGGCGACAAAACAACACACATACCAACACCGCAATTAAATGTATTTAACATTTCATTGTTGCTAATATTTCCTTGTTTTTTAATAAAATTAAAAATAGGTAATATTTCAATGCTTGATAAATCAATTCGTGCACATAATCCATCTGGTATAATTCTGCTCAAATTACCTTGAATCCCTCCCCCTGTTATATGGGCCAGACCATTATATATGTCCTTTCCAAAAAATTCTTTCAAACATTGATAATATGGCGTATGCGGTTTCATAATTTGCTCAACAAATGTCAATTCTTCAACCTTCTCTAATTTAATTTCTGGATGTTTATCCATCAATAATCTGATTAATGAGTAACCATTTGTATGCACTCCATTCGATTCAATAGCCAGTACTATATCACCGTCTTTTATTCTATGACCATCTATGACACAAGTTCTATCTGCAATACCTGCAATTGTAGACGAAAGAATATAGGTTCCCTCCTGAACCACCTGAGGTTGTATAGATGTTTCACCACCAACTAATGAACACTCATTTTCTTTACACGCATTTGCTATTCCCTTTATAAATGCGTTTATAGTATCTTTCTCCGCTTTGCCACACACTATTGTATCCAATACTGCCAACGGTTTTGCCCCCATAACAATCACATCATTTACTAAATGGTTAACCATATCATGACAGATAGATTCTGTATAACCATATTCCATAGCCAATTTTTGCTTTGAACCAGGTTCTTCTGATTTCAATATCAACACTGGGTTCTCAATATCTTCAAAATTAATATCATACAAAGAGGCAAATGGACCAACTCCATTTAAAACCCGTTTATCCTCACTTACCAATAATTTTGACATATCTTTTTTCAAGGAATCAGAATATGAAATGTCAACTCCAGCTTTGTCATAAGACAATGCCTCTTTATCGCTAATACTCGCCTTCAGCAAATCATCAACAGATACATGCAAGGCCTGCGATAATGCGGGCAAAATTTCAATGTTCGGATAGACAATTCCATTTTCCCACTTTGAAACCGCTTGAAATGTTATACCCAATTCATCTGCCAACTTCTGTTGTGTCATATGATTGCGTTTTCGCTGTTCACATATAAATTTACCCATCTTTAGATTGTTCAACATTCCTGCCTCCCTGTGTAGTGTCCCATTGATAACCTGCTTTATTTCTTTAGTCTTAGGTTAGCAAATAAATGCTTTTTTCACAATAACATTTTTTTTGAGATTTTCACTCCTTTTTCAACTAAAGGTTGAGGGCTTTTCCGCATAATGCCACAACTGCAGCGTCCGAAAGGTTATATCGCACTGCTTCCTCTTCTTAGATTTCCAGCCAACCTCCAGCTGCATCCCTCCATAGGGCCCCCAGTTACGGAACATAGTATCGACATTTATAAGAGAGCATTCTTTCTGTTTTTTTCATATGGCATCTTTCTCCTTTGTTATTTCCTTCATTCGATTGATAAATGCTATTACATCTAATGCTTTACGACTTGTCCGTTCCATACGGCAACCATTTGAATGCGCTGATATCCCATCTCCTTTGGAATCTCCAGAGCCATCTCATTGCCCGGTAATCGTATCAACACCATAATAATCAGCCAGGGCCGTATTTATCCAATAGGAGGAATCCTCCTGAATATCCGAAAGTCCTGTTAACGCGTCATGGTGTGAACGCAATGGATATTTATGGGTAATAATTGGCACAGCAATGTCTCTGTTACCCTGTGCCCTTTGCTCTAAAATATAGGCTTCCCTTTCCTGGGTTTGTACCGTTATTTCATAACTGTAAATCATAGTGTCTGCCATGGAAACCAGCATGATAAGGAAGGCGCCTGTTACAACAATGACAAGGGATTTCCTTACATTTTGAGATGACCGTATACGTTCACTTATATATTCATGGCTGAACAAAGTGCCAACGGCACACACTGCGTAAACACATACAATAAACCATGTCCGCTCAGGCGAAGTCGGCGCCGCCAGCATACAGTAGGCAGACAGGAGCGAACCTGAAGCATATATGCCCGATTCAAGCCGCATTTCTTTCATGCCTGCCTCTTGCATGTTGTGAGTATACTGCCTGAATAGCACAAGCCAAAGAATACAAAGTACCCCAACAAAGCAGACCCAATAATAGTCTATTACAAAAAATTTGAAAAGCAGAGACAGATTTTCACTAATATCCATACGGGCCTGGTTTCCTGGTGCAAGTACAAGAAAGGCAAATCCCATGAGGCTGCCTGCATAGCCACAGATAATCGGAATACGAATCTTTATTTTTAATGCAAAGCGAAAATAAAGCAAATACAATGTCAGAATCACCAGCATTCCCGCACTGATATTTTCCATTCCCCAGCCCGCAGCCACACCAAGTATAACAGTAAGGACACCCCAAAGGGGGCTTTTCATCGTGTCCCCGGAAAAGCAGGCATATCTTCGATAAATATAAACCATTCCCAGAACCGGAATCGATGTCCACAAATAATTGGCAGAGCCACACATCCAAAACATAACCTGTCCATAATCCGGCACACAGAACCAAAGCAATATATGAATCCCCAGATACAAAAACAGGCTATGCTTATTAGTACCTTTACAAATAAAGTATACAAGTCCCGTCACCAGAAAATACGCAATGGTGTTTATAAAATCAAAAACATAGGAAGGCAGGTAGGAAAAGCAGGTGGCAAAGAGAAACCCTTCTACCCTTCCACCCATATTGCGATAAAACCATACAGCGGAATTTATCACATCCTTCAGGGATGTAATTTTAGCAGTTCCGCCAAATGCAACATGCGGTATATATCTATAGTCATCTGCCAGATAAGGCGTTACATAATTTATCAGAAAAACGCAAACAAAAAGAATTGCTATCGTGCCAACCCATAGAACCCGTTTGTCAAAATTTTTCTTCATATAAAAACCTAACCTTTCCTCTACTGATACCGCCCCGCCTGGACATTCCACATTTCCGCATATATTCCGGATTTTCCAAGCAGTTCCTTATGGGTTCCCTGCTCCACAATCCGGCCTTCTTTCATCACATAAATGGTATTTGCATTTCGTGTTGTAGACAGCCTGTGGGATATAAAGAGAACTGTCTTCTCATTTGCCACTTCATTCATTGCCATATTCAGCTTATACTCTGCAATGGGGTCCAGGGCAGAGGAAGGTTCATCCAGAAATACCAGTCCGGCATTTTTGTAAAAGGCCCTTGCCACCGCAAGCTTTTGTTCCTCGCCGCCGGATAAATCAACTCCGGAATCATCAAACTCCTGTGTCAGCTGTGTATCCATTCCATTTGGCAGAGTCTGATAACGGGACATAAATCCACTTTTTTCAAAGGCCTGAAGGATTCCTGGTTCATCCTGCTCCTTTACCAAATCCATTACAACATTTTCCGACACCTTGCCTGCAAACATCTGGAAATCCTGAAATACAATTCCAATATATTTCCGGTACTCATTTATATCAAACTCTTTGATATTGATGCCATTTAATAAAATTTCACCCCCCGTCGGGTCATACAGCCGAAGCAGCAGTTTTATCAGCGTGGTTTTACCAGCCCCATTATATCCCACCAGAGCAACCTTATCTCTGGCCTGAATCGTCATATTTATATTTTTAAGAATAAGACTGTCTTCGTTATATCCAAAGGAAACATTTCGGCATTCAAGGGTTCCGGAGCCCTTCGGGATTTCGCAGGTTTTCCTGTTTTCTATTTTTGTTTCCAGAGCCAAAAAGGTTCTTATTTTTTCCACATACAGGCTCGTCTCCATTGCATATGGCCCTAAATCAATTATGGTGCTTAATCCCCTGCGCAGATTGGCCGCTGAATTGTATAACACTACAATTCCGCTAAAAGATATTGCCCCGTATAATACCGAACGAATAATTAAGTACAGCACATACACAATATCCAGGGCAAAATCGGACACCAGATATTTCGCCACAAAATCCAGAACAAATCTTTTTTTGCCCATTCGTTTATTAATTTGATATAACTCATCATTTGCCTCTTTAAATCCCCTGTGCAATTCAGCAGAAATCTCTTTATTTAACCGCAATTCCTTGGCATATTTTTTAAGATAAAATACCCTTTTTACACAATCCCTTTTTCTCTCCAGGGGAATTTCTTTCAACTTTATTTTATATTGCCACTTGTTCAGCAAATTTGAAAATATCGTTCGCAGGGCAAAGGACAGCGCCACAAAAATAACCGAGGTAATATCCTGGGTGATAAAGAAGGCTCCATAACACGCCAGTACCGTTATGCAGCCAAATACCATCCGGATTAACTGCTCCGCCCGCTCAATGGCCCGGTCTGCCTGGGATACCGCCATAACAAAATCATTATAATATTCCGTATCATCATAGCAGGCAATATCCACCCTTCTTGCCTTATCATACAAAAGCATTTTCATCTTTTTCTGCGCAACCGGCAGAAACTTAAGCTTAATAAAATGCTCGTATAAATTGCTGATACCGGCTGCAATAATGTCCACTGCCAAAAACAGGAGTACCGTATAAAGCACGATTTTGTATGACCTTCCATGCTCTATTGCATCCAAAATAATATAAACGCATATTGTCTGCTCCAAAAAGTTAATCAGATTATGCCTTACCGCCTCTACGATAACACTGATTCCATATATCGGCGTGGCCCCGAACAGTATTCGCAGTACATACATATTATTTTTCAAAACACGTCGAATACTCATACTTTGTCTTTCTTCTCTATTCATTCGCTGCCACCTCCCCTTCATCATCCAAAGCAAAATAATTTTTTTCCTGAATCCGATACATCTCAGCGTATTTTCCGCCCTTTTGAAGTAATGTGTCATGGGTTCCCTGCTCTATCATTTCTCCCTGCTCCATCATATACACATAATCTGCATCCTTAACACAGGAAAGCCGATGGGAAATTAATACCGTTATTTTATCCTCCGATGCCTTCAGAATACTGGAAAATAATTTGTCCTCGGAAACAGGGTCCAGGGCGCTGGAGGGCTCATCGAATATTCCTATCTGGGCAGTCTTTGCAAAGGCTCTGGCAACCACTATTTTCTGATATTCGCCCCCAGACAGCAAAGCCCCATTATCGTCAAACTCCTTTGTCAAAACAGTATGGATTCCCTCTGGCAGGGAGTTTATTTTGTCATAAATGCCCGCCAGCTTCAGGACTTCGAGCACCTGCTCATCGGTTCCCTCTCTCCCCATTAACACATTGCTTTTTATGGTTCCGGGAATAATGACGCCATCCTGAAAGGCGCAGGCAAATAAATTCCGATACTCCGCAAGATTATATTCCCTTATATCCCGGCCATTGACATAAATCCTTCCCTCCGTAGGGTCATACAGCCGAAGCAGTAATTTAATAATCGTACTCTTGCCGGCTCCATTGTGTCCCACAAAAACAATGCTTTTCTTTCCTTCCACTTCAAAGGATACGTTATGTAAAATATTCTTTTCCCCATCATAGGAAAAGGAAACGTTCTCAAATTTAATGGAGGTTATATTTGCATCCGGGTGCAGGCCATCCTGGTTCTCCGGAATTTTTTCCTCGTAATTCATAAATTCTTTCAGGTTCGCTATCAGCATACTGTTCTGAGTGCCGCGGTTAATGGCATTGATTACCCTTACCCATACCCAGGAGGCCGTTACCATAACGCTTGTCAAAACGGCCATTTGGGAAAAGGAAATCCTGTTTTCCTGTGAAACAAGGGCCCGGTACCCACCATATAATAAGATTCCTTCAAAAATAACCATATAGGAAAATACATACTGCAATATTCCCAGAATAAATGCTTTATTAAAATACCTTTTCCATATAGAGGCTTTTCCCTCTATGGCCTCATGGTACTGTCTGCTGATAACATGAAAAATATTGGATAACCGCAGCTCCTTCACGTATTCCGGAAGGTACATAATTCTGTTTACATACATTAACTTACGCTCAAAGGGCACTGCATCCAGATAGCGTTTATAATAAATCTCGTTCATTTTGGGTGCAAAGAAAAAATTACCAATCAGAGGCGCAATGAGAAACACAATTGTCAGCGGATCAATTTCAACCATAGTATAGCACGCAAGAATACCTCCTATCGTACCTCCTATAACAGCACTCATGTTATCCACCGTATCACACAGCTTATTTCCCATATCATCCAGGGCCACAGAAAATTTGTCATAAAAATCACTGGTCTCAAAACAGGCAATTTCCATATTCTCTGACTTCTTGTAGACCTTCTCGTACAAACCATGAAAAACCTTAATGTCCAGCAGGGGAAATAAAACATCCCCACAATAGTACAGGAACAGTTCCAGCAGCAAACTGACGGTTCCAATGACAAGAACTGCAAGCAAAATATCTCCTGTCTCTTTCTCATTTTCTATCGCATCTAAAATATAGCGCACAAAAAAGGCGCTATAAAATACCCACATTAAATATTCGATAATCTGCTTGACAATAGAGACAATCACTCGTTTCTTTGATAACGAGGCAGTTAGCCGGACTGCATAAATATTATTTTTCAAAATTTGTTTCGTAAGATTACTTCGTTTCTTTTTGCCCATTTTTCTCTCCCTCGCTGCCTTCCATTTGTTGTCTGATTATACCATTCCCTATCGTTTTTTGCAATCTATATCGCACACAATTACTCATAAGCAATCGTCACTTAGCATAGCACGAGGGCACCGCATCCGCCTCACTATTCATCAATCTCAACTATTTATTCGATAATGTTAAGCATTCCATATAATAAAATGGTTTTATCCTTTTAACAATTTTCCCTAACGATTCTTCTTCCTTTTTATTATCATTGTAATCATATAAGATACTTGTCAAATATTCAGGTTGCGATTTGTATACAAATGAAACATAATTTTGACCAAATGCAACAGATGAAACTTTTGTCTTTTTCAACAATGATATGACATGTTCTTCTAATTCCGAATTACTAAATAATAAAGAGTTTCTAGTTAAACTAATAGAGCCACTTCCTTCTTCTTTTTGTGCTGATTTATCCGCTTTTGCTAAGCTAATTATTTTGTCAAAATCCTGCTCATACTCTTTTAAACATTCTTCAACGTCAGTGAATATCTGTTCTCGATCTGTTTTTATATATGAATTATCACTACTTTCTATTTCTAATAGTAAAGATAAAAGCTCTTCGTTATCCTCTCCCCGAGTCCAAAATAACGCATTCGCCGGTTCTTTTAATACAGTAGCATCCATTTTTTTACACATAATAGTATCAGATGAATTATTTTTATATATAAAATCTATACTGAAATCATCTGACATATTTGCATTACTTTCAGATGTATCAAATACCAGTTTTTTTATCTTTGTATTATTACATAGTTTATATAACTTAATTACCATTTCCTGATCTGTTATCTTTGAATCAAAAAATTCTGATGAAATATGTACTTCAGATATATTATCCGAAGATTGTGTTAACCAATGAGGATAAATAATCACTTTAAATGCCAATATCCTGATTACAAAAAATAACAATATTAACAAAATTATTATAACCGGAATCATAAATATTTTCTTCTTTTTATTTTTCAACATTATTATTGCCTCCCCATTTATCATCCAAATATTTAATCAACTTTTCCAAGCTATCCAATTGTGCCTTTTCAGGTTTCTTAGCACCTGCCCCTTGCCAGAAATCTTTAAAATCTTGTACAAAACTTTCTTCTGAACTGAAATTACCCGTTAAAGCCACCCCTATTCTTCCGGTATTGTTTTTTGCAACATGCTCCCCTTTATAATTAATTGCACGTCCTTCATAAATCTTACCATCAGGATATATATAGTGATAGTTTATATCAAATCTGATAATTTGACAACGTCATATTTTCCTCTTATTCATTTTCCTCTATAATCCGCTTTAATTCCTCCAGCTGCCGTTTCGTCAGCTTCTTTTTTCTGGTAAAGGCTGTAACAAACTTGGACAGGGAGCCTTCAAAGCGCTCCTCCACAATCTGGGTGCTTTCCTGCTCCTGATACTGCTCTTCGCTAATCAGGGAAGTCACCACTGATTTCTGATTTTGGAAAATCCCGGCGTTGCAGAGATTTTTCAACACCGTATAGGTCGTGGATTTCTTCCATCCAAATTCCTCATTGCAGAGAGCCGCCAGTTCCCCGGACTTTATCGGCTCTTTCTCCCAGATTAGTTTTGCAAAAGCCAGTTCGCTTTCCGATAAAAAATTATTCCTCACCTTTTTTCCTCCATTCTAAGCATTCGCCATTTATTATTCCTGAATAACATATTGCAGTATACCGCCGCTCCCACTCCCTAAGTCGGCAGGAAGATAATAATCTTTATTTTCACCTTTATACATATTTCCCCGGAATCCCGTACTGTTTTCCGATAAATAATATACGTTGTCCTTTTCCGGGTCTACTACTTTGGTAAAAGCAGTTTCTCCGTATTCCGCTTCAAAAACACCCTCACTGGTGGCCATAAAAATATCATTTTCTCTGATACCATAGGAAAATTTCACCGTTTCACCCTGTAAGTCTTCCATTGCAAGGCCGGTATCCAGAGTATATTCTACCTCGCCGGTATGCATATTGCGGACATTCATAATCATTTTCGCTTTGCTGGAAGCATCGTCTGTCATAGTGATAAAAAAATTATCCCCCGCTATACACGCTAATTCGTTTTCTTCTCCCTCAAAACTCTGCATTTTCATACCTTCCTCTCCCGCTCTCCAGTCATATAAACCGGCAATTTGGGAGTCTCCCCCAGGCATCAAAATGATATTTCCATCTGGACAAATGACCATCTGATTATAATTCACCGCATCCTCTGCTATCCCATACTCCCGTGCCCTGGCCGGATTTACCGCTGCATATTTTTCTTCTGGCAGTTTTATCTCCGTCAACTCTCCCGTGGCACGGTCGATGCGAAACAGGTAGTTATGAATCAGATACCTTCGCTTGTCATACTTTTCCGGATTCTTATCATATTCCTCCTGTGAAAAGGGCATAGTATACTCCCCTGACTGGATATACATATTATCCTGGCCATCGAACTTTATACCCATAAGTTCTATGGGTTTGTCCTTTACTTTTTCCTTGTACTCCTCAATGCCTGCCAGTTCCCATTTCTGCCACTGTCCATCTACTCTCTCTGCAATTCCCGGAAATTCCGTCCTGCCATTCTCGTCTTTCAGAAAAACCGCTTCCAATAAATTACCCCGGGCACTAAGGATTGTCTCACTATACGTGTTTTTTCCGGCCCAGCCAAAAAGAGACTTCACATCCTCTATATAAGACCTGTCTATCACCTGCTCCACATATACCTCCGACTTGGGTGTATCTTTCTTTGGCATCGGGGTGGCCGCTGGTTCAGACATCACTGAACAGCCAAACAGCAGAATCACCGCCGCCAGCAGCAGAGAAGTCGCCGCCGTAGGCTTTCGGTATCGCATCACACTGCGAATCCGGTCCTTTACCACGCCGATACTGAATGCGGTGCTCTGCCCCAGTCCCTTCCCTCTGGTGGAGGTCAGCGCAATCAGAAGTGACGAATAGCACTTTTTGACATCACCGCCCATGCGGCGAATCACTGCCTCATCGCAGGACACCTCCATATCCTTTTCCATCAGACGATAGGCAAGCCACATCAGAGGATTAAACCAGTACAGCGAGCACACCAGAAACATAATCGGCTTAATCAGATAATCCCGGCGCCGTATATGAATCCGCTCGTGGCATAAAATATATTCTCTGTCCTCTGCCGGTATGTTTTCTGCCAGATATATTTTGGGAGACAACAATCCCGCCACAAAGGAATTATCCACCATGGGATGGGTATATACATTATCCTCTATCAACTTTGCATCGGATAATACAAAACGGAGCCGAAGCAGCGAACCCACCAGAAAAACTATTAACAGGCAGACGCCAGCACCCCATACCAGTGTCAAAATCCCATCCATAGACAACACCTGTGGTCCTTCACCGATACTTTGCCCGGCTGTTCCTTCCTGCCCGGAAGCAGTTCCGTTAACGGCACTCTCCCCGGCTGAATTTCCGGCGGAATCCGTGACGGCAGTCTGGTCATAACTCTTTTCCGGCAGACGGTATCCATTTTTCTGGCCTCCCAGTTGCTGCCGGCTGGCCCTTTCCCATCTGGCCTTCATTCCCTCCACCGTCATTTCCTGCCGGCTCTCGGAGACCTTCTCCTCCATTCCATCCGGCAGAAGGTGGTAAATCCCGGCCACCGAAACCGGGCACAAAAGTCGGAGCCCAAGCACCAGCCACAGAACATACATGCCCATCCGGGGCAGCTTTTTCATAAAGGGCCGGACAAGCAGGAAAAGCAAAACCATCAGCGAAGCGGTTATGCTGGTATCTATGAGATACCGCAGCAAACTGTTATCCGACACAATTGATATAATTTCCTTTAGCATCTCTCCCATTTTCTTCCTCCTTTCAGGTGCCACGATGGCGTCGGTTATTCTGACTGGGGGGCGTATTGCAGCAGTCTGCCCCCGCCTGCCATTTCGGCGGAAAGATAATAATCCTCCCTTTCGCCCTTGTACATATTCCCAAAGAATTCGGTACTATTTTCCGATAAATAGTATACGTTGTCCTTTTCCGAGTCTACCACTTTAGTAAAAGAGGTCTCTCCATATTCTGCTTCAAAAATCCCCTCACCGGTGGCTATGAAAATTTCATTTTCCCTGACCCCAAGGGCAAATTTTGCTATTATTCCCTCTGCAAACACCTCTCTCCATGTAAGGCCGGTATCCAGACTATATTCCGTTTCACCCGTGTTTATATTGTGTACATTTAACTTAACTTTTGTTGGTTCCGACGGGTCATATTCTATGACAGCACTCACAAAGAAGCCATCACCCGCCGCACACATAGCACCGTTTTTCATCTCGGCAAAACTCTGTATCTTTGTACTTGCCTCTCCCGTCTTCCAGTCATATACTCCGCCAATCTCGCTTTTTCCCTCAGGAATCAGAAGAATATTCCCATCCGGACAAACAGTAAACTGATTATAATTCACCTCATTCTTTGATACTACTTTTGCATTCGCCGGAAATACCTTCGCTATTTTTTCTTCTGGCAGCTTTATCTCCGTCAGTTCTCCCGTAGCACGGTCAACACGGAACAGATAGTTATGGAGCAGATACCTCTTTTTTTCATATCCCTCCGGGTCCTTTTCCCATTCCTCTTCGGAATAAAACTCCGTATATTCCCCTGCAGACAAATACAGATTATCCTGACCATCCAGCTGTATATCGAAAGTTTCTATCGGTTTCCCCTCTACCCTTTTGCCATACTCTTCAAGGCCTGCCAGTTCCCATTTCTGCCACTGCCCATCTACCTCCTCTGCCACAACAGGACAGGACATCTGCTCTTTTTCCTCCTCTACGTCCGGGTATCCCACCAGCAAAAGATTTCCCTCGGCACTGATTAGAAATTCAGTATAATAATTATCTTCTGGAAAAAAGGCCAGCGCTCCATCTATCTTAGTCTGTTCATCTATCACCTGCTCCACATATACCTCTGACTTGGATGTATCTTTCTTTGGTATCGGGGTTGCTTCCGGTTCAGACATCACCGAACAGCCAAACAGCAGAATCACCACCGCCAGCAGCAAAGAGGTCACCGCCGTAGGCTTTCGGTAGCGCATCACACTGCGAATCCGGTCCTTTACTACACCAATACTGAATGCTGTACTCTGTCCCAGCCCTTTCTGTCTGGCGGAGGTCAGCGCAATCAGAAGTGACGAATAGCGCTTTTTGACCTCTCCGCCCATACGGCGAATCACCGCCTCATCGCAGGACACCTCCATATCCTTCTCCATCAGGCGATAAGCAAGCCACATGAAAGGATTAAACCAGTACAGAGAGCACACCAGAAACATAAGGGGCTTAACCAGATAATCCCGGCGCCGTATGTGAATCCGCTCGTGACACAAAATATATTCCCTGTCCTCTGTCGGTATATTTTCTGCCATATATATTTTAGGGGACAGAAGACCCGCCACAAAGGAATTGCTTACCATAGGATGGGTATATACATTATCCTCTATCTGCTTTGCATCAGATAGAGAAAAGCGGAGGCCAAGCAGTGACACAATCAGATAAAGCACCAGCAGGCAGACCCCGGCACCCCATACCAGTGTCAAAATCCTATCCATAGACAACGCCTGTGGCTCTCCTATCGCAACTTGTCCGGCTGTTTTTCCCTGCCCGGAAACACCACCGTTGACGGATTGGGAAACGCTCTCTCCGGCCGGGTTATTTGAGGAATCAGAGCCCGCCGTCTGGGTATAACTTTTTTCCGGCAGGCGGTATCCATTTTCCTGGCCTCCCAGCTGCTGCCGGCTGGCCCTGTCCCAGTTGGCCTTCATTCCTTCCACCGTCATTTCCTGCCGGGTCTCGGAGACCTTCTCCTCCATTCCATCCGGCAGAAGACTGTAAATCCCGGCCACCGAAACCGGGCACAAAAGCCGAAGCCCAAGCACCAGCCACAGAACATACATGCCCATCCGGGGCAGTTTTTTCATAAAGGGCCGGACAATCAGGAAAAGCAAAACCATCAGCGAAGCGGTTATGCTTGTATCTATGAGATACCGCAGCAACTCATTATCCGACATAATTGATATAATTTCTTTCAGCATTTCTCCCATTTTTTACCTCCCTTTCCAAGCATTACGTTGGAATCAACAAAAAGGTCTATAAACAATAGAATTTCTTCTTTGTCAAAATTCTATCATCTATAGACCAATTTGTCAAATGGAAATTTTTTGAATTTCTCACTGGGTCATTTCATCCGTCTGAGGTATTTCATCCATTCCGGTTATAATCCACCGCTCATCAATATACTCGCAGGTATACTGATATCTTTGCTTAATTATTTTTGCATCCGTATCCGCATAGAAAACCTTTATTTTTTCCTTGGAGATAATCTCCACCTGCTCCGATGTAATGGCCTTTGCGGCTGAAATGGAACATGTCTTTATTTTCTCGCGGATTCCACGCTTATAATAATTTTTTACTAATTCACACTGCTGCTCATACACATCGCTTCCCACATACAGTACCTGCGACATCCGGTCTGTATTTCCTGTATTGACCGCCTCTGTGAAAATTTCTATGTATTGCCCAAAGGCCTCTTCAATGGCCTGCATATCGACGGAGGAGGCTTCGCTTCCATCCACGTTATATACCACCCCTGAATTGGAGACTGTGAAGGAAGGCTGCTCTTTGTTTCCCTGCCCGGCGGTCTGGGCCGCCTTATCATCCTTCTGCTGTTTCTCCTCACTGCCCACCGCTGCTCCCGTGGCGGTATCTCCCATCTCTGTCAGCTCTGCATTCTTTGTCTCCCCTGCGGATGGGACACTTTTGGTACTGCAGGTAATGCCCGCCGCTGCCAGTACGAGTAATACAAGGGGAATTGCCACCCAGCGCGAATAACTCCTTTTGCGGCTGAGGGCACGGATTCGTTTCTCCATCTCCTTGCCCCGTCTGCTCATGGACATAATCGGATAGCGAAATTCTCCCCAATTGGCGTCTCCCGCCAATCGTACCAGCATTTTGCCATAACAAAAACGTCTTCTCTCTCCCAGTAACCGGATAACTGTCTCATCGCAGAACAGCTCCGCATCCTTTTTAGAACAGGATACCGCCAGCCACAAAAAAGGATTAAACCAGTATACCGATACCAAAAACACCCGAAACATGGCCCAGATGTGGTCCCCATGCCGGTAATGCACATACTCGTGGGTAATCATCTGCTTAATTTCTTCCTCGGCCGCACTTCCCCCACCATCCCCTGAAACCAGGCCTTCCGGAAGATAAATCGCCGGTCGGAAAAAACCATACAGACATGGATTTGCAATGTCTGGCGTCACATATACCCTCACCGTATCCCTTTTCCCGAAGGATATGCGGCTTCTCTTCAGTTTTCTCATCAGAACCACATTGGACAGCACAAACCACAATAAGAGAATCCCTGAAACAATCAGCCTGCCATTCTTCAAAACTACCCGTCCGTTGGCACTGAGCATGTTAAACAGGCTCCAGGAATCACTTTTCTGTCCATCATCTATATTCCGCAGTGATAAAGCCGTATCACCTTGGTTCCCTTTCCACTCCACCTGATTGCCTTCGCCGGATGTTCCATCGGAGAAATGCCCCTCCATCCCTCCGGCCGCCTCTACTGTCTGCCCCGGATTTTTTCCCGCCAGCTCCTCTTCTGGCTGCACCAGAAGCGTCTCGGGAATAATCCCTCCCACACTAAAGGGTGTCGAAATGATGTTCACCGGTATCATAAACCGCAGCAGAACCAGAAACCAGAGAGCATATATTCCGGCATATCGTATTTTACCTATGAAAATTTTCCGAATCCCCAAAATCATCAGCACCAGCAATGAGGATTCCAATGCAAATTCCAAGTCAAAGACCATTACTTCTGTCTTCCTTTCTCTCCTAACGTTTCCTTCTCCGACCCTTTTCTGACTCATTCTCTGCCATCTTTAAGATTTCCTGCAGTTCCTGAATATCCTCCCTGGACAAATCATTCTGGCGCACCAGGGCACTCATCATCATGCCGACACTTCCGTCATAAATCCGCTGCAGAAAGTCCCTTGTCTCCTGCACCACTACATCCTCTTTTTGCACTTTGGGATAAAAATATTTTGTCTTTCCCTTTTCCTCGTATCCAATTAGTTCTTTTTCCGCCATTCTCCGTACCATCGTCGCGCAGGTGCTCTTGCTCCATCCCACCCGCTCGTTTAACAGCGGCACAATCTGCATCAAAGTCCGGGGGGATTCCTCCCACAGACAATCCATCAGATACCATTCACTATTTGTTACACGAATTTCCTGTTTCACAATATCCTCCATTTCTGTGAACTGTTTTCGCACACTAAAAATTTCAAATTACTTTGTAAACCTTATTATAGAGGCTCTAGTTTATTCTGTCAACCTTTTTGCAATAAAATCTCAAAGTAAATCTCAGGTGAATTTCAAAGCAAAAACAGTTGACAACTTAAACCACATGTCGTATAATCGGTTTACAACGTAAAACTCATGTAGATAAATAATTGGAAGGAAGGGCTTGGTACGATGAAAGATAACAGTAAGACACAAAAAAGAAAAGGGCTGGACGCCCTGCGGGGAATTGGTATTACAGGCATTGTTTTATATCACTTATTTCCTTCTGTGGTGCGGGGAGGATTCCTGGGAGTCCCTCTGTTTTTTGTATTATCCGGGTATCTGATGTTCATCACCAGTGAACACAACTGGAAAAACGGAGATTTTCATATAGGAAATTACTATATGAAACGAGTAAAAAAAATTGTTCCCCCTCTCTTTACTATGGTAATGGTGGTATGCTGTTATCTCACATTGACAAAAAGCAGTCTGCTGATTGGAATACGCAATGAAATCTGCAGTATTTTTTTAGGCTTTGATAACTGGTGGCAAATTGGACAGAAGGCTTCCTATTTTACAAAGCTGGCAAATGCATCGCCTTTTACCCATCTCTGGTTTCTGGCGGTTGAAATCCAGTTTTACATATTGTGGCCTGCCCTGTTTTTGCTTTACAGAAAATGCTGTCAGGCCATAGGAGACAGGAAAATGTGCTTTGCCTTTTTGGCGCTTGCCCTTCTCTCCGCAGGGAAAATGGTATTTTTGTATACTCCGGGGGAAGACCCTTCCCGGGTCTATTACGGCACGGACACTATGGCATTTCCACTGTTTATCGGAATGTTTCTGGGGGCTGTCAGACAGCAATTCACTGCCATGCGTTTTACCATCAGAAAAAAAGCATTTCCACTGTTTGGCATGTTTTTGCCGATTATCTGCCTTTTATTTTTTACCGTAGATGGACAGTCGCCGCTTCTTTATCAGGGGGGGATGTTTTTTGTCAGCCTGTTTTTCGCATGTATGGTGCTTATCATTGAAAACCAGGAAACTCAGCCGGGAAACTTGCCCGAACCAGTTCTTCTTTCCCTGCTCGGAAAGAAAAGTTATGGGATTTATCTGTGGCACTATCCGCTTATCATTTTAGGCCTGATATAAGGAATGGAGGATACTATGGAAAAAAGAAAGAAAATCATAAAATATATTGGCATCCTTGCCCTGCTCTGCTGTACTGCCATTGGATGCTATGGTATTATCAGCGCCCCGGCCTCCGACCAGTCGGAACTGGAGGAGGAACTGATGCGCAATGAACAACTTCTGGAGCAGTCCGACTCCCTGTCGGAAACCGAAACTGCCTCTGAGGCAGAAACTTCCTCTGAGACACAGCCCCCTGCAACGGGAGCGGCAGTAGAGGAAAAAACACCCGAGAGAACAATTACAGTCATTGGCGATTCTGTGTTTCTGGGAGCGGCACCCGCCTTTAAGAAACTGGAAAAAAATGCGGTGATTGATGCCAAAATCTCCCGCCAGGTGTATCACGGTATCGACGTGGCCAGGAAATTGAACAAAAAACATAAATTAGGAGATACCGTAATCATTTCTTTAGGCACCAACAGCAATTTTAATCCTGCCACCGGCCAGGAGCTGCTGGATTATCTGGGAGCGGAGCGAACCATTTACTGGATTAACGTATATGGAAAAAATCTGGACATCCAACAGCAGGTGAATGCCACGATTCAGAAACTGGCAAAAAAAAATGACAATGTACATGTAATTTCCTGGGCCGATGAGGGCAAAAAACATCCGGATTGGTTTTATCAGGATGGCGTACATCTAAACACCAGGGGCCAGCCCGGATTTGCTGAATTTATTGAAGAAAATATAAACTAAACAAAAAAGCGCCCTGCGGTATGAAATTTCATTCATACGCAGGGCACTTTTCATTTCACAATCATATTTCTATTTCACTCTGTCTACTCCGCTGTAACGTTTCCCACAATTTAATCGTCGATGGTTACCGTTGCCATTACAGTGGTAGTGCTGGATGTTACCGTTGCATTAATGTGTCCTATATAATATGTCTCACCATCGTAATAAGCACTGCTCAGAATGTATGTACCAGCCTTTAAGTACAGTTTATTGCCAGAGCCATACTCGTTGTCATCATCATCATACCAGTAACCAAAATCAGAAGCATCTACATTGGCATTATTTGTCGTCACGGTAATCGGATATACCGGAAGGGTATAGTCCACACCCGACCTGGTTCCACTCACCTGTACAGTAACCACGTCTCCCTCTGCGTAATAACCATACGCATAGGACTCGTAAGTACCATCCGCCAAGCGAATCGAGTAAGCACCCTTGCTGTCCGCATACGCATAATCAGATGTTATATAACGGTTTGCCTTGTCCGTATTCTCAAATCTAACATCGGCATATGGCAGGGCATTTCCCCTGGCGTCCTTAATAACACCGGAAATGGTTCTTCCTTCCTTGATAGATGCTGACAGAACCGCTGTCGTCTTAATAGACTCATTATCGCTGTCTGTAACCTGTACGGTGATGCCGTACTCTCCTGCCGCTGGCAAGTCGCCTTCCAGCCAGCTGCCAGACATCTCAAGTCCTTGCGCATTGCCCTGAATCTCATAATCATACCAGCCGCTTCCGCCTATTGCATAGACCTTTTTATCCACATAATATTTGCCGTCCGTATTTGTTATACCGTAAATTGGTGCACATGCCGCCGCAATTGTGTTTTCACTGCCGACGAGCCAGGTTATATTATAGGTATAACTATTTCCCAGTTCATCCTTGGCCACAACTTTTCCATGGAAGGTACCAGCTCTCGTTGGCTTTCCGGTAAATCTTACATAAGTCCCACTATCGCTTACTTTACTGGAAATTCCATCCGGCAGTCCCGACACTGAATAAGTACAGTAGCCCAAACCATCATCATATAATCTCCGGTCTACAGAATCATTTACCATATCCGTGTAAATATACTCGCTGGAATCATATGTATAGTTAAAGGCTCCTTTGCTGTATACTGTTTCTTTGGAAAGTGTACCGCTCCCCTGCAGTCCCTGCACCGTCACCTGTACAAATTGATTCTCAGAAATGGAACTCTCGCTGTCCAGTGTAAGCATGTAAGTACGCTTGTCCGAAGTAGAAACCCTGTCGATTTTTAAGGTGCGGTTATAACTTCCTGTTTCATACACCTTACTCTTTACAGTAAAGTTGCTGTCAGACAGCGCCTGAGCTGCACTGAGACTTACCTGAACTGTACGGCTGTTTAACACCGACACGGAAGATATGGTAATGGCAGTAGGCGTTTTCTTTTTATTATTATCTGCTTTTTTCTTTACGGTTACCTTCACTGATTTCTTATAGGTTTTCTTTCCCACCTTAATTTTAGCGGTTACCGTTGCCTTACCTTGCTTTGCTCCCTTAATTGTTACGCCCTTATTGGACTTTTTGGAAAGCTTCACAATCTTTTTCTTTTTAGCCTTCTTGTCTACTGACCATGTTACCTTTTTGGCCTTAGCATTTTTCACTGTAACTTTCTTTTTCTGCCCAACCGCAAGATCGAGTTTCTTTTTGCTGAGCTCCACTGTCTTCTTCTTTGCCTTCTTTGCCTTTTTTGCCTCTACCGGGCTTGACACCGGAAGCATGAATGCCAGTGCAAACACCAGAATCAGGCAAAGTGTTCTTTTCATCTTCATACTTCAACCTCTTTTCTGCATGGCTTATAGCCATTGCTTATTTATTTGTATATTACAGTCATATATTTTATCAAAAAAAGTATTTTTTGTAAACCGTTTTTTACAGTTAGTTGGGCATAAAAAGGAGCTGCTGCTCCATAGATGAGATGAATGCCATCCATTTTGCAACAGCCCCAATATCAAACAATACTTTATGAAACCCTTATAATCCTGCTGTTTTTTCCTTTCCAAGGAAAGCCATATGCTTCTTTTATTCCTTTTACCCTGTAGTATCCGCTCTTTTTCGCTATATATTTACCGGTTTTTGTTGTAGCAATTTTCTTATATGGGCCTCCCTTTTTCTCCGCATAGTAAATCCAGTATTCCGATGTGTTCTTACCCTGCGACCAGCTTAGTTTATTCCTGCTACGGGTAACTGAAACCCTGGATGGTGGATTGATGGAAATCACCTTTACTTTTTTCATTCCCACGTTGGATTCTGTATAATGCCCATTATCCTCTAAAAGCATAACATCATCTTCATCATTCACGTCTAGTTTTTCAATTTGCGGACGCTTAAATTTTGAAGCATATTTCAGCACTTTAGAACCCTTTTGTGCCACAATTGCCTTTGCGTTGATATAATATGCCCCCTCATCATGTCCCATAATCGTATCCTTTGATACCTTAGTATCCTTGCCCGTCACGACCAGATAATCACATAGCATCATCTCCTGCTGCCACATGGTAAATGTTTTTACAGAGGGTGGCACAATCAAATTTCGAATCCGTGAATAATCAAAGGTTCCCTCTGCTACCTCAATTTTTTTTAATCCTTTTTTCCATGTAACAGAGGAAACTTTTTTCGGATTGTTCGCCCATTGAAAAAAATATCCTGCATATTTTGGGTTTTCTTTGACGCAAAAACCACTTTCCCAGTAATACCCTGAAAAGCCCTTGCTCCAATTTGCACCTTTTCAGAATTAACTACCACTTTTTTTATTCCTGTACAGCCGGCGAAGGAGTCCCAAATTGTTTGTACGCTTTGGGGAATGACCACTTTTCTTATTCCTGTACAGCCCCCAAACGCCTCTGCACCTATTTCCAACAGGCCCTTTGACAAGGTGACCTCCTGAATACTGGCGGACTCATAAAAAGCACACATTTTAATCCATTTTACTGTCTGTGGTATAACAATTTTTTTAACTTGACTGTTTTCCTGTAAAACACGATATGTTTTCTTTAGTTTTTCACCTGCATCCGAGCGCGGGGCGGACAGCAGTTCCCTCTCTTCTCTGGGGCAATCATCATAGTCTAACTCGCCAGCACCAATAGTAGTTACTGTATTCCCGGAAATCTGGGAAGGAATAGAAACAACGCTTTGATTTGATGTGATTTTGGTAATACATATTTCCTTTTCCCTTCCTGGTATCATTGCATATTGATAAACCACACCATCTATAGCTTCTGTCGCCGTTCCCTGAACAATTCCCTGTATTTCTGAATTTTCAAATGATGCCAAAACTATCACTGAACTCAGAAATATAAAAAGTAAACATAATTTCTTCATAGAAATGTAAGCACCCCCCTCTGCGCATAGAACACTTTATTTTTCCTTCTGAATAATTATGGATAGTATAACATGGTTTTTCTTTTTTTCCCAGTTTTTTCAGGGCGAGAAAAATAACATTGTACTGAAACGCCCTTGTGCTCAAGCCCCCGGAGAGACCTCCACCCCCCTGCGTCAAAGTCCTCTCTGGGGAATTACTATTTTTGGATTGACATAGTGACAAATCCTTGTTAAGATGACTACTATAGAAGTCATTTTATGTGATTACATAATCCGAGAGGAAAAGGTGAGAAAGTAAAGCGTAATAATAAGAGAAAAAGGGGGAAATGAATATGAAGAAATTCGCTTATATAACATCTATATTTGCACTGGCAATATGCGCCATCCTGATATGGGATACGTCGGGTTCCGCCAAAACTAAAAGTAAAAGCAAGAAGGGCATAGCATACTTTAATGAACCCGCTATTGGCTTTGCAGCGGAGGAG
>JAFLTB010000018.1:0-23806 GCA_022510605.1 Lachnospiraceae bacterium
GAACCCCTGTTACCGCCGTGAAAGGGCGGTGTCTTAACCACTTGACCATGGAGCCGGATGTTGAAAGCGTCAACATTAGATATATTATCATATCAAGCCTGAAAATGCAAGTATTTTATCGCATTTTCTGCTCCTCATTAAACAGGCGCCCTTCATTTAGAAGGACGCCTGTAATTTCTTTGCTCTGATTGGAATTACAAGGTAATCAGTGTGGCGTTGGCTCTGCTTGCCATGGAACGCATCGTGTAGGTGTTCGGTCCCACAATAACAGCCAGCCGGTCACAGGAGCTTACACCGCTGGAAGAACCATAGCCCAGTTTTTTGGAATTAAAGACAATGGACTTCAAATTCTTTGCATTGTATATTGCATTATAATCAAGATAGCGGAAATTTGCTCCAAAATACAATTTTGTTAAATAAGCCGCATTTTCAAAAGCCCAGGATTTTACTTCTTTTACCGAATCCGGCACAGTAAATACCTTGGTCGTTTTCTTCGCCGGATATTTTATCAAAGTGGTGAGAGAACGGTTGTATAAAACGCCCTCCTGGACACGATAATTCCCGCCGCTTCCACCGGTAAAGTAGGCCAGATTGTTGCAGTCATCAAAAGCATCCCTGCGCAGGGAAACCAGTCTGGACGGAATGTGTATTGTCCGGACTTTCGTTTTGGCAAAGGCACGGCTTCCAATGGAAGTAACCGAATCCGGCAGCGTGATTTGAGTCAGTTTTCTATTCCAGTAAAATGCTCCACTTTCAATCTTTCCTGTTCCGGACAAAATCGTAACGGAGCGAAGATTGTTCATCTCCGAAAAAGCATATTTCCCAATGGAACCGGCAGAAATCGTCACACTGCGCAAATATCGGTTTCCTGCAAAGGCATTGGAACGAATCCGCTCCAGACTTCCCGGTGTGCGGAAAGAACTGCTGGTCTTATGCAGTGGATACTGAATCAGTTTCGTCTTGGATTTATTGTATAATACTCCTGCCTCACTACAATAGTTTGCATTGCCGGAGGCTACATTGATTTCCTGTAAGCTGACACAATTGTTAAAGGCTCCCGGATTAATTCCCTTTACACTGGAAGGAATGGAAACTCTTTTCAACTTTCCACAATTTGCAAACACCTTATTTCCAATGAAGGTTACTTTGGATTTTAACGCAATACTCTGGATATTCGTTCCTTGGAAAGCACCGTTGCCAATAAACTGCATATTGGCATTCATCTTAATTTTCCGCAAACCACTGCCGGCAAAGGCACGGTCACCAATGGCATACGCCTTAGTGTTAAGCGTAATCCCCTTTAAGGACCGGCAATTGGAAAATGCTTTTTTCTTAATAATAGAAACCGTTTTTGGCAGGGTCACCTTGCTGAGTTTGCTGCAATTCTCAAAAGCTGACTCTGGTACATTCTTAATTTTTTTCGGTAATATCGCTTTCTTCAGCGATGTACAGCGGCTGAAAACACCATCCCCCAGTTTGGTCTTTGCACTGGCAAAACGAACGGTAGTTAAATCACTGCAGGAGTAAAAGGCATATCGTCCCACAGAAGTCACCTTCGATGGAATAGCAACGGATTTCAGTGCATAATCATGGTAAAATGCATAGTTGTCAATCGAGCGTAACTTCTTACTCAATTTAATATTAGTTAATTTATAACAATTTTCAAAGGTGGATTCCCCAATTACCACTATCGAATCCGGCAGAGTAATCTTTTTCAAGGAAATACAGTTTTTGAAGGCTCCATCCTCCAATACAGTCATTTTTTTGCTCAGCGAAACCGAAGAAAGCGCCGTACAGCCGGAAAAGGCGTATCTACCCAAACTCTTCAGATTTCCCGGCAAACGAATAGATTTTAACTTTTTCGCATTCATAAAGGCACGATCGTCAATCTCTGTCACCGTGGCCGGTATAGACACCTCGGTAAATCCCGATTTGCGGAATGCGCCGTAGTCTATCTTCGTCACCGGAAATCCGCCCAGGGTACCCGGAATATTCAACTGCCCATCTGAAAGTTCCGTTCCCGTCACGACAGCTTCTTTCCGCTTTACCCGGTAGGAAAAACCATTTTCCTCATAGTCCTTGGCCTCGGCAGGCACCGATACGGCCATCATCGTCAAAAACAAAAATACTACCACAAAACCTATTTTTCGCATGTTAAACCTCCCTTTCTACACTATTGTAAACACTTCATGCTTGTCCATTATAACACACTTATGACGTTTTGGGTAGTCTTTTTTGTAAATATTCTAAAGTTCCTCACTGTTCTGACACAACAGCAAAAAACACCAGTTCCTTCTCTGTATCGTTAATCAGACTATGGGTATGTCCCTTGGGGCAGTAATGGCACATGCCGGCCTCTACTCTCTCCTCGTCCCCATCATAGAGAACCTTTCCCTGTCCATGGAGAACATAAATAATTTCACTGTTGGTATCATGGGTGTGCAGGCCAATGCTGGCTCCCGGAATCAGCCTTCCGTGCATAATCCGGTTCTGCCCGTCAAAATTCATCTTCGCAGCATATTCCTTTTCGCCGCCCTTAAAGTTAGGAAAAATTTCTTCCTCTTGTTCCATAAAATTGATAATCATACTCTTTCCTCTATCCAAAATTTTTTACAGATACCGAACAAAAATTATGGCTGTTGCAATTGCCAGCACCAGTACCGTCACTGGCATTACCGCCTTACAATATTTGCCCCAGCCGATATGGTGGCCGTCCTTCTCTGCCACAGCAATACCCACAACATTGGCCGAAGCGCCAATCGGGGTGGCGCTGCCGCCTATATCCGTTCCAAGGGCCATCGTCCAGGCCAATACGGAAAGGTCCATACCCTGGGTCTGCGCCAGTGTCCGGATAACAGGAATCATCGTTGCTGCAAACGGAATATTGTCCACCACAGCACTGGCAATGGCGGATATCCAGAGTATAATACCCACCATCAGATACATATTACCGCCGCTGACATTTCCAATAAACTTCGCAATTACTTCCAGAATCCCTGTTTCCTCCAGGCCGCCTACTACTATAAACAATCCAACAAAAAACAGCAATGTCTTATAATCCACCTTTTTTATCAGGGAAAGTGCCGCCTTGCCAGAAGCCAGCAGGGTCACAATGGCAATGAACAATCCGATAAAGGCTACTGTCAATCCTGTCTGTGCATGTGTAATCAGCAGCACAATGGCACACAGGAAAATAACACAGCTAATCACAAAGCCCTTTTTATCTGTAATGCTCTTTCCCGGGTCAAGATGTTCCAGATTCTCTGTGATTTCCCCGGTCTTCTTTTTCAATTCCTTACGGAACACAAAATAAAAATACAACACCACGACAATCAAAGCCATCCCGGCAATTAAGCCCGTGTTGGTAATAAAATCCAGAAAAGAATAGTGCAAAGAGGTTCCTATAATAATATTCGGCGGGTCTCCGCACATGGTAGCCGAACCGCCCAGATTGGCACAGAAAATCTCCGCCAGTATCATAGGAATTGGAGTAAATTTTAACAGTCCAGCCAACTCCACCGTCACTGCCGCCAAAAACAGGATAACCGTAATACTGTCAATGAACATCGCCAGCACGGCTGACATAATCATAAAAGTAATAAAAATCGGCACTGTTTTATAGTGAACCAGTTTGGCAATCCGCATACAGAGCCAGCGGAAGAACCCGACATGGGCCATTCCCTCTACCATCACCATCATACCGGCAATGAAAATAACCGTCGCCCAGTTAATGCCGCTCCCGGACTCAACAGACTCACCCGCCTGATACCAGAAATCCAAGGAAAAAATCGCCCGCAGATTCACGGTCTCCCATATCGCTGTCAAACTGTGCATACACAGTCCAAACACCAGTATCAGGGTCAGGGCTCCACAGCCCAGTGTCACATAATGCCTCTCAATTTTATCCAAAACAATCATGGCAAACATGAAAATAAAAATAGTAACTGCTACAATTTGTGCAACCATCCTATGTACCCTCCTCTGCATAAAAAATTCACTGTATTTTACAAAATTGCATGAAACATAACTCATTGCACATAGACGATTTTAGACCTATCTTAAATTCTTGTCAAGCGGTTTTTTACCGTGTTTTTTTATATACAATGCCCTTTATTTATACTAAAAAGGAGGGTGGAAAATGTCCCCCTCCCCACAAAAGAGGCTGCCTGTAAAAAAGTGGAATCATTTTCATAACAAAAATGATTCCACTTCATACTTTCTCATGGTATTTAACGGCCCCTTACGCCCTCTTTGTACTTCTCAGATTACGTGTATTACTCTTCACTCTGTCCGCTGTCAGCGGCCGTCTCCGCGGAAGCCGACGTTTCCTGGCTGGAGGCTTCGGCGCCACCGGCCCTTTCCTCCCGCTTCAATGCGCGGAGTTTTTCGTCTTTCTCCTCATCTTCCCCATACAGCGACTTGTGATTCTTATGCTTCTTATTGGCATGAATGGCTGCGGACGCTTTGGCCATCTGGTAGAGCTCGGAACTAAATTCCATCAGCTTTTTCTCATCCGTCATAGGAACCCGGTCACCCTTGGAAATTCTTCTGGCAATTTCCATCAACTTTGCCATGTCCTCGAATCCCTTTGCTGCTGCTTTTGCACCCTCTTTTGCTGACTCTAACTGTTCCTGGTACATCTCTTTTAACTTCTCGGAGATTTCAACAGTAACGCCTTCCGTCTCCTCTTTGCCCTTTTCCTTCGTCTGTTTTCTCTCCGCAGGAACTGTTTCCTGTCCGGACGTAATAACACCAGTCAAAGCACTGGTGCTGCCAGAAACCACATTGGCGCTGCCGGAAACTACGCTGGTGTTTCCAAATAAAACACTGGCTTCTGCCGTACCTGAAATTTTCATACTATCGCCTCCCTGCTGATTCCTTTACATCCATGTTATGAAACTTTAGTTTGCCCCCGGAACTTTAGGAAGCTTGGCAATGCTTGCCTGAATTTCCTCATCCGTCAGGGTATAATTTTTCATCTTGCCATCGTGGTAGCTCTCATAAGCATACATATCAAAGTAACCCGTTCCGGTAAGACCGAACAAAATGGTTTTCTCCTCTCCGGTTTCGCGGCATCGGATGGCTTCATCCATGGCCGCCCGAATGGCATGACTGCTCTCTGGCGCCGGAAGGATGCCCTCCACTTTGGCAAACTCCTCTGCCGCTTCAAATACATCCGTCTGTTTGACGCTGACTGCCTCCATCAGACCATCATCATAGAGCTGGGACAATACCGAACTCATTCCATGATAACGAAGACCTCCGGCGTGGTTTGGCGCCGGCATAAAACTGCTGCCCAGCGTATACATCTTTGCCAGCGGGCAGATAGCTCCTGTGTCACAGAAGTCATAGGCATAGGTTCCTCTGGTAAAACTTGGGCAGGAGGCCGGCTCCACGGCAATAATGCGGTAATCCGCCTCTCCCCTCAGTTTTTCTCCCATAAATGGTGCAATCAGACCGCCCAGATTGGAACCGCCGCCGGCGCAGCCAATGACAATGTCCGGCTTTTCTCCATATTTATCCAGTGCCAGTTTGCTCTCCAGACCGATTACGGACTGATGAAGCAGAACCTGAGCCAGTACAGAACCCAATACATAGCGGTAACCATCCTGTGTCACGGCCGCTTCCACCGCCTCGGAAATGGCACATCCAAGGCTTCCATTGGTATCCGGAAATTCTGCACGGATTTTTCTTCCCACCTCGGTTTTCTCCGATGGAGAAGGGGTGACAGTGGCACCATAGGTACGCATCACCTCACGGCGGAAAGGTTTCTGCTCATAGGAAACCTTTACCATATATACCTGACAGTCCAGATTCAGAAAAGCACAGGCCATGGACAGCGCCGTGCCCCACTGGCCGGCTCCCGTCTCTGTAGTGACCCCCTTTAATCCCTGCTTTTTCGCATAATAGGCCTGGGCAATGGCAGAGTTCAATTTGTGGCTTCCCGATGTATTATTTCCTTCAAATTTGTAATAGATTTTAGCCGGGGTATTCAGATACCGCTCCAGATGATAGGCACGAACTAACGGTGCCGGGCGGTACATTTTATAAAACTGCTGAATCTCCTCCGGAATGTCAATGTACGGTGTCGTCACATCCAGCTCCTGTCTGGCAAGCTCCTCACAGAATACACCGCTTAACTCCTCTAACGTCATTGGCTCCCCTGTTCCCGGATTCAGAAGCGGCGCCGGCTTATTTTTCATATCTGCCCGCAGATTGTACCACTGCTTTGGCATCTCGCCTTCCTCCAGGTAAATTTTATATGGGATTTCTTTTTTCTTATCCATACGATAACTTCCTCTCTTTCTATTTGCGCCCACCTCATATAATATATCGGCTCAGCACTCTGCTTTTACTATACCACACCTTCCGTCATTTTACCAGAAATTGTAAAATTTATTACACCTTGAGTTTCCGAATTTTTTAGCGCTATGTGTAAAAAGCACTCACCACAGAAAGTGATGAGTCAATATGTAGCGGAATCGTACTCGGAAAACAAGTTTTCCAGATGCGATTCCGCTACATATTGACATTGCCGCTTTTAGCGGCAAGTCCTTTTTACACAAAAATAAAGTTTTTAACAAAATACGGAAACTCGAGGATTGAAAAATTGACAATTTCCTTTACCGATAGTACAATTTGTTTATGCACATATTGCAATAAAAGTAATTATTACCAAAACCATTTTATAAGGAGGAAATTATGAAAAAAATTAAATCTGTTTTTCTTTCGTTTTTTCTGATTCTGTGTCTGACAGCCTGCTCTGGTTCATCTTTTGACGCAGCCGGTTACACCAAAGCCTGTCTGGATGCCACTCTCCGTGGAGAATATGCGGAATACGCAAAATTAACAGACCGCTCCGAAGAAGAGGCGAAAAAGGAAATTGAGGATGAAAACATTTATGGAACCTTCGTGAACACAATGACTGCCGGACTCGATTCTGCGGTAATCGAAGAATGGAAACCCAAATACGAAGAGCTTATAAAACAGATTTTTGCCCAGTGTAAATATGAGGTGGGAGAAGCTTCTGAAAACGAGGACGGCTCCTATTCCGTTCCCGTCACCACCCAGAAAATGAATAATGTATTTTCACAACTCTACGACGATGCGGAGGAACAACTGACAGACTATGTAAAAAAAAGTAAGAAAACCCCGTCAGATAGTGAAATTGAAGCAAAGCTTCTCCAGCTGCTATATGATGATTTGACAGAAAAATCAAATAACATTACCTATGACGAGCCACAGACTATCACAGTAACCGTGCGCCCAACAGCCGATAATGACCGGATATATGAAATTTCGGAAGAAGACTTCTCGAAACTTTATGAGGCCTTGCTGGATTTCTAGGGACGACAAAAAGCGCAGGCAGGCAGACTACTCCTGTTCTGCCATGCCTGCCTCTTTCTCCATATCCTCATAGGCCGCCACCAGTATTTCATACAATTCTTCTTCCGTGGGCTCATGGTCCTCTGGTATCTCAATTCCCCCTATAACAACCTTGGTTCCGGACAATTTCACCATATCTTCCTGGCTCAGCGATATAGCAGGTACTGTTACTGCGACTGCGGACAGGTCTGTCTCTTCACGAGGTGTCCATGGCGCAATTTCTACATTTTCTTGAATCATATAGTGATCTTGCGTTTCATCCTCAGAAATATCTTCCTCCCCTACGCCCGGGTTGCTTCCCCAGTCTACCAGATTTAACCCGGTTCCTGTCTCATTGATTTCGAGGCCGCTATAGCGTATAATACCACTTCCGAAGGAGTGCCAGATCTCTAAATGACCATCTTCATTCAAATCTGCTATGTAATATCCACCAAAGGAATGGAATGGAGTGTAATTCCCTTCCTCATCGTATTCTACCAGCCACGTTTTAAATTCTTTCGCCAGAAAACGAAGCTGGCTCTCCACAGAAAGTTCCTCTGCCGCCACTGCATTTCCGCTGACAGCGCCTCCGCTGGCAGAATCCTCACTACTTCCTGCTCCGTCCCCTGCCGTATTGATGCCACAGCCTGCCATCAAAAGCATTACTCCTATCAAAAGCCATATTCCCTGTTTCTTCATCGTACCTCTCCTTTCCAATGCTTTGAAACTTCACAAAACACAAAAATTGACAAGGCTCTTTACCAATGGTACAATTTACTTGTGTATATCTTGTGAATAAAACAATGATTATTTACAAAACTATTTTATTAAGGAGGACATCATGAAAAAAGTTCAACCGGTTTTACTTTCATTTTTTTTGATTATGTGTTTGACAGCCTGCTCGCTGTTTTCTTTTGATGCATCCGGCTATACCAAAGCCTGCCTGGATGCCACTCTCCACGGAGATTTTACTGAATATGCCGAATTCGTGGACGTCTCGGTGGAAGATGCACAGAAGGATTTTGATGAAACTCTGGAAATGGATATATCCCGTATATTTAATGGCATTACCTTAAATGATGATTTGAAACAGAAATATAAGGAACTTCTAAAAGAAATCTACGCCCAGTGCAAATACGAGGTAGGAGAAGCCTCTACAAATGAAGACGGATCTTATTCCGTACCTGTCACCACCCAGAAATTAATTGTGTTTAAGGGGGTTGCGGAAGCAACCGACAAGCAATTGAAGAAGTTTAAGAAAAACAGTAAAAAATCCCCTTCGATGGATGAGCTTACTGAGAAATATCTCCAGCTGACCTATGACGAACTGACGAAAAACCTGAAATCGGTTACTTATGAAGATCCTCAGGTCATCACTATAACCGTGCAGGCGGCGACAGGCAACAGCCGGGTATACCAAATTGCCAGAGAGGACTATACAAAGCTCTATACGGCCCTGATGGACATGAATGCAATGTTTGTAAGCACAAGTGAATAGACAACGAAAAACAGCTGAAGGAAACTTTTCCTTCAGCTGCCTCTTTCATAAAATTCTGCCTGCCGGCTATACATTTCCGCATATAATCCCTGTAAATTCATCAATTCTGCATGGCTGCCATCTTCTTTAATTGTACCATCCGAAAATACCAGTATCCGTTCACAGAATTTTCCACTTGCCAGCCTGTGTGAAATGAAGAAGGATAATCTCCCTTCCATAAGAAAAATTAATTGTTTATAAAGTTCATACTCGGCTAATGGGTCAAGGGCCGCTGTCGGTTCATCCATGATAACAACCTTAGAATCTTTATACAACGCCCTTGCAATGGCCATTTTCTGCTTTTCGCCACCTGAAAATTCCGTCCCGTTTTCGTCATACAGTTTGGACACTATCGTTCCCATTTTCTCCGGGAGAGATTCCATTTTTTCCTCCAGCCCAATCAACTGTATGACTTCCCGGATACGCTCCGTGTTTTCTTTTTTACCAAAGGTTATATTTTCCAGACAGGAAAATGCAAATGTTTTATAATCCTGGAACACACTGGAGAACATCGTCAGATAATCATCATAATTATATTCATTGATATTCACATCATTCAATAAAATCTCACCCTTTGTCGGCCGGTACAGGCGCAGCAGTAAGTGAATAAATGTGGTCTTCCCCGCACCATTTGCCCCAACTACCATAATCTTCTCGTCATTTCTGAACTGACAGCAGATATCCTCCAGCACATAATTTTCCGAACCCGGATATTGAAAATAAACATGGGAGAACTCTATGACAAACTCCGTTTTATTATCTATCCTTTTCTCTCCTTTATTTTTGTCTTCCAGGTTCATGTAATCAATAAAGTGTCCGACGTTCAGGCTGTTCATACGCAAATCAGCAAAATCATACATAATCTTCAAAACAGAGGTTCTGAAATTAGTAACGGCATTAAAATACATGGAAAAATCACCAATACTGATTGCCCTTTGAATCAGAATTTTAACTCCAAGAACACTGTAAATAATGATATCCTGCACACCGCCCGTAATATCGCCCATCCGGAAGCCTCTCGATTGTTTCACTATCATTTTTTTTATAAAAGAATAACAGGCTTTAGACAACTTGGAATATTTTTTATCAATGAGCTCTGAACAGTCATTGATACAGATTTCCTTGACAAAACTAAAGTCACTGCATACCGAGTTCAGATAATCTCTACGCCTCTGAGAGGGAACTGCCTCAACGCTGCACTGGTACTGCACCTTCTTCACCTTTGAATTATGCCATGCGTTAAATGCGATGCACAGGACCACCGGAATCAGTACATAGATTCCCATCTGCATGACAATCAGTGCCACACCGATTACTACAATCACATTTGAGACAATACTCCGAATGCTTCGAATCATATCTATGAAATTGGAACCACTGACAACTTTCAGCCCCAGTTCCCGTTTCTCCAGTATTTTGGAATCCAAAAGCATTTCGTATTCAATATCCATGGTCTTTCGGTTCATCTTGTAGCCCAGTTGAAACATCAGCCACTGCCCTTTTATTTCCACCCATTGATCAAAAAGATGAAAAATATACTGTATGGCAACATCGGAAAGAATCAACAACGATATTACATATAAAAACTGCTGCAGGGAATTATCTTCCACCAGATAATCAAATATAATTTTTGACAAAACGATTTTGGGAAATGGCTGCAGTGCTCCAAACAAAATATCACAAAACAAAACCGGTACTAATGTCCTGTCATATTTAACTATCACCTTAAAAAAATCAATAATGTTCTTCATTTCCAATCTCCCGTCATTGCAAATGAGAGTCCACCACAGATTTTTCCACTGCTATCATAGTCATGACGCCCTTTTTCTGCCGTTCTGACAAAGGTTGCAGAATCCCTTCCTCCAAGGCACACTTCAAAAGTTCTGCGACACCGACGACATCTCCACAACGTGCGATTTTCACATAATCATGAAACCTCTTCGGAAAAAAAGGCTTATAACATTCAAAGATTTTTTCTACCGTATCCTGAATTTTATCCTTTAACTCCCCTGGCAGCTCCGGCATCAATCCTGACAGAATGGACACAATTTCTCCCTGCCAGAAGTGCCCCGGCCCTACTCTGTTCTCTGTTTGCAAAAGCACCATATTGATTTCGTCCTGCCCCTTTTCATTCCAGAGAAAGCCCCGGTCATACAGACGTTTATACCGCTCTGCCAGTGCCTCCTCCTTCGGCAGTCTGCCAGTGAGATACCAGTAAAAATCAGCATAGTCCGATTCCTCATTGTCCTCCCACCCCTTTTCTCTGGTATCAAAAGATGAACTCACTTGCAAACCACATAGCGGCTCACCACCAGGCGTATTTCTCGTCATATAACCGTTCCAATATAATTCTTCTTCGGCAGAAGGCTTCTGCTCCCGGTACACGGTCGCTATTGCCACGTAATTTCCACCATCCAGTGGTTTAATGCAGTGACGATTCCACACTGCCTCATATCCCTCTGCCTCACTGTCCGCGATATGGGTTCTGGCATGGGCCACACACATAAGTACCGACCAGAGCAGAAAATTGCTGTCTGCCTGTGGCACATAAATTTTATCTCTGTCATAATTCTCTACCTGTTTTTTTACCTCCGGCAGATATTCTTTACAGATACTGCGAATCAGCTCCTCCTTGTAATCACGTACCCTCTTTTCCACCTCATTGTCATAGATGTCGGAAATGACTACATTTGAGGAGTATTTGCCTCCCGGCCTTCTGGCAAGAAAACCATTATCTGCCAGTTCCGCCACTTCGTCCTCTAAAAATACCGGGGAGATGCCCAGCTCTTCTGCCAGCTCCGACAAGGTTTTATCCTCATAATAAGCGGCATATACAATATTTTGCCGGATGGTGCTGTTCAGGTAAGCCTCTGTAGCTCCTTTGGTTCCCGGTGTACCATCATGTCCCAGCCCTACCAGCTGTATAGGATTCAATCCCAGGTTTCCTTTTTCTCTCATTTTCTTCATTCCTTTCCCAATCGTTTTTCTGGCATCATACAGATACCATTTGACAGTTCCTTCGGGCAGATGAAGTTCCTTTGCAATTTGCTTTACAGACTTTCGCTCATAATAATGCTTCACCACAATCTGGCGGTGTATTTTTCCCAGATAGGCAATCTCTCTTTTTACTAACTGTATCGTCTCTGACTGCATAAGTTCCCTGGTAAAGTCCTCCTCCGATGCCAGTATCATGCCATCCATACTTACATGGCGGTGGCGGATACACTCATTGACATATCGGACATACACGTTGTGGGCAATGCGGTAAATGTAGGCATTCCAGTTGTCCACCTCTCTGGCGCAAAGCAAAGAGGCATACACTTCCAGCACAATCCGGGAGGCCAGTTCCTCCGCCTCCTCTGTGGAATTTGTTTTCGCCAGAGCGAAGCCAAAAAGTTTTTCCTTATATCTGAGAATCATTTTGTCTGCAAATGCTTTCTCCATATGCCTTCCGTCTCCTTCTTCAGCACTTTTTGAACGCGTTCTGATTATTATGTGCAGGTTTTGGGAAAAAGGTTGAAAATTTTTTATTGATTTTAGGATAATATTGTGTACAGTTGGTGCGCAGCACCCCTTTGACACCTATATTTCAAGATTGCTTTTACCGATTATTTTGAAATTCTGCCTGCTGGTAGTCCTCTAACACCCGGTTGTAAAAGGTTCGCACCGCCGGAGCCATGCTGGCCGGATTCAGAGCAGAAATACCGATAATCCGGTAGGCATCCGGCTTTACCGGGAAGCAGTCCACCTCGTAGGGAATATCTGCCATTACCAGCTCCGGCATCAGACAGATGCCAAAACCATGGGCCACCATGGCAATGGTGGAAAGGTCATCTACCACATGATAGCGGGACTGAACATCCAGATGATTTTCCTTGAGAAAATTCTGAATATCCGCATCGGTACTCTCCCTCTGGGTTACAAACTGACAGTCTCTCATCTCATCGATTCCCATGGCTTCCCCGCCTTTCTCACCCCTCATGCCCTTTGGTACCACGCACAGCAGCGGGTCTTTATACAACGGCTCTATGGGAATGTCTCCTGCACTGGACACGGACAAAAACCCCAAATCCACCACGCCATTTTTAATCCAGTACACCACATCATCATAGGTGCCCTGGAAAATTTCCAGAATAACTCCCGGATATTCCTCCTGAAAGGAATGAATGATATCCGGCAGCCAGTTGGTACACACACTGGAAAAGCAGCCAATCTTTACCCGCCCCTGTTTCAGTCCATTAAATTCAGCAATGGCCTGCTGTAAGCTCTCATCGCTGTTCAGCACCGCATTGACGTAGGGCAGGAGCCTCTCTCCATAATTGGTAAGGGTCACCCCGTTCTTACTCCGGTTCAATACCGAAAATCCCAGCTCTGCTTCCATGGAGGACACGGCATGGCTGATGGCCGAAGGAGTCAGCCCCAGAAGATCTGCCGCCTTTCGGAAACTTCCCTGCTCCGCCACTGTCTTAAATACCTGATAACTCAATAATGTCACTGCTATGCCCTCCTTCTGTTTTTAATAAAATAATGGCCCACAGAGGATGAGCCATTGAATTTTATATCTATGCTGCTTGCTTCTACGTATTATTCTTAGTATATCATATTGTGATATATTGTCAAGAAAACGGCATATGCTGTTGCAATAAACGCCATGGGCCGCACCTGGAAAACAGCCTATGCCATGGGCCGTTTGCAACATACGCCATGAGCTGCACCCGGAAAACAGCCTATGCCATGAGCCATTTGCAACATACGCCATGAGCTGCACCCGGAAAACACCCTGAGTCGTTTCCTACAGAAACGGCTCAGGGTGTTTTCCGGGTCACGGGCTTCGCCCTATAATCCCAACACCCCCGTCCCATTTTTGTGCAAGCACAAATGGGACGGGGGTGTTGGGATTGCACGGCTCATGGCTAGCGTGCACATTTATACTGCAAGTCCTCCCAGCGGCGGTCGACCTCCGCCTGGAACTGCTGGAGCAGATGCTCATTGCCCTTTTTGAACAAATGCTTAAATCTTCCCTGCTCTCGCAAAAAGTCTTCAATCGGCAGTTTCTTTTTCGGCTCATAGGAGAGTGTCCACTTTCCATGCTCCACCTCAAAGAGCGGCCAATAGCAGGTCTCCACCGCCAGTTTACAGATTTTCATAATATCCGGCGTATCGTAGCGCCAGCCCCTCGGACATGGTGTCATGATATTGAGGAAGCTGGCCCCCTCGGTATAAATGGCCTTTTCCGACTTACGGTGCAAGTCCTTAAAGTCTGTCGTAAAAGTGGTCTGGGCCACGTAGGGTACATCGTGGTCGGCAATGATACTGGCCAAATCCTTGCGGTTTTGCATTTTTCCGTCGGATTGTTTTCCCACCGGAGTAGTGGTGGTGTCCGCATACATCGGCGTAGCCGAAGAACGCTGAATACCGGTATTCATATAGGCCCCGTTGTCATAGCAGACATAGACCATATCATGGCCCCGCTCCATGGCCCCGGACAGGGACTGGAATCCAATGTCATAGGTGCCCCCGTCACCGCCAAAGGTAATGAACTTAAAGGTCTCATTTTCCGGCAGCTTCCCTCTTTTTTTCAACACCCGGTAAGCTGTCTCCACACCGCTTAATGTCGCCCCTGCATTTTCGAAGGCATTATGTATATAACTGTCCTCCCATGCTGTATAGGGATACATATAGGAGGAAACCTCCAGACACCCGGTAGCATTTCCGATGACGGCATGGTCCTCCTCATGGAGTGCACGAAGCACCGCGCGAACGGCAATGGTAGCACCACAGCCAGCACACATGCGGTGGCCGGGTGCCAGTCTCTCCGGCTTTTCCATCATGGTTTTCAAACTGTAATCGCTCATCTTTCCCCTCCGCGCAATCTAATATATTGATGCTGTTTCACTTTGGTTCCATTCTCCAGCATATCCTCCAGCTCTGCGAAAATGTCTGTCACATCGCTGATGGTAAAATCCCGGCCAGCCAGGCCGTAAATGTAATTTACTGTCTCAATCATAATTCTGCTGGCAAACAATGCCGCCGGCACCTCGCTGCCCAATGGGCCGCCATTGCCATTATAACTTTCACAACGGTCCATAATAGCCACCGCTTTGCAGTTTTTCAATGCCTGGGCAATCTCCTCTGCCGGGAAGGGACGGAATACACGCAACTTCAAAACGCCCACTTTCTTGCCCTTTTCCCGCAAGTCGTCTACTGCCTGCTTGGCAGTACCTGCCGCAGAACCCATAATCAGCATGATAATATCGGCATCTCCGGTCCGGTACTCTTCAAATAAACCGTAGTCCCTGCCAGACACCTTGCCAAACCTCTTTGACACCTCCAAAATGACCTCTTTGGAGTTTTCCATGGCAATTTCCTGATTTTTCTTCGCCTCCATAGCATAATTGGAAACGGAATACGGCCCCACAGCAATGGGTTTACCCGGATTCAGAAGGTACTCCTCCGGCTCATATTCACCTACAAAATCCTTTACCAGGTTGTCTTCCAGCAATTCAATGTTTTCCACAGCATGACTGGTAATAAATCCATCCTGGCAAATCATCACCGGCAGATGAACCCTGTCATCCTCGGCAATCGGATAGGCCTGAAGGAAATTGTCATAGGCCTCCTGATTATTTTCCGCATAAATCTGAATCCATCCGGTATCTCTTGCTCCCATGCCGTCGGAATGGTCGCAGTTAATGTTAATCGGGCCGGACAGTGTGCGGTTTACCAGTGCCATAACCAGTGGCAGACGGTTAGAGGCCGCCAAAAGAAGCTCCTCCCACATCAGGGCAAGGCCTGCGGAAGAGGTAGCCGTCAGACTTCTGGCCCCTGCTGCCTGGGAACCAATAGCCGCACTCATGGCAGAGTGCTCGCTCTCCACCGGAATAAACTCGGTATCCACCTCTCCATTGGCAACATAGGTAGATACCATCTGCGGAATCTCCGTGGAAGGGGTAATCGGAAAGGCCGGCATAACATCCGGGTTAATCTGGCGGATGGCATAGGCCACCGCCTCATTTCCTGACATACGTTCTTTAATCGCCATCACAATCCCCCCTCTTTCATCTCAATTGCATCAAAGGGACATACGCTGGCACAGATACCGCAGCCCTTGCAATGATCGTAATCAAAATCCAGCCGTTTCCCCTCCTTCACCGGAATGCTGCTGTCTGGGCATACCGGTGTGCAAAGAAGACACTGCTTACATTTATCTGCCTTAAAAACCGGCGTATTGGTGCGCCACTCCCCCGTCTGGAAATGTCTGGACGTTCCACCGGCAAACATCATAAGCCCTTCGGTCAAATCCTGATGAGGGCTTTTCTCATTGATTTTCGTAACATCTGTTCTCATGAAACTCATTCTCCATTATTCATTTTCCCTTTTGCACAGCGGCGCCAATTTGAAGCCCGTTTAGTCCTGCGCCGTCGTGCTGTCCCCATCTTTCTACGCAGAAAGGCGTTTTTCCCTGTCCTGCTCAATGGCCTGCTCTACCACTCCATACGCCATCTCCAGTGCCTTTAAGTTGCCCTCAATCACTTCTGGTTTCTTGGCAAACTTATGTTGATAGGAAGCCTTCATTTCCTGAAGAAATTTCTTCTTTGGCATTACGCCGCTAACCGCCACCGTTGCTGCTAACATCGGGGAGTTCGGGAAGTTTTTGCCCAAAGTCTCCACAGAAATCTTTCTGGCATCCACCGTATAGACGCGTCCCTCATAGCCTCCTAAGTGCTTCTCGACTTCCTCTCTGGATTTTGCTGTATTAATAATGATGGCACCGGTTTTTTTCAAACCTGCAGTCACATCTACGGACTCCAGCAATGTCTCATCCACAACTACCACATAATCCGGATGATAAATATTGGAGTGAACCCGTATTTTGTCCTTGCTGATACGATTATAGGCGGTAATCGGTGCGCCCATGCGCTCCGGCCCATATTCTGGAAATCCCTGGACATTCTGTCCTGTCTTAAAAGCCACATCGGCCAACAGCAGAGCCGCTGTCTTTGCTCCCTGGCCGCCACGGCCATGCCATCTGATTTCAATTCCGTTTTTCATGATTTTCCTCCATTCCAATTTCACAGCCTTTATGCGGGAATTTTTTTCCCAGCATATTTTATTATAGCGGAGTGTCGGAAAATGTAAAGCGAAAATGTTTAATTTTATTCATTTGTGAAGTGAATTTTGTTCACCTTTTTCAAAAAACCTCCATTTTTTTTCATTTTTTTGTTGGAAACTGTCAGGATATGATATATACTAGAAGTAGAACCCGCTGGAGCAGACATGCCCGGCAGAATGGAGAAATCTTTGGTAAAACGTTTTTTTGTTCGCACAAGTTCCCTGAAAGAGGGAATGAAAATTGATCAGGTAATCAAGGACCGAATGGACCGTACATTGATTGCCCGGGGCACCCTGTTAGATGAATACCTCATTGACGGGTTAAAAAAACGCGGTGTGCCCGGTGTCTATATTCGGGAAGGGGAGGAAGAGCCGGAACCAGAAAAGCCGGAGATTCCCCTGCCTCCTTTAGTGCGCCATAATATAGAAAAAACCAGAAAGGAAGACCCGGCTAAGGTCAAACTCTCCGAGAGCGTGAAGAAAAGAGTGTCGGAGGGTGTCCAGTATCTATACAGCAACTCTGACTCCCAGCAGTTTACCGACACCACTGCCCGTATTACCAATGATTTAATGTCAGCTATTAATGACAATGAGGCTCTGGCGGTGGACATCAGCGTTTTAAAAACCAGCGACGAATATACCTTTAAGCACAGTGTGGACGTGGCCACCATGTCTATGATTATTGCCAAAAAGCAGGGGCTTCCACAGAAGGATATTTACAACATTGGCATTGCCGGCCTGCTCCACGACATGGGAAAATCCAAAATTCCTTTGGAAATTCTCAACAAACCTGCCCGACTCAACGAGGACGAATTTGCCATAATGAAGCAGCATTCTGCTCTGGGATATGAGATATTGAAGGATAAAAAAGAATTTTCCAAGGTCATTCCTGTGGCTGTTCTGCAGCACCATGAGAAGATGAACGGCAAGGGCTATCCCCTTGGCTGTGCGGCTGACCAAATCACCTCCTATGCCAAAATCCTCTCGGTGGCCGACGTATATGACGCTCTGGTAACCGAGCGCCCTTATAAAAAATCCTTTTCCCAGCGCACCGCTGTGGAAATGATTATGTCTATGACCGAAGAACTGGACATTACCGCCATGCGGAGTTTCCTGTCCAGTGTCATTCTCTATCCGGTGGATTCCATAGTGCAACTCAGCAACGGCGAGGAAGCCAAAGTGGTAAAAAACAATGAAAGTTCCATTCTCCGTCCTACAGTGGTGGGACTCACAAGCGGAAAAATATACGATTTGGCAGAGGATTTATCCTGTGCCAGCATCCTAATCAGTTAACGGCCAGTTTGCACTGGCCGTTATTTAAGTTAGTATGATGACACCGTCGCGCTGGCACGACGGCGCTGCCCTATAATTAGTCGACTACTTTTATACTTTCAATTTTGGGCTGGTCTGCCGGCTTCACCGTTCCCTGCGCCTTATCTGCTACCGGAGTATCCTCACAGATTTTATCTACAATGGCAATTCCTTCTGTCACATGCCCAAAGCCGGCATACTCACCATCCAGATACGTACCATCCTCATGCATGATGAAGAACTGACTGCTGGCGCTGTCCATACCCTGGGCTCTAGCCATGGAAATCGTCCCCCGGACGTGGGAAATATTATTCTCTACACCATTTGCCGAAAACTCGCCTTTAATTTCTTCCTCGGAGCCCCCGGTTCCATTTCCTTTGGGGTCGCCACCCTGAATCATAAAACCAGGGATGATACGATGAAAAGTTAAACCATCGTAAAACCCATCCTCTGCCAGCTTCACAAAGTTTGTCACCGTAATCGGCGCCACATCTGCATCCAGTTCTGCCTTGATGGTTCCGTAATCCTTGATATTAATTTCCACATGATGCTTTCCCGTCAGCAGGTCTCCATCACTCACTCTGCTACCGGAGTTGTTCTCGGATGAACTACTTCCCGCATTATTGGTGGCTCCACAGCCCGTCACCCCCAAGGCCATCAGCGCTATAATTAATAAAATAGCATATAATTTTTTCATTTTAATATCCATTCCTTTCCTTTTAATTTTGTCTGCTCCCACATTTTACCACTATTGTCATAAATGCTCAAGTACCATCAAGGGGACTACTTGTATTTTTTTACTAAAAAGACTAAAATAAAACCATACATTTGTCGTAGGAAGAAATGAGGAAACTATGGAACCCATATTTTTTGTTATCGGTCTTGTCTGTGCCTGTTTTACTATGTACCTTCTGCCAAAGCCAGGACGGAAATACATACTCCTTTTTGCCAGCATACTGTTCTTTCTGCTTATATCGCCTTCCGCACTGCTTTATCTGGCGGCAGTCACCGGTATATCCTTCCTGACCGGAAGGATTTTAGAAAAGAACCATAAAAAATGGCCTCTCGCCATAACCACAACCCTTATCCTGCTTTTGCTGGCAGGATTCAAATACGCCGGACTTTTCTCCGGTGCCTCTTTTGCAGTACCGTTAGGACTTTCCTATTATTCCCTGATGGTGATTGGCAGTATGGTCGAAATATACCGGGGAACAGAGCCGGCTCCCCATTCCCTGATTGATTATACCCTGTTTGTCTGCTTTTTCCCACAAACGGTAGCGGGCCCCATCGGCCGCAGCCGGGATTTATTAAGGCAATACCGGGAACCCATTTTGTTTCAGCCGGCAGAGATTGAACAGGGCTTTGCCATGGTTTTACTGGGACTTTTTGAAAAAATGGTTCTCTCTGACAACATCAATCTGTTTGTGACAGGCGTCTGCAACGGTACATATACGGGCACTCCGGTAATTCTCGCCATGCTGTTGTACTCTTTTGTCATTTATTTTGATTTTGGAGGCTATTCCCTCATTGCTATTGGTGGAGCAAGAATGCTTGGCATCCGGCTGATGGATAACTTCAACGCCCCCTATCTGGCCACCTCCGTACAGGACTTCTGGCGGCGCTGGCACATCTCCCTCAGTTCCTGGTTCCGGGATTATGTCTATATCCCCCTTGGTGGCAGCCGCAAGGGCTCTCTGCGGCGGGACGGAAATACCCTCCTGGTATTTATCCTGAGCGGGGCCTGGCACGGTGCTGCGGCAGGCTATCTGATTTGGGGCGCCCTCCATGGTCTCTATCTGGTGGCGGGCAAACGGAGTGAAGCTCTCCGGGAGCGTCTGTTTGGCAAACTGAGAAAAAAGAGAGGATTTCCCTGGGTAAGGCGAATCCTTATTTATCTGCTGGTATCTCTGGCCTGGGTGCCTTTTTGGGCCGGGGGCCTTCGAGATATGGGAGCCCTTTGGCAGCGTATGTTTACCTTTCCCCTGGCCGGACTGGCAGGACAGGGACTTACCAGCCTGGGACTGAATCTTCCCACTATGCTTGTGTGTGCACTGGGAACACTGCTCGTCTTTTTCCTTGATATGTATCAGCAAAAACATACTTTATTTCATCGGTTGACAGAAAGAAACGGTGCACTCCGCCTTGGATTGTATCTTCTTCTATTTACCGTTATTCTGCTGGCAGGCGCCTATGGAACGGCCTACAAACCGGTTGAATTTATTTACGGTCAGTTTTAAGAGGCAGAACATGCTTCAGAAGGGAGGAACTATTGAAAAAAAAGAGTCGTTTTATCGGGGGCGCACTGCTTTTTATTGCCCTTGCCCTTTTGATTACAGCCATCGCTTCCCATGTGACAAGGCCATGGAACTCCAAGGCAGAAAAAATTGAAAAGACCCTGTACTCGGATGACACAGATATGGAGCAGACCGAAGTGGCTCTGATTGGGGGCAGCCACGCCAATAACGGCTTCAACCCCTCTGTCATCTGGCGCGAAAACCGCATCAAGGCCTACAATTTTTCCTTCTCCGGCGAACCGCTGTATCTGACCCATTATTATCTGGAAGAATTGTTTCAGAGAAGGAAATTGAAACTGGTGGTCCTGGATTTATATTACATCGGTTTGAAGAATGAGTATTTTTCCAGAGATTCCTATGTATTTGAACTGGTAGACAACATGCACTGGTCAAAAAACAAATGGGACTTCATCCGGAACCGGGTGGCTCCGAAGAACCGGGATCGGTATTATTTCCCCCTAAATATCTATCACACCCGCTGGGAACAGCTGACCCTGCGGGATTTATTGCGGGAACCAGACCCGGGCAACGACTTCTGGCTGGGCTCCGACTATCATTTTGAACGCTTTTTCGACGAGCCGATTTCCTTTGAGCCATGGGAAGACACCGGCAGCATTCAGCTCATGCCGGCGCTTTCCGAGGAATATCTGCGGAAAATTATCGAACTGGTACAGGCCAATGACTGCGATTTGCTTTTCACCGCCCTGCCCCACCGCTACAACGATGCCAACGCTCCCGATACCTGGGTGGAAAATGAATACCCGGTTTACAATCACGCCAGACAGATTGCCGCAGAATATGGAATACCCGTAATCACCTTTGACGATGACCTGTTACGGGAAATCGGCTTTGTCCCGGAAGAGGATATGTATAACAAGGGGCATATGAATATTTACGGCTCAGAAAAGGTTGCCCGGTATCTGGGCGCCTATATGGAAGAACATTACGAATTCACCCACTTCCCAAAAGACCAGCGGGATTTATGGGATGAATATCTGGAAAAATATGAAAGGGTCTGTCAGGAAAATTTTCAGGAGATAGAATAGCCATTTATACGGTGGTTTTTTATGCTCAATTAAAGTGGTACAATATCGCCTTTTCAGACTATATTGTACCATTTCTTTTCAACTGTATCAACCGTTTCCAAAAGGAGTTACTCTGCATAATATTTCATACCCAGATCATTTAACTCATCCATGAGTTTTTTATTCCCCAGCTGTCTGGCAAAGGGCATAAAAAGCTCTATGGTTTCTATGGCCTTTGCCCTTCTCTTCTCCTCATGGATGAATTCTATTGTACGCATATTATGAAGCCGTTCTGCCAATTTAATAAGTATTACTTCATCGGAGGCTCTGGATAATTCCTTTTTTACGTTCTGCGCCTCTGCAACAATATCGTATACTTCCTTTGGCAGTTCTTTTTCTAAACTTTCCAATGACACTACACCTTTTTCAGCCACATCACAAAGCATTCCTGCGAGAACAACCTTTGATTCTGCTCCTAGTTCCGCTAACAGGATTGCTGTATTCAGTGTATGGGTTACATATTCCTCCCCCGAATACCTCTGTATCCCCTTATACGCATCACAGGCGCATTCATACACTTTCAAAAGGATATCCTGCGCTATGGAAATTCCATTTGTTTCCAGTCTTTCCTTCAGTATTTCCAGTAATTCCTCTTTTTTCAATCCTGTCTTTGTGGCTTCTAAAAACACATGACTCATAGCATTACCTCCTAATCTTTCTATGGATATTTTCATTGCCCTTAGAAGTGACGGAGAAAAGCCAAACTCTTTTTGAAATGCTCTTGTAAATCCACTGTGCGACTGCCAGTCATACTTCAAAGCGACGTCAATTATCTTTTTACCGGCAAGTATATCTTCCGAGGCCTTAATCAGCTTCCGCTTGCATACATATTCCATTATAGTTGTGCTCATATATGACTTAAACATTCTTATAAAATGATATTCAGAATATCCTGCCACCCTGGCCAACTCTTTCGTTGTAAACGTTTCTTCTAAATGGGCATCAATATACTTTAGCACAATGTTGACACTTTCCTTTGGCTCCATAACCATCACCTTCTTTCCCACGTGGTAGTTATACTATAAATCATTTTGGGGGGGTAAGTCTTTTCCTGGATTGCTGTTTGTTTGAAAATTCCGACCCTCTATAAACTTAATATAAACATCAAAAGCCCCTTGGATGCAAGCATCCGGGGCTTTGTATATCATTATGATAGTTTTCTATAATGTCCACGCTCCAAAAATTCAATAAACCCTTTATCACGCAGGAACTGCAACTGCTGACGTATTTTTGCTTCTATATTATGATTATTAATATGCTTTGATTGAAGCTGTTCTGCAAAGGCATATACATCCCTTAAATAAAAATCATTTTCTTTAATAGAATTAACACAATGCAAAACATCCATAAGCCAGCCACGGGATTCAAGACTTTTTCTTTGCAGATTTTTTATATGTTTGTAATTATCCACCACATTTTCAATGTGATTTACTCTTCCATTATGTATTATAGAGATTTTCCCCTGTTCCGGAATATTATTATATAATATATTACAACCAACCCAGCCGGCACGTCTTGCAGTACGAGCAAGAGGCTTCCGTTTTTCAATAATATCGGGAACAAAAAAGAATTTTGGAATTAATGTTAATTCAGTTACATCCAGGCTTTTAGAATACTGCATAACAAACAATTCGGGATTCGTTATACTGGTAATGCGATCAATCATTGTAGAGTATGCACCATCTGTAATTTTCCTGCCGATATTGCCCTCTTTGCTTTTTAATTCAAAAATCTCACCACAAGAATCACATTGCATATCAGCAACAGGAGAATTATTCCCTAATCCTGTTATATGTGGATTCCCACAACAGGGACAGAACATATTGTCAGTTATCCAATTTTCACTCATTACACGGATTTTCTGTGACTTGCTTTTATAAGGTTTTGCAAGTAATTCATTAAAATGTAAATTCATTAAAATCTGATCCCATCTGTTTTTTCTGTTAAATTACTATTTCAAATTTTTATATACCGTATTCTATCACAAAAAGAAAAAACATGGAAGTCCTCTCTTGCATTCGATGTTATCCCCCCGTTATCTGCGAATGCAAGAGGCAACCTCGATTCCGCTTCGCTCCATCTCGGTCATCTCTTGCATTCCA
>JAFLTB010000018.1:23906-40922 GCA_022510605.1 Lachnospiraceae bacterium
TCTCGGTCATCTCTTGCATTCCATGTTATCCCCCCGTTATCTGCGAACGCAAGAGACAACCTCGATTCCGCTTCGCTCCATCTCGGTCATCTCTTGCATTCCAATGAACCAATCCGCATAACAAAAGCCCCTGGGATGCAAGCATCCGGGGCTTTGTATATACGTCCTGGTTCGCAGATAACTGCTTATCTCTTTGAAAACTGTGGGGCACGACGTGCTTTCTTCAAACCATACTTCTTTCTTTCCTTCATACGTGAATCACGGGTAAGGAAACCTGCCTTTTTCAGCACTGGTCTGAAATCTTCGTCTGCCTGATTCAGCGCACGGGCAATACCGTGGCGGATAGCTCCTGCCTGGCCGGTAAAACCGCCGCCATGAACAGTTACCTTAATATCGTACTTGTCAGTTGTGCTCGTTGCCTCCAATGGCTGGCGAACGATAATCTTCAACGTCTCAAGTCCGAAATAATCGTCCATGTCTTTTTTATTGATTGTAATTTTACCACTGCCTGGTGTCAGATATACACGGGCAATGCTGGATTTTCTTCTACCTGTTCCATAAAATGTTGAACTAGCCAATGTTATTTCTCCTTTCTAAAACCTCTTAAATTTCCAATGCTTCCGGCTTCTGTGCAGCGTGGTTGTGCTCCGGTCCGGCGTATACATGAAGTTTCTTCAGCATCTGGCGTCCCAGCGGACCCTTCGGCAGCATACCCTTCACTGCGTGAGTAATAACAAATTCCGGTTTCTTCTTCATCATCTCTTTCAATGTTGTCTCTTTCATACCGCCGACATACTCGGAATGGTGATAATAAATTTTCTGGTCCAACTTCTTACCGGTAGTCTTAACCTTCTCGGCATTTACAACAATGACATAATCACCTGTATCAATGTGAGGAGTGTAAATCGGCTTTTTCTTGCCGCGTAACACATTTGCAACCTCAGATGCAAGACGTCCTAAGGTCTTTCCCTCTGCGTCTACAACATACCATTTTCTTTCCACTGTGGATGGACTTGCCATAAAACTTTTCATCCTGGGAACCTCCTTATTTCCAGCTGGTCAGTGGACTGACCCTGTTTCCATTTTTTCTTTTATAGTTAAAAATACCGCTCCGGGGCTTTGGAACCGGCATTTTTCACGTCACAGTATCATATTATATAATATTCCAGCCATTATGTCAACATTTTTCGCTCATTAACTTCTTATTCAGAAAATTCAATCGAACAAACTACCAAAGAAGGGATACAGGAAGAAACCTTAACCGCACACTGTGCTGCCGGATGTTTCCCCTGTACCCCTTGTTTTATTGGCATCTTTCTGCTAGCACGATGGCGCCAATTTGAACCCTGTTTAGTCTTGCGCTAGCACAACAGTGACAAAAGCCACTTTATTCTACCAAACCTTTGCCGCCTCAATAAAGGCATAGAAGGATGGCTTTGGCGAATTAATATCTTCCGCAAACAGAAGTGGCTCACATGCCGCACGCCAGGAGGTGCTATCACAGAGTCCCCACAATGTAATGCTGGTAATTCCCTTTGGATTTACCGTCTTATCACGGTTTTTCTGCTTCGTAATAATAGTTTCCATCAGATTCTTTACAAATTTCTCCTGGTCAGCAGAAGTCTCTCCTTCATCCCGATACGAGTAGGTCGCCATCGCACCCTCCGTATCAAAGTTAATGGTAAAGTCAAGCTCGGTAATCTGAATCTCATACCCGGCAGCAAGGAATTTCTCCAAAGCATCGCCGTACTCCTTCACCGTAGGCACCTTTACGTCAACATGGCTCTGCATTCCAATACCACCACAGATTTTGGCCTCTTCATCCTTATTAATGAAGTTTACAAGGTCCAGGGTTTCCTGCACGCCAAAATAGGTGTTGTAATCGTTATAGAAAAGTGTTACCTTATCCTGAACATTGTAACTCTTCAACATCCCGTAAGCAACCTCAAAGGCCTTCTTTACATAGGAAGGGGAACCTCCCTGATTGCCATATACACTGTCCCATACTTTATTGCCAAAGGAGGAACGGTGCAGATACTCGTTTACCACATCCCAGGCATACACGATACTGCCGGCAGAGCCGGTAAGAGATTTTTCCTTATCCATAACGTGGGCCATTACATTGTGCACGTAAAAATCAAGGCGGGCATCCATAACTTCCTTGGAAACAACTGTGGAGCCTCCGTAATTCTGGGTAAAGAACCAGCCTGGCGTCTGGCTGTGCCATACAAGGGTATGGGCACGCATTTTCAAGCCATTCTTAGCCGCTACTTCCATGGCGCCGTCTACCTCCGTAAAGTTCAACTGCGGAACCGTTGATTCACTATAGCCCTCCGGAATATAATATCCCTTTGATTTCGCCTGGTCCACTGTAAGGGTTTTGGCAGAAGAACCCAGAATATTATCCGGCTTCATCTCATTTTCCAGCGTAAAACTGTTGTAATGCTTCTTGATAAAGGATAATGTTTCATCATCCCTTAATTCCCTTGGAGCGGAACTTCCGTAATTCACAGCAGCACCCAGATATGGAACAATATTTTTGTAGGTGCTGACCATGCTTGGGGTATCTGCTGCTTTCTTCTTCTCTACCTTCACCTTGCATTTCAGCTTATAGGTCTTTTTTCCTTTTTTCACCTTGCAGGTTACAGTAGCCGTTCCCTTTTTCAAACCCTTTACTTTACAATAGGTTTTCTTTTTCTTCGATAACTTGACAATCTTTTTCTTATTTGTTTTCCAGGTTACCTTTGCTTTCTTTCCCGCCTGGGAAAGCTTAATCTTTTTCGTCTTTCCTTTGGTAATCGTAACCGTTTTTTGGGAAAGCTTTGGTTTCTTTGCCTTGGCCTCCGTTGTAAATGGTGTAATTGTGGCAAGGCAGAGGCCTAAAATTACTACGTGTGTTGTGATTTTTTTTACTAATTTCATTTGACACATCACTCCCTTCTGCTTCCATTATAATATGAGAACAGAAAAATATCAAACAAGTTGTAGAATAAAAATATTAAATTTATATGAATTTTTTATGAAAACTTATACTTTGCCCTGTTCTTTGTCAGTTCCGTCGTTTTCTCCATACTCAATTCCCACCAGCATAAGTCCGCAGGCCGGTGCTGTGGGCCCTGCCTGACTGCGCTCCCCGGACTGCAATGCCTCCTCCACCGAGGCCGCTGTCCGGCGGCCCCTCCCTACTTCCAGCAGCGTCCCCACAAGAATACGCACCATATTATAGAGAAATCCGCTGCCACTGACACGAATCCGAATTTGGCTTCCCTGCATCTCAAGCGGCAGAGGAATCTCTTCCACTCGGACATCATAGATTGTGCGCACTTTGCTTTTTACCTGGCTTCCCGCCGCACAAAAAGCAGAAAAATCATGGGTGCCGGTAAAAATCCCTGCGGCCTCCTGCATGGCGTCCACCTTCAGGACGCCATATACATGATGGGAATACCGCCGAAGGGTGGGAATCGGAATCGGCGTATTGGTAATGGTATATTCATAGGTTTTAGTGCTGTCGCAATACCTGGGATGAAAGTCCGGTGCAACCTCCTCTGATTTCTGCACCCGGATATCCTCCGGCAGATAGCGGTTTACGGCCAGGGCGATTTTCTCCGGCGGGATTTTCGTCTCTGTATCAAAGACAGCCACATTTCCCATAGCGTGCACCCCGGCATCTGTCCGACTGGCTCCTGCTACCTCTACCGGTTCCCCAAGCAGCTGTTCCAGCGCCTCCTTTACCGCCCCTTCCACGGTGGCTGCTCCATCCTGCATCTGCCAGCCGCAGTAAGCGGTGCCATCATATGCAATTGTCAGCCGAATCCGTTTCATCCCTGTCTCCCTTCCAATCCTCTGCAAATATCATGAAACTTAAAAAGGCAAAAAATGCGGTGCTGTAATTACCAGTGCAAAGTACACAATCAAAACTCCATATATTCCATAATCCACACTGCGGTAATGCAGTGGTTTCATTTTCGTCCGTCCCTGCCCGCCATGATAACAGCGGGATTCCATAGCCATAGCCAAATCATAGGCCCTCCGTGTGGCAGACACCAAAAGAGGCACCAGAATCGACACCATGGCCCTCATTCTATGAAAAATATTTCCCTCCTCAAAATCCGCTCCTCTGGCACTCTGGGCGTCAATCAGCCGGTTGGCCTCCTCTAATAAAATGGGAATAAACCGAAGCGCCAGCGACATCATCATAGCAAAATCATGAACCGGCACCCGGATTGTCTCTAAGGGTTTCAAAAGTGTCTCAATGCCATCCGTCAACTGGTTTGGCGTGGTGGTATAGGTCAGCATGGATGAGCCCAGAATCAGGTAAATCAGTCGCATAGCCATAAAGAGCCCCTGTCTGAGTCCCTGCCAGGTAATCGTAATGAATTTCCACTGGAAGGCCACATCACCCTTTGTCCAGAAAATATTAAAAAATGCAGTAAAGCAAAGCAAAAATAAAATTGGTTTTAAGCCCTTGGCAATATAAGACAGCGGCACCTGGGAGAGGATAATCATAACAGCCAGAAACAGTGTCACCACCAAATAACCGCTGAAGCTGCTGAATACAAACAGCGAAATGAGATACACCAGTACCGCCACAATCTTCACCCGTGGGTCAAGACGGTGAATGACGGAATCCGCCGGATAAAATTGTCCAATTGTAATATCTCGCAGCATACTCAATCCCTGCTTTCCTTCCGTTAAAGTTTATATTTACCCGCATTCATAATACTGTCTGCCGCCTGCTTTACCGTAATGGCATTGTGGGGCAGTGCAATTCCCCTCCGGGCCAGCCCCTCCATGACATAGGTAACCTGGGGCGCCATCAGCCCCATTGTCTCCAAATCACGATAATGGGAAAACACCTCGGCCGGGGTGCCATCATAGGCTATGGCACCCTGATTCATCACAATCAGGCGTTCCACATATTCCGCCACATCCTCCATACTGTGTGAGACAAGAATCACACTGATATTTCGCTCTCTATGAAGCCCGCTTATCAGATGCAGAATTTCATCCCGGCCCGCCGGGTCAAGTCCTGCCGTAGGTTCGTCCAGAATCAGCACCTCCGGCTCCATGGCCAGCACTCCGGCAATGGCAATGCGGCGTTTCTGTCCACCGGAGAGTTCAAGAGGCGATACATCCAGCAAGTCCTCTCCGATGCCCACCTGCTTCAATGCCTCAAAGGCATGCAAATCCACCTCTAAAGGTTCCATGCCAATATTTTGGGGCCCAAACTTTACATCCTCTAACACTGTGTTTTCAAACAGCTGCTGTTCCGGGTATTGAAACACCAGTCCAATTTTACTGCGAAGCTTTTTCAGGGAAAAATCTTTATCATGGATGTCCTGTCCATTGTAGTAAATCCCACCTCCGGTGGGCTTGAGTAAACCGTTCAGATGCTGTATCAGTGTGGATTTACCGGAACCCGTATGGCCAATCAGGCCAATCATTTCCCCCTTCTCTATTGTAAAGGTCACATCGTGCAGGGCTTTTTTTTCATAGGCCATGCCCTTGTTGTAAATATGCTCCAGTTCATTTACCAGTATTGCCATATGACAGCCCTCCTTCTCTTTTCCCTTTGCTAATCGTTAGCACGATGGCACCAATTTGAATCCTGCTTAGTCCTGCGCCATCGCGCTAACCCAGGCAGACCGCCACCGCCTCTACCAGTTCCCCCACGGTCAGAATACCCTCTGGAAGCGGCAGGCCCCGGTTCCTCAATTCATGGGCAAGCAGCGTTACCTGAGGAACGTCCAGATGATACCGCTGCAGGGTCTCCACCTGGGAGAAAATTTCCCTCGGTGTTCCCTCCATTACCACCTTGCCCTCATCCATCACAAGCACCCGGTCTGCCTCTGCCGCCTCTTCCATGTAATGGGTAATCCACAGCACCGTAATATGCTCCTTCTGATTTAGTTCCCGGACAGCCCGGAGCACTTCCCGCCTGCCCGCCGGGTCTAACATCGCTGTGGCCTCATCCAGCACAATACATTTCGGTTTCATCGCCAGAATCCCGGCAATCGCCACTCTCTGCTTCTGTCCCCCGGAGAGATTATTGGGAGATTCCTTCCTGGCATGGAGCATTCCCGTCTTTGTCAGCGCTTCCTCCACCCGCTCCCAGATTTCCTCTGTGGGCACTCCCAGATTTTCCGGGCCAAAGCCCACATCCTCCTCCACTACATTATAGACAATCTGGTTATCCGGATTTTGAAATACCATTCCCGCACGCTGGCGGATTTCCCATATCATTTTCTCCTCTGAGGTATCAATGCCGTCCACATAGACCGTTCCCTCCTCTGGCGTCAGAAGGGCATTGATATGCTTCGCCATCGTGGATTTTCCAGAACCGTTATGACCGAGAATCGCCACAAATTCTCCTGGCTGCACGTGAAAGGAGACATCGTTCAGCGCAGTCTCTACTGCCATCACTTCATCGCGGTCATCCCGCCGTATGTAATCGTATTTTACATGCTCTGCCCGTATCACCGCCATGCCTCCTTTCTGCGCCAACACGCACAAGGGGACTGTCAAAAGACAGTCCCCGTTTTGTCAATTCTTATACTAACTCAATTACAACTTCCATTGCCGCATCGCCCTTACGAGGCCCGATTTTAATGATTCTTGTATAACCACCATTGCGGTCTGCATACTTAGGAGCAATCTCGTCAAAAAGAATATTGGTAACATCTATCTCCCTGGTTGCCTTCTTTCTTCCTGCTGTGGCAGCCGGTACTTCCTTAATCGGATAGAGAACCTTCTTCATCTGGCGTCTTGCGTGAAGTCTGGATGGGCTGTCTTTCTTGATTTCCTTGTCCACGGTATCATAAACCGTAACCTTCTTGCCATCTACTACTTCCTTTACTCTCTTACCATCTTTATCCTTCTGCGGCACCTTTGCCTGAACAGTTACGGTCTCATAATTATCTCTTTCCCGTACCGCCAGGGCAATCATATGCTCGGCAATCTTGCGAATCTCTTTTGCTTTCGCCTCGGTTGTGACAATCTTGCCATGATACAGCAGATTGGTTACCTGATTTCTAAGCAAAGCTTTTCTCTGGCTGGAAGTTCTTCCAAGTTTTCTATATCCTGCCATTGTATTTCCTCCTTGTCAATACTTTTATTCACTATCTCCTGATTTAAGAGATAAACCAAGTTCCTTCAACTTAGAAAGCACTTCCTCAAGGGATTTGCGGCCTAAGTTACGAACCTTCATCATGTCTTCTGCAGTTTTGTCCGTCAATTCTTCCACGGTATTGATACCGGCTCTCTTCAGGCAATTGTAGGAACGAACAGAGAGTTCCAGTTCATCGATGTTCATATCCATTACCTTCTGGGACTCATCCTCCTCCTTCTCAACAATGACTTCCGCCATCCTTGCCTTTTCTGACAAATCAATGAAAGAATTGAGATGCTCACTCAATACCTTGGCAGCCAGGCTGACAGCCTCATCCGGCTCTAAGGTTCCATTGGTAAACACATCCAGGGTCAGTTTATCAAAATCGGTAATCTGTCCCACACGGGTGTTTTCCACATTGATATTCACCCGCTCAATCGGTGTGTAAATGGAATCAATCGGAATCATGTCAACTGCCACATCATCCTTTTTGTTCTTATCCGAACTTGCATATCCACGGCCGTTTGTCACGGTCATTTCAATGTAAAGCTTGCTGTCAGCACCGCCATTCAATGTGGCAATAATCTGCTCCGGATTGATAATCTCAATATCTGCATCACATTTAATATCCGCTGCTGTAACAACACCCTCGCCATGCGCATCAATATACATCATCTTCTGTGCGGCCAAATCTTCACTGTCGTTTTTAATCGCCAGATTTTTGATATTCATAACGATTTCCGTTACATCTTCCTTCACTCCAGGAATTGAACTGAACTCATGTACCACACCGTCAATTTTAATCTGGCTCACTGCTGTACCCGGCAGGGATGAAAGCATGATTCTTCTCAAAGAATTACCCAAAGTAGTTCCGTATCCTCTTTCAAGTGGTTCTACTACAAAACGTCCATATTTTTTATCTTCCGAAATTTCAGCAATTTCAATTCTAGGCTTTTCAAATTCAAACACTACTGGACCCTCCTTTTGGGTTTACTTAATTACTTGGAGTACAGCTCGACAATAAGCACATCATTTACCGGCACATCAATTTCTGCTCTGGTAGGAATCTCCTTAACCGTTCCAGAAAGCGTCTCCTGATTGGCCTCTAACCAGGCCGGAACCAGTCTTGCGCCAGTTACCTCAAGAATGTCTTTGTATCTCTGCGCTCCTTTGAATTTCTCTTTGATTTCAATCACATCACCAGCTTTTAACTGATAAGATGGAATATTAACAGGTTTGCCATTTACCAGTACATGCTTGTGGTCTACAATCTGTCTTGCTTCTTTTCTTGTTCTGGCAAAGCCAAGGCGGAACATTACATTGTCCAGTCTCAGTTCCAGCAGAATCATCAGATTGTCACCCGTTGTACCATATTTTAATTTCTGGGCTCTGGCAAAATAGTTACGGAAAGGTTTCTCCAAAACTCCATAAATAAACTTTGCTTTCTGCTTCTCTCTCAGCTGACTTCCGTACTCGCTTAATTTCTTTCCAGTTCTTGCATTTCTCTTGGATTTCTTATCAATTCCCAGATATACCGGATCCAAATCCAGAGATCTGCATCTTTTCAAAACAGGCGTCATATCTCTAGCCATTCTAAATTCCTCCTATATAATTAAAATAGAATTATCATCTTCCTGAGTGAAAACCCTGTTTTCACTTTTTTTACACTCTCCTGCGTTTCGGTGGACGGCATCCATTGTGCGGAACCGGGGTAACGTCCTGAATACTTGTCACTTCAATTCCACAAGCCTGAATAGCACGGATTGCTGCTTCTCTTCCGGAACCAGGTCCTTTTACCATAACCTCTACTGACTTCAGACCATGTGGCAGGGCAGCTCTTGCTGCTGTCTCCGCTGCCATCTGTGCAGCATATGGAGTGGATTTCTTTGAACCTCTGAATCCCAGACCGCCTGCGCTTGCCCAGGAAATGGCATTTCCTTCCAAATCGGTCAGTGTTACGATTGTATTATTAAAAGATGACTGAATATGTGCCTGTCCGCGGTCAATATTTTTCTTGACACGCTTTTTTGTCGCTTTCTTTGCAACTTGCTTAGCCATGCGTCTTACCTCCTGATATTATTTCTTCTTGTTTGCTACGGTACGTTTCGGACCTTTCCTTGTTCTGGCATTGGTCTTTGTCTTCTGACCACGAACCGGAAGTCCCTTTCTGTGACGAATACCTCTGTAGCATCCGATTTCCTGCAATCTCTTGATATTTAAGGCAACCTCTCTACGCAAATCACCCTCTACCATCTGAGTGCGGTCAATGACCTCACGAATTTTGGAAACATCCTCATCCGATAAGTCTTTGCAACGGATATCCGGGTCAACGTTTGCCTCAGCCAAAATTCTTCTTGAACTGGAAACACCAATTCCGTAAATATAGGTAAGACCTATTTCAACACGTTTTTCTCTTGGTAAATCTACACCGCTGATACGAGCCATGTGTGCTTTACACCTCCATTTAAAATTTGTTGTACGCGCCTATGCGCCCTTTCATTTATGCCCTTTGGCATTTTTTCGGAGCAAATACTCCTTCGTTTTTGGGAAGAACGCTCGCGTTCTTCCGGAGCAAATACTCCTTCTTTTTGGGAAGAACGCTTGCGTTCTTCCGGAGTGATTTTCTATGAAAATCACTCTGCAGCCGCTTTAAATCACAACAACAGACCGAAACAAGAACCTGTCAGAATCTCTCCTATATAATATAGTAGATACGGGACAGGAGAATTTCGCACTGCTTACCGTTGCGATATCACAGCACCTTGGATTTATGACGGTTTCGGTGCTGTAACACAGAAAGCAAGAACTATTATTTATAAACACGAAAAGTACCTAAAGACCTTCTCTTTAGGTATTCGATGTATTCATTAGCCCTGTCTTTGTTTGTGTTTTGGATTTTCACAGATTACTCTGATCCGACCCTTTCTTTTAATGACTTTGCATTTTTCGCAAATCGGTTTTACTGATGATCTTACCTTCACAGTAATACCCTCCTTTCAAAAAAGTCCGCTTACAAGTATAACATAATATTTTGCAAAATGCAAGAAAAAATATTTAGCAACCCCTGCTTTTGCAGAGGATTACTTATCTCTCCAGACAATTCTGCCCTTTGTCAGATCATAGGGGGACAATTCCAATGTAACCTTGTCACCCGGCAGAATGCGGATAAAATTCATGCGGAGCTTTCCGCTGATATGCGCCAGCACCTTGTGGCCATTTTCCAATTCTACCTGGAACATTGCATTCGGCAGTTTCTCAACAACCGTTCCCTCAATTTCAATAACATCTGCTTTTGACATTCTTACCTCCTAATTGCGAATGAAACTGTTGCCTTTCATAAAATCCCCCTCTTTATATCAAGGATAAAATTTCAGGGGCATCCTCCGTAATTACAATTGTGTTTTCATAATGGGCGGAGTTGCTTCCATCTCTGGTTACCACCGTCCAGTCATCCTCTAAAATCCAAACCTCATAGCCGCCGGCATTTACCATAGGCTCAATGGCCAGGGTCATGCCAGGACAGAGCTTCATGCCCCGGCCCACCGGCTTATAATTCGGTATCTGTGGCTCTTCGTGCATCTCTTTTCCAATACCGTGTCCTACCAAATCCCGTACCACGGAAAAGCCGTTGGCCTCTACATAGTTCTGTATGGCGGCGGAAATATCATAGAGATGATTGCCCACCCTGGCCTGCTCAATGCCACGAAAAAAACTCTCCTTCGTTACATCGATCAGCCGCTTTGTCTCGGCGTCAATGCTTCCCACACCATAGGTTCTGGCAGCATCGGATTGATAATCCTTGTAAATTACACCGGCATCCAGGCTTACAATATCCCCTTCAAACAGGCGATGCTTTTTGTTTGGGATGCCATGCACCACTTCATCGTTGACAGAGACACAGATGGATGCCGGATAGCCTTCATATCCCTTAAACGAAGGAATACAGCCGGCCTTCCGTATCATTTCTTCTCCTCTTCGGTCAATCTCCAGCGTAGTGATGCCCGGTTCAATGATTTCCTCCAAGCGGTTGTGAACCTCAGCCAGTATCTTTCCGGCATCCCGCATCAACTCAATCTCACGCTGGGATTTTATTGTAACTGCCATGTCAGGGCCTCCATTCATCCAAGGATTTTCACGATTGCCTCAAACACGGCGTCCAAATCTACTGTTCCATCCACTTCCTTCAAAATGCCAGCCTTTGTATAATAGTCAATCAATGGCTGAGTCTGCTCATGATAAACATTCAGACGCTTGGTTACCGTTTCCGGCTTGTCATCATCACGAAGGATCAGCTCGCCGCCACAGGCATCGCAAATCCCCTCTTTCTTTGTCGGATTATATTTAATATGATATGTTCCGCCACAGGAAACACATGCACGTCTGCCTGACATTCTGTTTATAATATTTTCATCCGGCACATCCACATCAATGGCATAGTCTAACTTCTCACCGATTTTTGCCAGCGCCTCATCCAGTGCTTCTGCCTGTGGAATCGTTCTCGGAAAACCATCCAGTACATATCCCTTTTTGGCGTCATCCTGAGCCAGACGGTCTACCACCAGATCTACTACCAGTTCATCTGGCACCAGCAGGCCTTTATCCATGTATTCCTTTGCTTTTTTACCCAAATCCGTGTTTTCTTTAATATTGGCACGAAAAATATCTCCGGTGGAGATGTGAGGGATTCCATATTTTTCAGAAATCATTTTCGCCTGTGTACCTTTGCCGGCTCCCGGCGCACCTAACATAACTATTTTCATGGCAACCTCCATAATTTTTTCAAAGTCTTTTATAATCTTCCTCAAGAACAGGTAAGCGACCTTCAGCCAGAAACCCGTTCCAGCTGAGGGTCGTCACTTTTTCACATAAAGTATTTTTCCAGAATCCTGGTTTCGGTTTAGTTCCCCAAAAAGCCCTTATAATGGCGAACAATTACCAGAGACTCCAACTGTTTTAATGTCTCAATTACGACACCAACTACGATAATCAGCGAGGTTCCACTAAAGGAAACATCTGCGCCGAAAGCACCGGAGAAGAAAATTGGCAGTACGCATACAATAATCATTCCGATTGCTCCTATCAAAATGATGCTGTTGAGCACCGTAGTAAGATACTCGGTGGTTGGCTTACCCGGACGAATACCCGGAATAAATCCACCCTGCTTTTTCATATTGTTGGAAATCTCAAGTGGATTAAAGGTAACAGAGGTGTAAAAATACGCAAAGAAAATAATCAATGCAATATAGATTACTACTCCCAATGTGTATTTGAACTCACCCCAGCTGCCCATTTTGAACCATTCACTCTGGCTGCAAAGTGTCAGAAACTTCTGGAATATCGTTGCATTCGGTCCTGTCGCTGGCTGAATGCCGGCAAAGCTGGCAATGACAACCGGCAGTGACATCATGGAACTGGCAAAGATAACCGGAATAACGCCTGCGGTATTTACCTTCAGAGGAATGTGGCTGGACTGGCCGCCCGTTACTTTTCTTCCCTGAATTTTCTTGGCATACTGTACCGGAATCCTTCTCTCACCATCCTGCAAAAATACAATGAATACAAACATGGCGATGATAACACCCAGAATAATCACGGTTGCTACAATGGCATTCGTGACATTGCTGTTATCGAGGGCACCTTTGATATAGGTGTCATAAAGATTGGCCAGGTCCGATGGTATCCGGGCTACAATGTTAATTAACAGGATAATGGAAATACCATTTCCCACACCCTTTTCCGTAATCTGCTCTCCTAACCACATAAGGAATGCGGCGCCGGCAGTCAGCGCTGCCACGGCAACAATCATGGAGGTGTACCCGCCATCCACAAACAGTTCCTGATTACGGAAACCGATAATCATGGCAACACCCTCAATGATTGCCAGAGCAATGGAAAGATATCTTGTATACTCGTTGATTTTTTTCCGTCCGTCCTCGCCATCCTTCTGCATCTCCTCCAGACGCGGAATGGCAATGGTAAGGAGCTGGAAAATAATGGACGCTGTAATGTACGGCGTAATGTTCAAGGCAAAGATGGACATCCTTGAAAAGGAACCGCCGGTCATGACATCCAGAAAGCCCAACGACTGGTTACTGGCAAACAATTCCTCCATAACTCTGCTGTTTACACCAGGAATCGGAATATTACAGCCAACTCGCACAACAATAAGCGCCATCAGCACATACAGCAGTTTCATGCGGATCTCTTTCGTTTTTAAAGCATTTTGAATGGTTGTTAACATTAAATCACCTCTGCTTTTCCACCTGCAGCCTGAATTTTTTCAGCAGCGCTTGCACTGTAAGCATTTACCTTCACATCAAGCTTTTTGGTTAATTCTCCATTCCCAAGAATCTTTACTCCATCTTTTGGATTTCGTACAATTCCTTTTTCTACGAGGGCTGCCACGGTAACTTCGGCACCATCCTCAAATACATTCAGGCGACTGACGCCCACACCGACGATGTCTTTGCTGTTGATGTTTGTAAACCCTCTTTTTGGTAATCTTCTATACAATGGCAACTGTCCGCCCTCAAAGCCTGGGGCCTTGGCACCGGAACGGGCCTTCTGGCCTTTATGTCCCTTGCCGGCAGTTTTACCATTTCCTGAACCGTGCCCACGGCCCCTGCGAAACGCATTGCTTTGTTTCGAGCCTTCTGCCGGTTTCAATTCTGATAAATTCATTCTCTGCACCTCCTTGACTAGATTTCCTCAACCTTTACTAAATGCCTTACCTGCTGTACCATTCCTCTCACAGCGGCATTATCCGGCATTTCGACTGTCTTGTTCAGCTTTCTAAGGCCGAGAGCTTCTACAGTTTTTCTATGCTTTGGAATCGATCCAATTGTGGATTTCACCAATGTAATCTTTAACTTATCTGCCATTTCTCTGCACCTCCTAGCCCAAAACTTCTTCTACGGAAATGCCGCGAAGTTTTGCTATCTCCTCCGGAGTCTTTAGGTTCTTTAAGCCCTCCATTGTAGCCAGTACAACGTTTTGCTTATTACGGGAACCCAGAGACTTCGTACGGATATTTTTAAATCCAGCCAGCTCAAGGACTGCACGGGCAGGGCCTCCGGCGATGATACCGGTACCTTCCTGAGACCTTTTCATCAATACAGATGCACTTCCAAATTTACCAATGAAATCATGGGGAATGCTCTTATTCTCATCCAGAGGCACTTCAATGAGTTTCTTCATTGCATCCTCTTTACCCTTGCGAATCGCTTCCGGAATTTCCATTGCCTTACCCAGGCCTGCACCAACATGTCCGTTGCCGTCTCCTACTACCACCAAAGCGGTAAAACGAAAATTACGGCCACCTTTAACAACCTTGGTTACACGCTTGATCGACACTACTTTATCTTCTAACTCAAACTGACTCGCATCAATAATCTCACGTTTCATGAATTTTCCTCCTTGCTTAGAATTTCAGACCAGCTTCTCTGGCTGCGTCTGCTAATGCTTTTACCTTACCCTGATAAATATAACCGCCACGGTCAAATACAACAGTCTCAATGCCATTGTCCAGCGCTTTCTTAGCAATAACTCCGCCAAGCTTCGCTGCGGCATCTATATTGTTTGTCTTTTCCAAGCCCTCTTTTACATCACTTTGAAGAGTGGAGGCAGAAACGATGGTATTTCCTGCAACATCATCAATCACCTGTGCGTACATGTGATTGTTGCTGCGGAACACAGCCAGACGTGGTTTTTCAGGAGTACCAGACAAACGGCTGCGAATTCTTCTATGTTTTTTTACGCGGACTTCGCTTCTATTTGCTTTTTTTATCATTCTTATTTACTCCTTTCTACTTTTTACCAGTCTTACCAACTTTACGCCTGATTACTTCATCAACATATTTGATACCCTTGCCTTTATATGGCTCTGGTTTTCTCTTTTCCCTAATCTCAGCGGCATATTGGCCAACCTTTTCTTTGTCAATTCCCTTAACGATAATAATGTTCTGTCCGTCCAGTGTAACCTCTACGCCCTCCGGGTCTTCCATCTCTACCGGATGGGAATACCCCAGGGAGAGAACCAGTTTCTTACCCTGCTTTACCGCACGGTAACCAACACCGTTTACTTCCAGTCTTTTTTCAAATCCGTCTGTCACACCGATAATCATGTTGTTAATCAGTGTTCTTGTGAGCCCGTGAAGGGATTTCATTTTCTTCAAATCATTCGGGCGGGTTACTTTGATTTCCTCACCCTCTTTTGTAATGGTCATCTCTGCAGGCAGCACTCTCTCCAGTGTGCCCTTTGGACCTTTTACCGTCACCTGATTATTTTCTGCAATATCCACAGTTACGCCTGCAGGTATCGCGATAGGCATTCTTCCAATTCGTGACATGCCGGTACCTCCTGTAAATTTTTAGAGTTTTCATGTTTCTATTCATTCCATTCGGCAGCAAAGCTGCCTCATGAACATGCTCGCTATTACCATACGAATGCCAGCACTTCTCCGCCAACATTCTGCTTGCGTGCCTCCTTATCAGTCAGCACACCCTTATTAGTGGAAATGATGGCGATTCCAAGACCGCCTAACACCTTCGGCAGTTCCTCGGTGCCTGCGTATACCCGAAGACCCGGTTTGGAAATTCGTTTCAAGCCGGAAATAATCTTCTCGTTCTTGTCCTTGCCATATTTCATTGTGATGTGGATGGATTTGAAACCATCAACTTCAACCACTTCAAAATTTTTGATATATCCTTCCTTCAAAAGAATTTCTGCAATGGAAATCTTCATTTTGGAGGCAGGAATATCCACTGTATCATGTTTTGCAGTATTCGCATTACGGATTCTTGTAAGCATATCTGCAATTGGATCGCTCATTGTCATATCGTTTTCCTCCTTTACCAGCTGGCTTTTCTCACGCCAGGAATCTGGCCTTTATAAGCTAACTCACGGAAGCAGATTCTACAGATTCCGTATTTTCTCAGATACCCATGTGGACGACCACAAATTTTGCAGCGGCTGTATTCTCTGGTAGAGAATTTCGCTTTTCTCTGCTGCTTAACCTTCATAGACTTCTTAGCCATGAAATTACCTCCTAACTATTTCTTAAACGGCATACCAAACTGTGCCAAGAGTTCACGTGCTTCTTCATCTGTATGAGCCGTTGTAACAAAGATAACGTCCATACCTCTTACTTTGTCTACCTTATCATACTCGATTTCCGGGAAAATCAACTGCTCCTTGATTCCGAGAGCATAATTTCCACGCCCATCAAAAGCATTCGGATTCACACCACGGAAGTCACGTACCCGAGGCAGTGCAAGGTTAATCAGACGGTCTGCAAACTCATACATTTTCTTACCGCGGAGAGTAACTTTGCATCCAATCGGCTGTCCCTCACGAAGCCGGAAGTTAGCCACCGATTTTTTTGCCTTGGTAACAACCGCTTTCTGACCCGAAATAGTCTCAAGGTCACTGATTGCGGAGTCTAATACTTTGGAATTTTCTTTTGCTTCGCCAACGCCCATATTGATAATAATCTTCTCGAGCTTTGGTACCTGCATAACATTTTTATATCCAAATTTCTTCATCATTTTATCAACGATTTCATTTGAATAGGTTTCTTTTAATCTTGCCATTCTGAACAGTACCTCCTCTCTTTATTAGTCAATAACAGCGCCTGTTTTTTTGGCATAACGCACTTTATTCTTACCGTCTTCCTGCTTGAAGCCGATTCTTGTTACTTTACCATCTACCACGTACATTACGTTAGAAACATCAAAAAATGCTTCTTCCTCTATGATACCGCCTCTGGTGTTGGCCTGGTTCGGCTTTACGTGCTTCTTTACACGGTTCACGCCTTCCACCTTTACCTTGCCATTTTTCACCTCAAGGACTTTGCCTTCCTTGCCTTTATCTACACCGGCAATAACGCGAACGGTATCACCTTTTTTAA
>JAFLTB010000019.1 GCA_022510605.1 Lachnospiraceae bacterium
GCCACGGCGCTACCGGTAAGGGAAATGACCAGATTCGTTTTGAACTCGGTATTAAAGCTCTGGCACCGGATTTGAAAATTATTGCCGCATGGCGGAGCGATAAATGGACGATGGATTCCCGTGAATCTGAGATTGAATACTGCAAAGCCCATGGCATTGACCTTCCATTCTCTGCCGACAGCAGTTACAGCCGTGACCGCAACCTCTGGCATATCAGCCATGAGGGACTGGAGTTGGAAGAACCTGGCAATGAGCCGAACTTTGACCATCTTCTGGTACTTGGTACCACACCGGAAAAAGCACCAGAGGAAGGGGAATATGTAACTATGACCTTTGAGGCCGGTGTGCCAAAGAGTGTCAACGGCAAGGAAATGAAAGTTGCTGACATCATCCGCACCCTGAACGAGCTGGGCGGCAGGCACGGTATCGGAATTGTAGATATTGTAGAAAACCGTGTAGTAGGTATGAAATCCCGCGGTGTCTATGAAACTCCTGGCGGAACGATTCTCTATGAAGCACACCAGCAGTTGGAAGAATTGATTCTGGACCGGGACACCACCACTGTAAAAATGGATATGGGCAACAAACTGGCTCAGATTTGCTATGAAGGTAAATGGTTCTCACCTCTTCGTGAGGCTGTCCAGGCTTTCATCGAATCTACACAGAAATATGTCACCGGCGAAGTGAAGTTCAAACTTTACAAAGGAAATATCATCAAAGCGGGCACCACCTCTCCATACAGTCTGTATAACGAGAGCATCGCCTCCTTTACCACGGGTGATTTGTATGACCATCACGATGCAGAAGGATTTATTAACCTGTTCGGTCTGTCTACCAAGGTTCGCGCTATGAAAATGGCAGAGGTAGAAAAATAAAATTTACTACAAAAATGGAGCAGTTCTCTTTAGGAACTGCTCCGTTTTTCTATTACACAGGGTATATCACTTTATCCTGACTGATTCTGTCTCCCCGCTCATTCAATCATGTTTCCCTCAGTCACAAATTTAGCCACCTCAGAATCCAGACGTTTGGATACATCCTCTGTGGTTTCAATACTGGACTGAATATCGGATATATTATCCTTCAGGGCTTCTACCGAATCGGAAACACCGGTTATTTGTGAAGAATTGTCATGAACCGTCTCATAAATTCCACGAATCAGCCCTGTTATATCTTTCATGGTACTTTTCAACTCAGTAGCACTGTCGGCAAATTGCAGTATGATTTCATTGACACGTCTGGCATCATCACTGTACTGATTGCCCGTATTTACCAGGTTTTCATAATCCGGCAATACTTCATCTTTAATAAATGCTAACATCTTGTTCGCATTAGATGCCAGTTCTTCTACCGAGGAGGTAACCTCACGGCTGATTCCCTGAATATTATTGGCTGTCTCCCGGCTGGAATCTGCCAACTGGCGGATTTCATCTGCTACCACCGCAAAACCGCGGCCCACCTCTCCCGCTCTGGCCGCCTCAATGGAAGCATTCAGGGCAAGAAGATTCGTCTGGGATGATATTTCGAGAATATCATCCGTCAACGCATTAATTTTTTCTACATCCTTACTTTTCTCCAGAGAACTCTGCAACAGAGCATTAATATCCGCTGCCATCTCACCGGTAAGTTTACGTCTTTCCTGTCCATTCAAGCGAAGAGTATCGGCACGGCCTTTAATTTCCTTGGCAAGATCCGAACCGCCGCCGACCTGTCCGGCAATATCCTCCATCGTCTGATATATTGTATCTGCCTGCTGCTTCAGATTTTCTGTATGCCTGGCCACTTCCTCCATTCCATCGGAAAACTTATTCATCGTTTCCGACACCATGTTAATATCTGTATTTGAGGTATGTACTCCACCATACACTGTATTCATATTGGTCTGCAGTTCCGCCGCATCAATTTTAATCTCTGTAATAATTTTTTTCAGCAGTTCAATAAATTTATTGATGCCTAGTACCAGCGTTCCGATTTCATCCTTTGTATTAACAGGAAGCTGTGTTGTCAAATCACCCTTGTCATTTTCAATGCTCTCGACAATGGAATCCAGTTTGCGGATGGCATGCCTGGTAGGGCGCAGTACCGTGAACATTACCATGAAAATGCAGATGGCGATGGAAAGCACTAACATAATAATAAGCACTATAAAAGCCATTGTACTCTGCCTGCCTGCGGAGGTCAGTGCTGCCTGTGCAGACTCAATCTGTGTTTTATTAAATTCCTGCATTGTATTAATCTTTTCTTCAAATATATCATAGGCATCCCCGATATACTCATTCATCGCTTTCAAGCCCATGATTTCATAACTGTCAATCTGTTCAATGACCTCATTTATCACTTTATTCAAATCATCATAGGCCGCCGCCAGCGCCTGGCATTGTTCCCGTCCTGCCGCATTGGTACTGCATGTCTCTATCGCAGTCAGACTGTTAGAAATTTCTCCCTGAACCGCAGTAATTTCTTCTTTTAATGCCTTTACTTCCTCATCATCCACACTGGTGTTATATGATACCAGTAACTGCTTTAAGACAACAAAATTGGTATTAATGCTGTCTGTCTGCTTCATAATCGTCATATAATTATCACTGAGTTCCGTGGTAACCTGATTCATCCGGGTAATTCTTGAATAAATCAGTCCGGAGCAGATGCCACAAACCACAGCAACAATACAAAACGGAATTAGAATTTTCAGTCCAATCGATTTTCTCAAATTTTTCACTCCTTTTCCTTTATGTTCGACAATACTTGTAGATAAATCTCTATATTAGTATCAATTATAACATTCTCCTATAAAAAAAACAAGAAAGAATGTCAAAAAAGACACTCTTTCTACAGATATTTTTGTGAAATTTTACTTATCCTCATTATTTTCGCCTGCAATCTGCTTCACATCGTATGGCGTACTTTGGTACACATAATAATTCAGCCAGTTGCTATATAATAACTGCCCGGCAGAACGCCATCTTACCACTGGAGGTCGTTCTGGGTCATTCCCCGGAAAATAATTGACTGGCAAATCAGGATTCATCCCTTTCTTTTTATCCCGGAAATATTCCCTAGCCAGCGTATCGCTATCATATTCCGGGTGACAGGTAATGAAAAACTGCCGGCTGTCCCTGGTTTTTACTATGGTAACTCCTGCCTCATCGGAACAGGCCAGAAGTTCCAGTTCCGGTACCTTCTCAATCTCTTCCCTGGGCACTGTCATTGCCCGGGATTGCGGCGCATAAAACACATCATCAAAGCCCCGGAACAAAGGGGAATTTTTCTTCATCACATGGTGCTCGTACACCCCGGACAGCTTTTTCTCCAAATTCACCTTGTCAATCCCATAGTGATAGTACAGGGCAGCATAGGTGCCCCAGCACATGTGAAGAGTACAGTGAACATGGGTTCGGCTCCATTCCATAATCTGGCACAATTCCGGCCAGTAACTCACATCTTCAAATTTTTTATGGTCAAGAGGTGCCCCTGTAATAATCATACCGTCAAAATTCCGGTTCTTTACCTCATCAAATACGGTATAGAAAGTGTCCAGATGACTGGCCTCCACATGACGCGGCTGATAACTGGCAGTCTGCATAAATTCCACTTCCACCTGCAAAGGTGTATTGGATAATTTACGCAGAAGCTGGGTCTCCGTCTCAATCTTGGCCGGCATCAGATTCAGTACCAGCACATGCAGGGGACGGATGTCCTGATGCATGGCACGGTATTCTGTCATAACAAATATATTTTCGCCCTCCAGCGTCTTTTGCGCCGGCAGAGAATCCTGAATCTTGATTGGCATTTTCAACACCCCTTTTTGTTCTTTATCGCAACCGCAATTTTAACACAAAAACGGCTGTTATGCAAGGGCTGGAGAAAAGTATTTATCCAATTCCGGATTGATTCATTTTTTACAACCTTGAATGGTTTCTTCGCAAAGTTCACTGTCCTTTGCCTCTAACACTATATCCGTTTCATATTTTGCAGTCTCTTCTTTGTCCATGATTCCCTCTGACACCGCCTGCTCTAAATAGTTTTCCGCAAATATACCATAATTTTTAATTTCTTTTTTTTTCACGGTATCCGTTTTATCAGATTTTATGATGGCCGCCAGTTCCTGGTCTACATTGGCAACTTCTTTTTTCCATACCTGCCAGCATTCTTCACCATTTACCGCTCCATCATTGGAATTCTCCAGAATTTTTGTTCCTGTAATTTCTTCCAGCGCAATGACTGCCAGATATTGCTGCAAACCACCGGGTACTGTATCCTCATTCATCGCTTCTACAATAACAGGAACCGCCTCCATTCCAAGAGAGACTAATGACTTGTAGGCCTCTGTCTCCCGGTACAGATATGGATTTGACTGTGCCATCAAGAGGGGATCCGTTTCTAACTCAGAATCCAGTAATGCAAATTTATCCTCCACCTGCTCTGCCATGGATACTGTTGATTCTCTGTTTAGCCCAATCACAAGGGAAACAGCGACTATCGCTACAATCAGAATACCTCCTGTAATAAAAATACCTTTCTTTTTCATATGAATTACCTCCTAACTTATATTATTTTATGTTTCAGATTTTTTATGTTTCATAATTACTTCGTACTATGGACATATGAAGTCGAACATACACCAAGCAGAGAGCCATAGGCTGAAGTGAATGGTGAATAGTTGGTGTTGGTATATAGTGAACCAGCCCCCCACTTTGATATAATAGCAACACCACTTAACGCATTTCCGCCAAGCGTCGTGTGCCTGGCAAAATGTAAAACATTGCTGCTATCTGTACCATATATATAAATAATATCACCACTTGCACGTAAATAATTAGAAGGTTCAAAAAAATAAGTATATCCGTTTTTACTTAGATAGGCTTTTACGTCCGTAAGAGATGCTTTGTTACCCCATTCCTGTGGCCAGTCCCATGAGTTGACGAAATTCTTTTTTAACGCATATGCCAGACAATTATAGTCCGTATATCCGCGTTTATAAAAAACAGCTGCAGAACTAATGGCATTTTTATGTGTTGTACAAAATTTAATCCCATACTGCCTGTAATAACCCATTTCATCCTTTGAATAGGACGTGTCATATTTTATTGTTTCAGCACATTTTGAACATGAAGGATTCGCTCTGCGATATACAAAGGCCTTACTTTCCTGATTTAGAAACCAAAACGAAAAAACTGGAATTAATACGAATATAATAACTCTTTGCATGACTTTTATCATCCTTATTCCCCCTTCTCAGATGAACATATTATTTTATTGTGGCTATTTTAGCATATAGCATTTTATTTGTAAATACTTTTTTTGTGAATTTTTATGTTTTTATGTAAATTCTTTTTTAAGCCTTTCCATAAAAGACCGTTCCTCTTTTATGGCTTCCACTGCCATTTTATACAGGGTTTGTTTCAGATACTCCGTTTTCTTTCGATTGTATTCAATTCCAGTAATCAAGATACTACGGAAGTTTTTTTCAAGATGATGAACTTGATTGATAAATTGACTATTCTCCTTTATAAAATGATTTTGCATTAAAAAATTAAGACGCTTCCCCATAATTTTCTTATGTTCAAACATGCAATACAGAGATGGATAATGCAAATACTCCTTTGTCAGCATCATCTCAAAAAATATTTCTTCCGCTTTTATGTTGTATATTTTATTGCAAACAGTTTCTTGCAGGAACTCACACATTGCTGTTTTCATTTTGTCAAAATCAAATTCCCATTTGTAATTTTCTACCACTTTATAACCAATAAAAGCTATTTCTCCTTTTTCCGGGAAATATGATAGTGCCTGATAAAATACATCAAAGGGAACCGTAAACCTTTCCCATTTTTCACTTGTCACATATCCCTGTGAATAAAACATCTTTCTCCCACTGTCATATCCGTAAATAAAGCATCCATGCTCATAAATCCCCGTATACTCCTCTCCCGTAAGATAACTAAAAACAACGTTTTCATCCCATAACGCAAAAAAATATTCTCCATTCTCTAACATCTGTATAACCACATCACAAATATATTCCTGGGAACATGCACCAATGGGAATTTGTGTAAAGGATTTAATAAATACTCCCTCTCCTGGAATAAAATCATAATAGTCATAGTCCGCATATTTTATGTGACCATCCTCTGGTGTATATTCCAGTCTTATATATTTATCATATATCCAGCCGGACCCAAAAGCCAAATCATCAATCACACTAAAACAAAAAGCATCTCCCAGATACGTCCGTATAGAGGGTTCTACATTTTTTAATATTTTCTGCATTCCTGTATAGTCCTTTCCATCGTTTTACATTATGATTTAATGGATGTAATAAACCAAAGGCACAGATGATTATAAGTTCTTATCATATCTTTCAGATTCCTTTTTAAATTGGAACTATTTTCTTGCTTTCCTTTTAATTCCAGCACCTTTTTTATTATTTCATCATTCTTCAACATTCCCTTCCTCTTCATAAAAGCCAGTCGTTCCAAAAATACGTCCCTCCACTCCTGTAACACACATAGAGAATGTTTTTGTTGTTCCTCATTCATTCTGTTTATAAAAAATCCAGCTTTCCAGTTGCTGATTTCTGCTCTTTCAAAATTCCCCTTAATTATTTCCAAATCCCATTGTTTCTCGAACTCCCCTCTCATGAAAAGCATATCGAAACGGAGATTTGCTTCGGATTTTTGTGGCATTAAAATTTTATCATAATACTCTGCAAATTCCGTCTGATAATAACGTACTTTATCCTTATCATTCCAACAACAAAATTTAATAATATGACCTTCTTTATCATAATCATACAAAAGCAGGTACGGCTTGAAAGCCTCTCCTCGAAAAGTAAAATTCTCTAAATAATTGACAACATAATATTTTTTATCCAAATATCCTGTAAGAAAATCATATATCTGCTGCATTGTTGTATATTCTCTCCAGGGATATTCAAAGTAACGTTTTAACAGGATACCATATTCCCAAAACATACGATAATCCTCAAACGAAAAAACACCTGCCTTTTTATCCATTGTTACATTACAGAAGAAATTATATATCCATCCCGTCTGATACATCTCCTCCGGTACTATCATCTGACTAATGGAAGCCATCACTGTGCTTTCTATAATAGGTGTATGAATCTGCATTACTTTTCCTTTCGTTTTTCATGTTTGCAAGTTTATTTTCTATCAACTTTCTTCCTTATATTTTGCACAGAGCGCATGACCGCTGTCCTGTCCCGGGGAATCTTCCTGCCGTCTTGCTCCCACTTCTACTATCCGGTATCCCTGTATCCTTAAAGGAATAATTAAATTTTTTTCCTCTAATACCAAAGAGCGCAGACGGATAGAATCGTTCCCCCTCATTTCATATTCAATGTATAAATATTTTACCCCTTCAATAACAAGATTCCTGAGACTGTATACTCCGTTTACTGGCATAACTGTCGTCGAGACTGGTGGTGTCTGCATCCCATTTTCTGTCACTGCTTGAGTTGTCACTGCATCACCTGTTTGATTTTGTTCTATCCTTTCCTTTTCCCACATGCTGTCAATATTTCAATAAAAATAATAATATTAATGAATCTCCATATTTTCCTAATACTCTTCCATCATACAATATATAATAATACTATTTTGTACCAGCACTTGGACTATAACTGTAATCCCCAAATTGTTGACTTGCACTATAACCCTCTACTACCATTACATAGACACTAATGCTTGCCCCTTTTTCCAGCTTACAGCAATCTTACAAGGTAAACAAACTCCTTCTAAGTTTATACCTTACCCTATGTCTCCAACAACTTCACTTTTCCCTTTTCAAATATCTGAATCCGATATGCCGTGGCTTTCGTATCCTCTATGGGATTATAATTCTCCGTACCATCATCCTCTTTTAATATTTTTAACCCTTTTTTCGTAAATTTTTTAATGCATATGGCCTTCTTTGCATAACGGGCTGCTTTCGAATTTTTTGGGGCAATTATTTTGTTTACCGTGATAAAATCATATTTCCATTTTCCGTTCCTGGCACGGTATTTATTTCCCCGTACACTTGTATTAGCATCCTGAAACTCCAATGTAGTAACACTTTTCGCATAATTCTCTGCACATGGAGTACTCTGGTATGTCACCAGCCCTGTTCCTTTCGGAAATACAAGTTTATGGAGTTTTCCGCACCCGATAAACATATTGTGTCCAATGTAAATATGTTTCTGGTTTTTAGGGAATTCTACCTTTTTAAGATTTCTGCAATCCGCAAATACAGATGATTCAATGCATTTTTCAACACGGCCGGCAATGCGGGGCCATTTAATTTCCTTTATACCTGTTCCCGCAAAACAGCTACCTTCCAAACGTCCTTTCATCTTTTTGGGTAATTTTATTTCTTTCAGATGACTGCATGCACCGAACGCATCTGGTCCAACAACAACCTTTTCATTCTGTAACCGAATTTTTTTCAGATTCTGGCAGTCGTAAAATGCCCCATACCCAATTTCTTCTACCCAATCCAGATTTATTTTTTGTAATGTGCAGTTATCACCACTAAATGCAAAATCTCCAATGTATCTCAACGATTTTGGCAATATCACCTCTGACACATCCATTGAATAGAAGGCATGATCCTTAATGGTCCGGACTCCTTTGCCGATAACTACTTTTTTCACTTTTTTGCCTCTGGTTATATTTACATATTTTCCCTCTATATCGGATTCTGTATCTTTTCCCAGTTCCTCTACTTTATAGCCATCCAGTTCCGATGGTATCACAAGAACCTTATCCTGTGGTACTATGTATCTCAATCGTATCACGCCCGGACGAATCTTTTCATATTCAACATAGCGATAGGTTCTTTTTTTAATAACGACATTTTTTTGGGTAACCACGACCTTACTGCTTTTTTCCTCCTGCTGATACAAATCTTTTTTTATGTCAGTTGAAGTGGAATGCCCCTTTATCTGGGTGTTGAGCACCATCAATAAACTACTTACAACCAGCAAAAATCCAACTATTTGATATTTTTTTATTTTCATTCCTGTCCCTCCTGCTATTTAGTACTTACATTATAATTATATGCCGCATATGGCTGTGCCGCCACAGAACCTGCCACAGTTGTTATATAAGCACTTATATTTCTCAACTTGTAGACATACTGTCCCATCACCGTACTGAATTCATTATATGTACCACCAGTATACTTATTATTATATACATCCAGAGATTTTTTCACTGCTGCTTTGGCATTGTCAAATCTGGGCTTATATTTCTCAGGATCATCTGCCACATCATATCCCTTCCCATCCTCATGAGCCAGATGATGCCAGCCGCTGCTATCATGTACATAAGCACTATGTGCATATGTATCTGCCAATGTATGGATTCCCATTCCCCATACAAAAGCACGCCTTCTCCCTGCCGTAGGTTCTTTCCCATTTAATACTTCTGAATGTTTCCATCCCACAACATTACCAATTGCATTGACATCCGAAAGCATATCCGTAGCATAAGTGCATCCGGATGGTATAGGAGCATCATGAGGCATCTTCCCTTGCCCTATTGCGTTTGCCATATTAGTCGCATAGATATAAGCTGCCACATAATTATTGGACTGCTGATATGTGCCATGCCACCAGGGATTATGTGATATTTTCGCAAACATATACTTTCCATATGTATCGACAAAAGAAGTCTTGTCAGGAAAACGTGCTCCCGCCTTTACATTCGCATAATCACTTCCTACCATATCTCCATGTTTCGTCATCTCCCAACTTCCTTCAACACATCCTGTGTCTTCAAAGGCAATGACTTCACTCTCATTTTTTACATCACCACCCTCAACTTTTCCTTTCTCATATCTGGCTTTTAATTCATGGTAATTTGTCAGGATATATTCAGCATCAATTAATCCGTTTCCATATGCTTCTTTTTCCCCATAAGAGTTTGCACCTTCGTTTATCACCCACCGTACAAAGTTTGCTGACATGCCCAAATCCTTCTGCCAGATCAATGAAGCGATTGCACTAACCTGTGGTGCTGCAAGACTGGTTCCTGACGTTACTAACTGGTTACCGAATGTGCCGGTTGTCCGAACCAGTTCTCCAGGCGCCACAATCTCAATCTCCGGCCCTCTGGCACTACTTTGTGCCGCTTCGCCCATTTTATCCACAGACCCTACTGCCATCACTTCCTCATAGGCCGCCGGGTATTGAACTCCTCTCTCTCCTGTGTTACCTGCGGATGCAACAATCATGATTCCGGCGTCCGCTGCATCCTGAATGGCTTTTTCCAAAGCCTCTGAATATATATCCATTCCAAAACTCATATTAATAATATTGACACCTTTATCCATTGCCATGTAAATCCCTTCAATCACCCGACTCACCGGAGCCCGGTTATTATCATCCAGTACACGTATTGAGTATAATTCTACATTCGGATTAATCCCTGTAATTCCTTCTCCATTGTCTTCTGCAGCAATCAATCCTGCCACGCCATTCCCATGTCCACTTCCATCCATAAACAAAGGTGACATCTCCTCTTCCCCGGGCACTAACGTAATTGTACCTGCCAGTTCAATATCATTTCCATAATCTACGCCAGAATCAATCACTGCTATTTTTACTTTTTCTTTCTTACTTTTTGCCTTTTTTCCAGTCGCCTTAATCATACGGATATTCCATTCGGTGCCGCTTTTATTTTTCTTGTATTTGTTTACTTTCTTCTCGTGGTATTTACTCCCCTCTACATACCGATCTTCTTCTACAAACAGTACATCTCCGTCATTTTTTAATTCGTTCGCCTCTCCTTCTGTCAATTTCACTGCCAGCATTTCATTTTCTTTCATCTTCCCCTGGCTGTACCTGTTGATCTCTCCCGAATCTTCATATTGTTTTTCAAAGCCAGCTAAAGGTTTTACTGTTTTTGTTCCTATGATATAATTCTTTTCCTGTGGGATTGTCGCTACTTTCCTCGGTTTTGCGTAGGAATCCGTAACAATCCCCGCATGAGAATAATAAAAAACAAGTGAAACCGCTGTTACAAACACAACTATTTTTCTTACCATATTTTTTCTCCTTCCTTTACTTTTGACGTAAACCATGCCATTTTTCCTGTTTTTTCACTTGGTACAAGATGATGGCAGAAGTAAAAATGAAAATTACGATTCTGTGTAAAGATTCCTAACATTTCTTTCAATAAGCCCGCAATCTCCTTCTTATTTTCCTCCTCATCAACTACCAAATATATCTCAAAATCAGAGTAGTCAGTTTGTACTATCTGATACTGGACAATACTTCCCTCCTGGATTAAGTTTACCTTTTCAATTCCGTTAGCAAAAATATCTGCATGAAGTCTGCTTCCATCCTCATTATAGATAAAATCATTATCCCGGGCAGAAGCCAGTTCAATTATGGGAGCCCCGTTACCACAGGGACAGGAATGATTTTTATGTAATATCCCTATATCTCCAATGCCGTATCGGACAAAAGGCATAACCCTGTTATGCAAAGAAGTAAGATAAATTTCCCCCTTTTTATCTGTTACAGATTCTCCCCTTTCATTTAACGTTTCCACATATACATTTTCTGTCACAATGTGCATATGCCCACAAGGGCATTCATAGGCAATACTGTTTACCTCATAACAGCCATATTGACTTACCACTGGACATCTAAAAAAATCTCTCATTTTTTCCTGCAGTTTTGGGGGTATTCTCTCACCAGTCAATTCAATATACTGCAATGAAGAGATTGGCGGCATATCATACCTGGTTCCAATATCCATTAAAACTGCTCCCATGCTGGGCTGTAATATCATCCATTTGGGCTTGAATTCTATTATTTTTCTATAAATCTCCTGAATTCTATTTTCCGACATATCAAATTTGGAAAAGCCCAGGCCTCTTTCTGTCCTTTCCTCTGTTTGTTCCTGATTATTTATTATTTTAGTGGTAAAGAAATAACATCTTCTATCGTCCGGCTTAATTCCATAATATTTTCTTCTTAACTCCCACAAGGGAATTAAAGACTTTCGATTATGAATTTTTGACCAGTAAATTTCCATACACTGTCCCGTAGAGCCAGAAGTCATAACATATTCCAGTTTTCCGCTCAAGTAATCCATCATGTACCGGGGAGCCATATTCAGATTTATTCCTGCCCTCATCATTTCCTTACTAATTAACGGATATTCTTCCCATTTTTCTGGTATATCCATTATTTGATTCTGATAAAATGGTACATTCTGATAAGCGTATTCGGCTATTTGTAAATGTTTCAAAACATTCCTCCTACTGTTTTTCCTTTGCTATTAATTCAGCAATATATTCTATAAAGCCAGTCATGCAATCCAACTGTTCCAATAACGTCTCATAATCTTTGAATTCAATTCCAAACTGTTCTTCTATTTCAGAAAACAGTTCAATAATCTGTATGGAATCAAAATCCAAATCTTCTAGTAAAGATTCTTCACCGGTTAATGCTTCCCTTTTTTCTTCACCTAAAAATTGAACGATCCGTTCATATATCTTTTCCTCAATCTGTTTCATACATTCTCCCCATATGTTTTCCTGCAAAATTTCTTGGACTTTCCTTTACCTCTTTATATATAAAACAATGCGCCGTCAGTCCAGTATTATCTGGCAATCCTTCGGACAACCTTTGAATCTGTTCCTTCTTTGCATTTTCACATACCACAATAATTTTATTCTGATATTCATAACAATAATTTTTAATTTGATATTCCCTGTCAATTATCTCTGACAGCGCTTGTAAATTGATTCGCCGTCCATAGATTTTTGCAAACCGGGCAATCCGACCTGTAATATACAGATAACCATCTTTTATATATCCAGTATCGCCCGTGTATAGAAGCCCTCTGTTCTGATTACCCATTTCCAAATCTTCCAAACATTCCGCATATCCCATACTGACATTGTCACCTTCATATACAATTTCTCCTATGTCCTGCTTACCCACTTGATTCAGTTGTTTCGTGATTGGTCCGGATTGCACCATCTCCTGACAGGGAACAATACGAATTTTCCCACCTGGAATAGCGATTCCAACACTGCCCGGTCTTTTCAGTATATCCTCCGGCGGCAAATAACTTATTCTGGCTGTTGCTTCCGTCTGTCCGTACATTAGAACCATGTTTATCCCATGTTTACAGGCATACCCCCCAAATTTCAACTGTAAATCCACCGGCAGTTTTCCCCCGGCTTGTGTCATACATTTGAGAAAGGGAAAGTTCTGATGCAAAAATCCTTTTTTTTCCAATAATTCATAGGTATACGGTACACCCGATAGCGATGTTGCCTGGTATTTCTCAAAAAACTGCCAAAAAGATTTTTGCAAAATACTTTTGGAGGTTAGAAGTATTGTCGCACCAGAATAAAGATGGGTATTTAGCACTGACAAGCCATACGTATAACTCAGTGGCAGTGTAGTAATTGCTCGTTCGGATTCATTTATTCCCAAATATTCACAGATACTTTTTGTGTTTGACAAAAGGTTTTCTTTGCTGATACGAACTAATTTAGAAATTCCTGATGTTCCCGATGTGGTAAGAAGAAGGCACAAATCCTTATGTAATTTCACTGGTTTTCTGTCCCTGCTTTCCAAAAGCCAACGCGAATCTACTTTTACCAGAGTTCGAAAACTATTTTGTGAATCAAATTTTAATTTAGAGGATAATAACACATATTGGGGTTGATACTTAGAAAGATACATCTGTACTGTCCCGACATGAATACCGTAATTTAATAAAATCGGCACCACTTTCCGTGACAGGCAGGCAAGATAACATATAATAGAATCCATATCATTTTTCATCAATATGACTGCGAGAGAGCACTCCTGCAAATTTGCACCAACACGCTTTACCTCCGCTTCCAACTGTTGGTAAGTATATCTTACTCCTACCTCTGTAATAACAGCTACAGAATCTTCTCGCATTTATCTTCCCCCTGCATAAATATTCTTTATTTAATAATTTACCATAAATGACTATTCCTGTCAACAAAATTAACTCATGTCCGCATACATCCCGACATGACGCAGACGCCGGCGGCTCCCTGGGCCATCACCTGTTCCTCATTTTTTTCTGAAATTCCTCCGATGCCATACACTGGCAGTTTTGTGGCAGTACATATTTCTCTCAGGAAACCCAGTCCCCGGGGGGGAAGATCCTTTTTGCAGTCAGTAGCAAAAATATGTCCGGCTGTCACATAAGAAACGCCATACTGCTCGGCCTGCCGCAGCTGCTTCAGAGAATGGATGGAGGTCCCCAGTTCCAAAAACTTCCCTCTTTTACTGGAAGGCATCTCTTCCAGCACGGAAAGAGGCAAATGAAGACAGGGATGGTAAAGCTCTTCTGCTGTCTGCCAGAAGGTGTGTAAAATACATTTTTTTTCATACTTCTCACAGACAGCCAGCACCTCTTCTGCCAGCGCTTTATATTCCTTTCTCTGTAAATCCTTTTCCCGTAAAAGGATGGCATCATATTCCGTCCCCTGCGCCAGCTTCTGAATCCGGCTCAGAAAATCTCCTTCGCAGAGGTGTCGGTTCGTGACCGCAATTCTATACATAGATGGAATCATTCATTACGGGCTGTAAACCGTTTGCCAGAATGGCGTCGTAGACCTCCTGCACGTCTCTGCCATCGGAAATTTCAAACTGGCCGTCGCCCTCCTCCTCTCCGCTGTGGCCGCCGATTCCCACGTTGACACCGGCAGAAATTTTAGTAACGGCTATTTTTATCAGATTGTCACGCACTCTGGCGCACTCTCTGGTAGACACAGTAATAGAGGCAAAGGGCAGAAGCAGACGGTAAGCACAAACCACCTGCAAAAGCTGGGCCTCGTGAACATCCATGGGATTAATCCGGTCATTGTTAATAATCGGACGGAGTCTTGGGCAGGAAAACGCAATCTCTGCATGGGGATATTTACGCTGGAGCAGATAGGCATGAATACCGGTGGCAAAGGCATCCTTGCGAAAATCATCCAGACCTAACAGGGCGGCAAAGCCCACCCCCCGCATCCCCCCCTTTAAGGCCCTCTCCTGAGAATTTAAGCGGTAGGGAAAAATTCGTTTTCTGCCTGCCAGATGAAGTCTTTCATACTGGTCTGAATTATAGGTTTCCTGAAATACGGTGACGTAATCAGCCCCGCACTCATGCCAGTACCGGTAGTCCTCCGAATTGGCCGGATAGACCTCCAGGCCGATGACCTTAAAATAGTTCCGGGCAATCTTGCAGGCTTCTCCAATATATTTTACATCTGACATCTTAGGGCTCTCCCCCGTCAAAATCAAAATTTCCTGCAGGCCGGTTTTGGCAATCTCCTGCATTTCCTTTTCAATTCCCGCCGCATCCAGTTTGGCCCGGCGAATTTTATTGTGACAGTTAAAGCCACAGTAAATGCAATAATTTTCACAATAGTTGGCAATATATAACGGCGTGAACATCATTACGGAATTGCCAAAATGCTTCCTGGTTTCCTTCTGAGCCATCTGGGCCATCTCCTCCAGAAAGGGAAGGGCTGCCGGGGATAACAGTGCCGCAAAATCCTTCGGAGTGCGATTTTCCGAATATATGGCCCGGGTCACATCCGCCGCCGTATACTGATGGTAATCATAGGCTTCCATGGCCTCCACCACCGTCTTTTCCACATCGGAGTGTAACACCTCCATGCCCTCCAAATAGGTCATGTGGTCGATGCGGTTCTCCTTCTGGTCCTCCTTTATGGCATCACTTAAAATACTTTCATTTACAATGGTCTCCCCTGTATTTATACTCATGGTCTCCTCCTTATACCCACTTTCTTATGCCTGTTCCTTCTCTGAGCCGTCCTGGATATATCCTGTCAGTGGGGAAGAAGCACTGCCGCCTCTCTCCAATACCCGGCCAGTCCCGGCCAGATATGCCTGACGTCCCGCCTCAATGGCAAGCCGGAAGGCCTCTGCCATGGCCGGAATATTTCCTGCTGTGGCAATACCTGTATTTGCCATAATGGCCGCCGCTCCCATCTCCATGGCGGCACAGGCCTCGGAAGGCTTGCCGATACCGGCATCCACAATAATAGGCAAATCAATTTCATCAATGAGAATCTGGATAAACTCTTTCGTGCAAAGTCCCTTATTGGAGCCAATCGGCGCCGCCAGAGGCATAACAGAAGCCGCTCCGACTTCCTGTAAATCCCTGGCTGCATTCAAATCCGGGTACATATAGGGCATCACCACAAATCCCTCTTTCGCCAGAATCTCTGTGGCCTTTATTGTTTCATAATTATCTGGTAACAGATATTTACTGTCCCGCATAATCTCGATTTTCACAAAATCCCCACAGCCCACTTCTCTGGAAAGTCTGGCAATGCGCACCGCTTCCTCGGCATTCCTGGCGCCAGAGGTATTGGGAAGCAAAGTAACCCCCTCCGGAATATAATCCAGTATATTGGCACGGCCGTCCTGATTGGCACGGCGCAGAGCCAGGGTAATCATCTGCGCCCCGGCATGTTCCACCGCCGCCCGGACTAACTCCAGGGAATACTTACCGGAACCCAGGATAAAACGGGAATGAAATTCATGTCCTCCCAGTATCAGCACATCTTCTTTTTTCTCCATCTTCTAACAATCCTTTCCTTCTGTTTTTTCTTTCTCCACAATCCTTTTTCACTATACCCTGTCAGCAGATACTTTCTGCCCACAACAGTCATCAGCCTCCGCCAACAAAACTCACCACTTCAATTACATCTCCACTGTGAACGCATACAGTGGAATACTCCGCTTTGCCCACAATCTTTCCATTTATCTCCACGGCGATACGGGCCTTGCTAAACCCCTCTCTTTCTACTAACTCCTCTACCGATACACCGTCATAACCTGTCTTCTCTTCTCCATTCAACTGTATCATGAAATCTCTCCTTTCACTAAACTATCCTTGCCCTCCACAGATGCCGCACAACAACTCCGTTATGCTGGCACGATGGTGCCAATTTATTTTTTATGATAAAAAAGAATACCCCAAGAAACTCACACCCGAGGTGGTGTGCCCCTTCCTGGGATATCCCCAATCTGTTTCGTATTGTAGCATAGTCCTGGAAACCTGTCAAGATTGAACTGCTATACGAGCCTCTACCAGGAACCGCCGCCTCCCCCTCCGGCACCGCCGCCGGAAAAGCCGCCACCGGAAAATCCTCCGCCACCGCCTTTGGAACTTGGCTGGGAGGTCATGGCCGCCCTTGCGGAGGACATGGTATGATTCATAAAGTGATGGAAGGCAGCCGGGTGAAAGGTGGAGGCATGGGGACCACCATACCAGTCCGGCGGCTCCGTAGCAATGGCCTCAAATTTTTCCACCCACTTCTTGGAAACATCCAGCACATAGGTATACGGCAGTATGTCATAAAAATACTGTGGATTCTGCTCCACCAATAGTTCCAGTTTCTCTTTCTCTGCCGTCTCCAGAAAATTGCGGAACCCACGGATTTTTCCCAACACTTCGCTTCCATAGGGGGTGCGCTTTGGCAGATAGGCATTGAAAAATAAAACCACAAAGCTGGCAATCACCGTAAAAGCATAGGCAACCTGATACCAGATGCTGGCATCGGCCAGAGGGGCCGCTACATAACCCACATATAGCACCAAAGCGAATATGCCAAAACCCAGTATAAAAATCAACTTTTCTAACCATCGACCGAGGCTCCCAAGCAAAGTAAAGGCAAGCATAAAGGGGATTCCTACTCCCAGACCGCCAATCAGTGCATCCGTAAAACTATAGGTATACTGGTAAATCGGAACACCTCCTGCCAGCAGAAACATCAGCGCTGACAGCAAATAGAGAATCCATCCCTTATTCAGCGAATTGGCATAAAATATCTTTTTCCTCTGCTGGCTTTTCACAATGGCTACTACTCCATTCAGTGTCTCATAAAAAGAGTTTTTCAACTCATTCTTTGTAATTATATTTCCTTTGAGGGAAAGTCCGGCCATAAAGACACGCTCTGCATCATTGTTGCCATCGTAAGGCTTCTTTATCTTCAGGGTAAAATTCTGTCTGTCTCTCTCCTGAATCTCCAGATACCCTTTCTGAGCCAGATATACCACCAGAGAAACGGCATCGCTCCGGGTCGCTTCTCCCCGGTAAGCATAAGCCGCTTCCAGGCTGTTCAGACCGGCCGGAGGATGAAATTCCACCGTCTCCACCACCGGGTCATCCCGTCCATATATCCACCACAGAAAGAATGCCGTGGCCATAGCAATGAATCCCAGAATAATGGTGCAGTATGCCACCAGCGGATGCTCTACCGGCATGATAAAATATCCCTCCGGCAATATCACGCGCACCGTTAGTCCCTGACTGACAGGGCCATAAAAGACTATATTGCTGTCCACTTCACCGATAATGGAATTTCCCACCACCTGATAATTCAGACCAGAACTGGCTTCGCTGCCATGGCTGTTATAATATATGTATAAGTTATTGATATCAAAGGCTTTTGGCATATGAATGGCAAAGGATACATTGGAAATGGTGGTATCGTTCCATCCATAGCCTATCACATTCCAGTAAAAGTCATCCATATTTTCCAATGGGTCTTTTCCATACACATAATCATAGGAAATCTCATAGGACTTTTCTCCCTGAATGGTTCGGTGCTCATCCCCCAGCCGAATAATGCAAAAACCATTCTCCCTGTTCACCTCATATTTTTCACTGCCACAGCCAATGTTTTTTACTTTGCCGTGATACTCGGTATCCCCGCTTCCATCCGTTCTATATTGTTTACCCGTCAGCGGAATATAACGGTATATTCCATGTCGGCTCTGATGAAAATCCACGGTAATGCTTTCCTTAATTCGGTATACATTATCTTCCGCTACATCGATGTCTACATGATATTTAATAATATCATACCCATAACTGCTGGCCTCTGCCACTGCCCCTCGGGAAAGCCCCAAAAAGACCAGCAGAAAAAGAAATATGCCCCATCGTTTCACTAAAACTTCACCTGCACATTCTGCCGTTCCTGTTCTGTCTCCACCTCAAACATCGGCTTTGTCTCAAAGTGAAACAGACTGGCAATAATATTCGTTGGTATCGTCTGTACTGTCGTATTATATTTCCTTACCGCTCCATTATAATATTTACGCGCATTGGCAATATCCTCCTCCACGGTCTCTAACTGCCGGCTGAGCTCCTGGAAATTCTGGTTGGCCTTCAAATCCGGATAGGCCTCTGCCAGTGCCATAATTTGGGGTATTGCCCTGGAAATAGCCGCACTGTTTTCCAGTTTTTCCTCCATGGACATACCGCTGTAATTTCCCCCTCTTAGGGAGATTATCTGAGACAATGTCTCCTGCTCATGTTTGGTATATCCCTTTACGGTCTCCACCAGATTGGGAATTAAATCAAACCGTTTCTTCAGATAAACGTCCATGGTGGAAAACGCCTCTTCCACGGTGATTCTTCCCTTTACCAGTCCGTTGTAGCCGCCAATACATACAATAATAAGTATCAGCACAATCACTCCAATAATAATTCCTGCTACCATAACCTGTCCTCCTATAACTATTTTAGTGTATTCTTCTTAGCGCCATCGTGCTAGCACCATCATGCTAAACCTGACTTCTCATTCAGGCCTTACATTTCCATCAGAATATTTCGGATTTCATCCTCCGCCACCGGCCGGGCATAAACCTCATTCCCAAAGGTCATCACCTCACCAATACCTTTTTGGAACACAAAACGAAGTTTACCCTCCCGCACCTTTTTGTCGGTATATAGTTTTCGCACCAGCGCCTCTCTGTCAATATAATCGGGAATTGCGACTGGCAGACCGATTTTTTCAAGCAGGGCAATGACCCTGTCCCGCTGTTCTTCTGAGAGATACCCGGATTGACAGCCAAGCCGTACCTGGGCCGCCATGCCAATGGACAGTGCCTCTCCATGAAGCAGTGTATAATTGCTGACAGTCTCAATGGCCCGTCCCACCGTATGGCCCAGATTCAGAATTTCCCGAAGGCTTTTTTCCCTTTCATCCTTCATGACTACTTCATATTTAACAGAGCAGTTTTTCTCCGATATATATTCACAGGCCCCTGGTTCACAGTCCAGAATCTCTTCCACATGACTTTCCAGATAGCCAAAAAATTCTTCGTCTGCCAGACAGGCATGCTTTACTGTCTCCGCCAGACCATTCATCAAATGTCTTCTGGGAAGAGTTCTCCATGTATCAATATCCACATAGACCTTTAACGGCTGGTAAATCAATCCTATCAGATTGGTGGCCAGCTCTGTGTCCACCGCCGTCTTGCCGCCAATGGAAGCGTCTGCCGCCGCCAGCAGGGTGGTGGCAAAATTGATAAATGGCACGCCCCTGCCAAAGGTGCCGGCCAGAAATCCGGCCAAATCCGTAACGACACCGCCGCCTACGGCAATGACACAGCAGTCTCTACGATACTCCTTCGCCAGCATGGCGTCCTCTAAGTCTTCCTTTGTCTTTCTTATCTTGCTCTTTTCTCCTGCCGGAAAAACAAACAAATCTCCCTGATACCCTGCCTCCTGTAAGGCATCAAGCACCGGTTTCCCATACAGAGGTTCCACCACAGAATCCGTAATGACCGCAAATTTTTTCCGGTTCCCGGCCAGACCCTTCTGAATATCCTGTATCATAGCCGGTATCAGTTCCCGTCCAATCTGCACCTCATAGGAATCGTCCACTACCTTTTTTAATTCTACACGAAAACAGCTCATAAAATTCTCCCTTCCGAAGCGCCATGCCTTCCCGCTATTTTTCTATCTGCTCACAGTATATCCCAAGACTGACTGTTTCGCAAGTATCATTTCTTGACAATTAGCATGATAAATGATACGATTTCATAGAATGTGGAAAGGAGATTTGTGCCATGTGTGGAATTATTGGATATGTCGGAATAACCGACGCTAAAAAGGCTTTAATCAAGGGTTTACAGACATTGGAATACCGGGGCTATGACAGTGCCGGCATTTCCTATTTTACAAGAGAGGGAGAAGACACCTCTGACAAGATTAAAACGATTAAGACAGTAGGCAAAGTATCCTGCTTAAAGGATAAGGTAAATCAGGCGGCCGGGGAGGATATCACCACCTGTGGCATTGGTCATACCCGCTGGGCTACCCACGGCGGTGTATCCGATACCAACTCCCATCCCCACACAGCGGGAAAGGTAACCCTGATTCACAACGGTATCATTGAAAATTACAAGCAACTGCAGGAAGAACTGGAGGAAAAGGGCCTGACACCAGTGTCCCAGACAGATTCAGAAATTGCCGCCATGGTAATTAACGACTGCTACACCGGAGACCCGGAATCCGCCATCCGCCGGGCCATCGCCAAATTAGATGGCGCTTATGGCTTCTGCATTTTGTTTTCCGATTTCCCGGATACCATTTACGCTGTCCGAAACGGCAGTCCTCTGGTGGCTGCCCATACAGACAAAGGCTCCATTATCGCATCGGACATGGTGGCCCTGGTCAGTTATACCAAACACTATTTTGTCCTGAAGGAAGGACACATCGCCCGGCTGACAAAGGATGAAATCCTTGTCCAGGACGAGAATGGAGAACTTTATGGCCCGACGATTCATCATATCAGCTGGGATGTGGCGGCGGCCAAAAAGGGTGGTTACGACTACTTCATGATGAAAGAAATTAGAGAACAGCCGGAGGCACTTCGCAACACCATTAAACCCCGTATGGTAAACGGACTGCCAGACTTTTCCGAGGATGGAGTCAGTGATACTCTGTTCCAGGACGTGAACCGCATTATAATTACAGCCTGCGGTACCGCCATGCACGCCGGCCTCATGGGAAAAAATATGATTGAACGACTGTGCCGGGTACCGGTAACAGTGGAGATTGCTTCCGAATTCCGCTACCAGAATCCAATTATGGATGAAAAGACCCTGTTGATTACCATATCCCAGTCCGGGGAAACCGCCGATACACTGGCAGCCCTCCGTCTGGCCAAGGAACGGGGAGCAAAGACGTTATCCGTCGTCAACGTAAAGGGTTCCTCCATTGCCAGGGAAAGCGATTTCGTTCTCTATACCCATGCCGGTCCGGAGATTGCTGTGGCCAGCACAAAGGCCTACACGGTTCAGGTATCGGTAATGTATCTGATTGCCTTCCGCTTCGCTCTGATTCAGGGAAAAATCAGTGAAAAAGAGGCTTCTGAATATATGACAGAACTGATGAATACCGCCTCGCGGATAAGCGAAGTATTGGATTACGATAATCAAATTGAAAGCATTGGCAAACGGCTCACAAAAGCCAGTGATATTTTCTTCCTGGGACGGGGCCTGGATTATGCTCTCTCCTGTGAAGGCTCTCTGAAGTTAAAGGAAATCAGTTACATCCACTCGGAGGCCTATGCCGCCGGAGAATTAAAGCATGGCACAATTTCACTGATTACCGACAATGTACCGGTAATTGCAGTGGCCACCCAGCCGGATGTCTTTGCGAAAATGATTTCCAATGTCCAGGAGGTCCGCTCCCGGGGCGCCAAGGTCATTCTTATTACCGGGCAGGACTCTTCGGTAGATGCCGCTCTCTGCGACCATCATGTGGTACTGCCGGAGACAGACCCTCTTTTCGCTCCGTTTTTGGCTGCCGTGGTGCTTCAGTATCTGGCCTACTATGTAGCAGTGGAAAAGGGACTGAATGTAGACCAGCCAAGAAATCTGGCAAAGAGTGTAACGGTGGAGTAAAGCAAAAAAGTCCACGAATCGCCTGGAGCCGGTGATGCTTCGCATCAAATGCTCCAGCGATTTCGTGGGCTTTTTTCAACATAAGAACTTTGTTCGTTGTTTACATAAGAGCTTTGTTCGTTGTTTTCGTACTACAAATACGATGGCTCAATTATTCGATAGCCGCTTCTTTCATTTTTGGGGCAAATGAAAGCATACCCTTTTTAATATCTGCATATGACATATATTTACCCACAAGGTTCTCTTCTTTATCAGAGGAGAAATTTTGATTCTTCAGTTGAATCAAAATATTCTTTATATCATTCATGATATCTTCTGCCATTTCAGAAGTGACAATCTGCTCCCTGTTTTCATCTTTTTTTAGTGCTTCCTGATACGCTTTTTCTGCTTCTTCCTCTGTGGCATAGGAAATACCTGTTTGTGGTTTTAATACAATATCCCCGGTCTGTAACCGCAGATACTTAACATAACCAATGGAAGCATTTTTAGCCGCTTCCTCATATGCCTTATCAAGAATTGACAGCTTCTCATCCAATTCTTTGCCAGAATAATTTTCCTTAAGTTTTTGTAATTCGTTCTGATAATTATCTGCTATAATTTCAGTAAAACTACCATCCATCAATGTCCGGCTTTCTACACCCTTTAATAAGGTAATGGTAGTGTCATAGGTGTCTATGAATGGCTCCAGTTCCCCTGCTAAAGTAAGTCCCTGTTTCGACAGTGACATCTCCACACCCTTATCAATCAAGGCTTCTGGCCTTTCCTTCGCATTATCGTCATCCGGGTTTTTCTGATGGGAGACTTCTAACTCACGATAAATACGATAGTCCTGATTCCCTTCAATTTTCATATTACCTAATACCTCCTTGTATTATGTTTGTATATTATATATATCGAACAGAGGCAAAGAATAAATTATAATAGTCATAAAATGCCCGGAGCAAATCTACTCCGGGCGCCAGATCCTTATTACGTCCTTTCCAGTCATATAAAAAAGCAGAACACTCTCTTTCCTGTTAAACCTGTTTCATGTGATGGCAGTGACTATACCCGGAAAGCTGCCACTGTCTCAGATAATTTCTCACTCATATTAGAAAGATGCTCCACCTGCTGTAATACATTGCCGGAGTTTTCACTGGATTCACCTGCTGAGTCACTAATATTTTTCATGTATTCTGAAATACCGGCAATCAGTTGGTTGATGCTGGTAATTGATTCGTTTACACCAGCCATGCTGACACTCATTTCCTCTGAAGATGTACCTAAATCACTGGACATTTCATTATAAAATTGGGCATCCTCCTCATATTGTCTGGCAGTGGAAATCATATGTTTGTAATCCTCTACCACCTTGTCATTCATAAAGTTCAAAAGTTTTTCCGAACTGTCAGACAGACTGGAAACACTTCCGACAATGGCTTCCGTAACCTCTTTAATTTTATCCACGGCCTGTCTGGAATCGTCAGCCAGCGTACGGATTTCCTCGGCCACCACAGCAAAGCCCTTGCCGGACTCTCCCGCTCTGGCTGCCTCAATAGAGGCATTTAAGGCAAGCAGATTGGTCTGGGCACTGATGGCAAGAATTTCTTCCGTCAGATTGTTAATTTCATCCACCCGGCGACTGTCTGAAATTGCTTTTTCCAGCCCCACTTTGGTCTCATCATACACACGGTTGGCCTGTTCGCTGGAGTCCACAGATACCTTATACAGTTCTCTGGCACGCTCCAGAATGTCACTGGACTGCACCGCCGCCTGACTGGCTTTTTGGGCCACCTGCTCCACGGTATTTCCCAGTTCTTCTCCTGTGGCATGGATGCCTTCTGACAACTCATTGGCAGCGGCCGCATCCTGGAACACCTCTGATACCGCTGATTTGATTTGGGAAATATTGGCATCCAGGGCTGACATCCGCTCAGAGGCATTCTCTGCTATCTGTCCAATCCGTTCTGCCTCACCCTTGGTATTCAGGATAATTCCCCTCATCTGCTTTTTCACCTTGGCAGTCGCCACCTGAATCTGTTCTGTCTCATTTTTATATTCTTTTGGAATCGTTTTATCCGCCCGGGCATTCTCCGAAAAATCCCCTGAGGCAAAAGTTTTCAGGGTTTGTATCGGTGCTAACATCTTGCCGATGATACTGGTCATAATAACTACAACCAGCACAATGGCTATAACGGCAATGATAAGAGCTACTAAAATCATGCCAAATACCGTAGCCATAATATTGGAGGCCGGAATCACTATACCCAGTTTCCAGTTACAGTTTTCCACCAGTCCTGCGGCAAAATAACTGTTTACTCCATCATAATCTCTGGCTCTTATCACAGTACTTCCCGTGTCAGTAAGCAGCGCAGTAATATCCGGCATTACATCCTGTACTGCCGTGGCAGTGTCCTCTGTCGGTTCATAGGCATCGTTTTTGTGAGCTATGTAATTGTTACTGCTGTCTGCCAGGAAGCCATATACGCCATCTTCATAACGGATGCTTGTGGCAAGATCTGTCACAGTAGTCAGTGTTACATCGGCACCAATAACTGCCACTACTTTGTCCTTCACCATAACCGGCGATGCAATGGTAGCACACATCTGATTGGTCAGAACATCCCAATATGGATCTGTGACAATGGTTTTTCCTGCTTCTGCAGCCTGCTGATACCAGCCCCGCTGTACCGGATCATAGCCCTTCGGAATTTTGGCTTCCGGGTTGGACTGATAAAATCTGGAATCACTGGTACCGCAATACAGATTCAACAATTCATCTCTGCCCTTTGCATGAGTATCCACTACCTTCTGCAAAAATCCCGGTTTTAAGTCTCCTGTCACTTCAATGCTCCGAGCCGTTCCCGTAGCCATCATCATTTCACTTTCAATCCAGGTATTAATTTTTTCTGCATATTTATCCGCCTGAATCTGAAGTTTATCTTTCTGAGTATCAATCAGCCTGCTTCCTGCAACCGAAATAATTCCCACCGTTGTCAAAAGGATAATTGCCACTACAATAATAATGACACTGATTGTCAGTCTTCCTTTAATGGTTCTTCTCATGCTAATTTTAACCTCTTTTCCGTAGTGCCGTATCTCTCTTTTTCTGTGCTGCTTTATTCCATTTGTCAAGTCATTGACAAATGCATTTCTTTCACATATTATCCAACAGAAATATTCTCTCCCTTTAATCCATTAAACGCACCTTCAATCCCGGCATCTGCGTGGCCAATTAACCACTTGTTACGAGCGGTAAGGAGTTTATCCTCCCCTGCTCCTTCCGGTTTTACCTGAAGGTCAAGATTCGTGTCCTTTGGCAGAACCACTACACAGCGGAAGCCCTGACCGTCCACACTGCAAGGTGCATAGTGAAGCGTGGTGGCATATACTTCAATCATGGTTCCTGCCGGTACTAAAAAGGCTTCAATCTTACTGGTATCATACGTATAATCCGCCTCAATATCCTGCTCGGAACCAATCAGCAGAATCAAATCCGTACAGGCCACATTGATTTCCGATGAACGGTGATATTCCACCGCATTCAGTAATGTATTATGTCCGTTGCAATAACCAATCTGAATTGGCAGGCCTCCATACAGGCTATCGGTAAAATCTTTCATTATCGGGAGCTTCTCCAGGTCTGCGTCCGATGGCACATAGATAACATCATCCGGACATGGTGTCTTTCCCATCTCCTGAATCAGTTCTGCAATTTCGTAATCCTCTGTCAAAATCCGTCCATACTTTTTGAATGAGGCATCCGTAACTTTTTGAATTGTAATACTCATAATTATACCCTCCATAAATTTATATAGTTATATCTAGTATACTACGAAACCTGTCCTGTTGCAATGGCACACAAAATTATTTTGAATTTTTTTTGCCGCCTCTTGCGGAAAATATTTTTCTTTGTTACGATATCACTATTATAAATAAGGGGGAATTTCATTGACTACACAACAGGTCCACTACATTATTACACTGGCAGAAGAAGGGAGTTTTTCCAAAGCGGCAAAAAAACTTTCTGTTACCCAGCCTTCCATCAGCCAGTTGATTAAAAACATGGAAGCACAGCTGGGGGTACTGCTTTTTGACCGCTCCTTTACTCCCATCCGGCTAACCACAGTGGGACAGGCTTACTATGACGCCGCAAAAAAAATCCAGTCCACCGAACGGGAACTGGAAAATCGCATATCAGAAATTCATGAATTAAAGACCGGAACTCTCACCATCGGCACGACGCCCTTTCGGGGGGCTTATATGCTTCCGGGGAGTTTTTCTGCTTTTCAGGCCGCTTTCCCTGAAATAAAACTAAACATCATCACCACCAATGCCGGCAAATTAAAATCGCTCCTTCTCTCTGGTGAAATTGACATTTGCATTGAAACAGGACGTTTTGACCCAAAACTGTTTTACACCGAGGATTTATCAATGGAACACTATTATCTGGCAGTAGGGAAATCCCATACATTCAATCAAAGACATTTCACATGTCAGTTAGAGGCGGCCGATATTATCTCGGACTCACTGGCACTGTCCGGCCAGAGGAAAATTTCCATCAAGGACTGTCTACAGGAGCCCTTCCTTATTTTGGATGCCCAAACGGACGACCCGGATATTACATTTGACCTTTTTAACAAAGAAAACCAGACGCCAAAGATTGCCCTGGAGGCCCGTAACCTGGAAACCATTCTCCACTGGATCAATGCAGGGCTTGGTATTGGCATCTTACCGGACACCATGATTCGTTTTGGAAATTTCAAAGAACATCCTGTCTATTACCGCCTGCAGGAGCCAGAGGGAACCCCCGCCCTTACCAAGAAAAAAATCGTGGCGGCCTACAGCAAAAGACACTTTCTGTCCCAGACGGCTTCTGCCTATATTCATCTGCTGAAGCAGTTCATCCGACAGGGCAGTCAGAATCTATAATGCCTTTATACTAAGCCCCTTCTCTTCCATTATTTCTTCCACCACTTGGCAATAAAGCGGCCGGTCTTTGACAGGTTTTTCTTTGTAAAACCACCGGTTTTCTGACAGGAGGACTTGATGAGGGCCGAAGTTTCCGCCTTGTTGGAAACATTCCAGGCCACGTGGCCGATTTTATATTTTTTCAGCAGTTTCATCCATTTCGTTCCACTGCTCTTACTAATCTGCCCATTGCCGGAAGCATCGCAGATATTAAATTCCGACACCAGTACCGGAAGTCCCATTTTTCTGGCAGTAACAAGTTTCTGCCGGATATAGTCTGTATGGGTGGCTGCATAAAAATGCAGCGTATATACAATATTTTTCTGCTTCAAAGGTTTCTGTGCCGCAATATCCACATCCTGGGACCAGGTAGGGGTTCCCACAATAATGATATTATTTTCATCATACTGGCGGATTCGTTTGATTACTTTATTGGCGTAGGGACGGATATCCCCCTGCCAGGTAACATTACCGTTTGGCTCGTTACAGATTTCATAGAGAATATTTTTCTGGCTGCCATACTTTTTGGCAAAGTGAGTGAAAAATTTCAACGCCTGCTTTTGATGGGTTTTTGGATTGCCATCACTTAAAATATGCCAGTCAATAATCACATACATACCAAGGTCCGTGGCCGCTTTCACTCCCTCTTCCACCTTGCTGTAAAGACTTTCCGAATATCCGGCAGAAGGGTCGCTGTAAAACGCCAGGCGGATGGTGTTGACGCCCATTTTGCGAAAACTTTGGAAACAGGAGGAGTTCACATACTGTGGAAACCAGGCAATGCCATGGGTACTGACTCCCTTTAACTGCACCTTTTTCCCAGCCTCATTTACAATGTTCGCTCCTGACACCGACAACTGTCCCCACTTTTCCACCGGAGTGGCTGCCTCTGCCGCTGCCTGTGGCAATAATGCTCCCATCACACTGAACAAGGCGATAAGAATTCCTGTCAACAAGCCTCTTTTCATAACAATTCCATCCTTTCCCAATACCATTTTTTGTAAAAACCTTCTCTTTATTCTAATACCAGTTCATCCTCAATGCAATATACCACACCGTCAATCTGAATCCACACCGGGATTTTGGATGGGTTAACAAAGCGCCGTCCATCCGCAGATATATCCAGCCTCTTCCATGCTGTTACATATTCATAGATTTCCATATTGGTGGCATACCAGATATCCTCTTTTCCTGATATCTCCTTCAAAAAGGACTCTATAACCTCCCAGTTGTGATTTCTCTCAAATTCAAAGGTATGGCCCCACAGATAAAAAAGTTTCGGATAGTCCTTCGCCTGCATTTCCACAAATTCTTCCGTCAGCCGCATTAAATCCGGATCATCGTGATGACAGGTGGGATGCCACTCCAGCCAGTCTCCCGGCAGTTCAAATGCCTTTGTGGAATTTACGGTACGGCAATAGGCAATGCCGCACATCTTCAGAACTTCCTTCAGTTCTCCGCTATACCATCCATAGGGATAGGCCATCCCCCGGATATTTCTTCCAAATAAGGCTTCCAGTTTTTTTCGGCAGGACAGGGTTTCCCCTGCCATCTCCGCCGTGGAAATCGTTGTCATATAGGTATGGGTATCCCCGTGGTTCGATACCTCCACCTGGGCACTCGAATATATTTCCAGTGCCTTTTTCTCCGACACAAGGCAATAGGTCTCTTCCTCGGGATATTGCTTCCCATCCTCTGCAAACCAGCCGGGAATCAGATTGAAGGTTCCCTTCACACCATACTGCTCCAGCCAGTCAATCAGCTTTTTATCCGCCTCTATTCCATCATCATAACTAAGTGTTACCGCTTTTTTCTTCCCCCCTGGGAAACACATAAATCGCTCACTCATTTTTTTCTCCTTTCTGTCGCATCCGGCGAGCCGCCGCCAAAAAGGCCCCCTGATTCATATAAATAAACAGCAGCTTACTGTATTCATAATTTTGAAGCGCCACCACATCATCTTCTGTTATAATACAGTTTCTGTCTGAGTCAATCATAATCTCATTTTCCGGAATTTCCTTTACCTGGAAAATATACGGACACAGGTGAAATACCATATCCGCCTGTTCTCTTTGTTCCGTCTCTGTCAGCTCCGGGTTCACACTATGTAAAAAGTTGCGGAGATACATGACGTCCTCCTCCTGTCCCCCGGACAAAATGGCATAGGTTTTCTTCTGTTTCACATAAGCAGTTAATTTATCATCATTGGCATCGTTTTTCAAAATCTTATAATCCGCCGCCTTTCCCCGCACCCCTGCCAAGGCGTCATGGTAGGCATAGGAAATGGACTGCATGACGTTGTGCTCTTCTCTAAACATACTCTCGTACATGGCGTCAAATATACTGCCAAGAGCCTGCACACTCATCTCCTCCAGCATCTCCTCCGGTGTGTAGCGCATAAAGAAATTGGTCCGGTTGCGCCACATGTAATAATCCAGGAAGGTATTGGGTTTTTTCACATTGGCGCCCATCTGATGAAGCACTTTAGAGGCCGCCAGCGTCACAATCCGATACCCTGCCATGCGAATCCGGTGTCCCCACTCCATGTCATCCCAGTAAATAAAATTGTCCTCCGGCATAATTCCGGCGTCTGTTTCCCGGACAACCGAGCCCCGTATCATCACCGAACAGGTGGCCACAGTGTCACATTCTATGACCTCCGGCAGCGTCCCGTCCTCCAGCTGGTCTGCATAAAGGGTTTTGGCGCTGCAATGCTCAAAGTCAATAAGCAGGCCGCACTGCTGGATATAATCCGGCATCTGCATATGATAAACCCGGGAACCTGCCATCCCCACCTCCGGGTTGGCCTCCATATATTCGTACAGTGCCTGGATGGCATTTTCATCCACCTGCACATCATCGTCCAGACATACAAAATATTCATATCCTTTGTCCCGCACCACTCTCAGCCCGGTATTAAAGCCACCGGAACCGCCGAGATTTTCATCGTTTTGCAGTATGGTAACGGCGTCTCCAAATTCCTGCCGTACCGCCTCCACACTGCCATCGGTAGAGGCATTATCCACCATATAAATATCAAAATTCTGTACCCGACTCTCCTTCACACTGCGGATACAGTCCAGAACAAAATCCCTTTTATTATAGTTGCATATTACAATCCCTATCGGTTTCATCCGTCTCCTCCTGTAACAATGAGCGCTGTACTTTGCCTGCCGCTCATATATCAAGAAAGGCAGCCAGTTTCCCGGCCGCCTTTCCATCACAGTTTTTTTATTTTACTACTTCAGCCTTTAACATCTCTGTCAATTGCGGAAGAACCTTATTCAGGTCTCCTACAATACCGTAGTCTGCCACATCAAAGATAGGAGCTGTCTCATCTTTATTGATGGCGATGATAATATCGGATTCCTCCATACCGGCTACGTGCTGAATCGCACCGGAAATACCAATGGCAAAGTACACGTTCGGACGAACCGTCTTACCGGTCTGTCCCACCTGTAAATCTCTTGGCTTCCATCCGTTATCTACTACCGCACGGGAGCAACTTACGGTACCGCCGATTACCTCTGCCAGATCCTCTAACAGCTTGAAGTTCTCCGGACTTCCTACGCCACGGCCACCGGATACCAGAATTTTAGCATCCATAATATCCACAGTGTCGGTCACGGATTTAACCACATCCATAATTTCCACATATTTATTATCCGGAGTAAAGCCTGGATTGTATTCAATTACTTCTGCTTTTGCTCCTGAAACCGGCTCAATTTTCTGCATAACGCCGGCACGTACCGTTGCCATCTGTGGACGGTTATATGGGCAGGCAATGGTTGCGATGGTATTACCACCGAAAGCCGGACGGGTCATAAGCAGCTGGTTCGGAATTACTTCCTTTGTCATGGAATCGGTAAAATCACCAATTTCCAATAATGTACAGTCTGCTGTCAGACCGGTTGCCACACGGGCCGATACCCGAGGGCCCAGGTCACGGCCAATGGCCGTAGCACCTACTAACATAATCTCCGGTTTGTACTCATTGATAACCGCAGAGAGACCGTGAGCATATGGCTCTGTCCGGTATACCTCCAATTCCGGGTCATCCACTACGATAACCTTGTCGGCACCATACTCTGCCAGAGAATCTGCCAGTCCTTTGATGCCGGAACCTAACAGCACTGCTGTTACATCCGTATTCAAATCTTTTGCCAGGTCCTTTGCTTTGCCAAGTAATTCAAATGCGATGCTGCTGATTTCACCGTCAACCTGCTGGGCAAAGACATATACACCTTTATATTCTTCTAAATTCATTTTACCCTCCATTCTTGCACACATCGGATTTCATGCGCAAATTAAATTACATGCTTCTCTTTTAATTTGTCAACGATATAAGTGGCAGCCTCTGTCGGATCCAGTGTTACAACCTCACCGGCACCCTTACGAACCTTGTCAGAAGCCTTTGCGATTTTTGTCGGAGAACCCTTCAGACCCAGGTTGGCATCATCTACATCCTTTAAGTCTGCTCTGCCCCATACAGTCACTTCCTTATCATAGGCCTCCATAATTCCACCTGGAGTCATGTAACGTGGCTCATTCAGTTCAGACAGTGCCGTAATCAGACAAGGCATTTTAGCCTTTACTACATGATAACGGTCTTCATACTGACGCTCAACCACAACGCTGTCGCCTTCGATTTTAATATCCTGTGCATAGGAAATTACCGGAATATCCAGATGCTCAGAAATCTGAGGTCCTACCTGAGCAGTATCACCGTCAATCGCCTGACGGCCGGTAATAATCAAATCGTAATCGATGTTGCGCAGGGCACCTGCAATGGTAGTGGAAGTGGCCCAGGTATCTGCACCGCCGAGAACACGGTCGGTTACCAGGATTCCCTTATCGGCACCCATAGCCATGGCCTCACGAAGTACCTCCTCTGCCTTTGGCAGACCCATGGTAATTACAGTAACCTCTGCACCGGTTTCATCTTTAATCTTCAGCGCTGCCTCCAAACCCGCTTTATCATCCGGGTTCATAATGGTGAGCATCGCGCCTCTATTCAATGTGCCGTCCGGGTTAAATACTACGCCGCCCTTAGTGTCCGGCACCTGTTTAATACAAACTACAATTTTCACGAGAGCACCTCCTATTTCAATAAACTGCCAGAGATAACCATACGCTGAACTTCGGAAGTTCCTTCGTAAATCTCTGTAATCTTAGCATCACGCATCATACGCTCTACGTCGTATTCACGGATGTAACCATAGCCGCCGTGTAACTGTACTGCCTTAGTGGTAACTTCCATGGCAACCTCTGCTGCATACAGTTTTGCCATAGCTGCTTCTACGCTGTATACCTTCTGATTTTCTTTTGCCTTAGCGGCTTTGTAAACCAGAAGCTTGGCAGCCTCTACCTTGGTTGCCATGTTGGCTAACTGGAACTGGGTGTTCTGGAACTGGGCAATGGAACGACCGAACTGTTTTCTCTCTTTTACATAGTCGATGGTTGCCTGTAAAGCGCCCTCTGCCAGACCAAGAGCCTGAGCAGCGATACCAATACGTCCGCCATCCAGTGTGTGCATGGCAATACCGAAGCCTTTGCCCTGTGCACCTAACAGGTTGTCTTTCGGAATGCGGCAGTCCTCGAAAATCAATTCATAGGTGGCAGAGCCGCGGATACCCATCTTCTTTTCTTTCGTTCCAAAGGAGAAGCCCGGTGTATCTTTCTCTACGATGAATGCAGAAATCTCTTTCATCTTTCTGCCGCGTTTTTCTATAATACCGGTTACGGCAATGATAATATATATATCTGCCTCTTTACCGTTGGTAATGAAGCACTTGGAACCATTAAGTACCCACTCGTCGCCATCTAAAACAGCCTTTGTCTGCTGTCCCTGGGCGTCAGTACCAGCGCCTGGCTCGGTAAGACCGAAAGCACCCAGTTTCTCACCCTTTGCCAGAGGAACCAGATATTTCTGTTTCTGCTCCTCAGTACCATAGGTGGCAATCGGGTCACAGCAAAGGGAGGTGTGTGCTGATACGACAACGCTGGTAGTACCGCATACCTTTGCCAGTTCCTCTACACACATGGCATACATCAGAGGATCACAGCCCTGTCCGCCATACTCTTTGGCAATCGGGATTCCCATGAACCCTAACTTCTGCATTTTGCTGACCGTCTCCCGAGGGAAGGTCTCTGTTTCATCAACATCCTGAGCAAGGGGCTTTACTTCGTTCTCGGCAAATTCCTTGAACAACTGCAGAGCCATCTCATGCTGCTTGTCAAATAAAAAATCCATGTTTGATTGAACTCCTTTCAGATAAACTTTTTATGTACGTTTTTACAAACGCCTGTTTAAAAACCATTCGTATTACTTGGAATAGTCATAGAAACCAATACCGGTTTTCATACCCAGCTTGCCAGCACGTACCATTTTTCTTAACAATGGATGTGGACGGTATTTCGGGTCTCCGGTCTCTGCCTGAAGCACTTCCATAATTGCCAGACAGATATCAAGGCCTACCAAATCGCCGAGAGCCAGCGGTCCCATCGGATGATTTGCTCCCAGTTTCATAGCCTCATCAATACCCTCTACAGAAGCAACGCCGTCTGCATAGATGCCAACAGCTTCGTTAATCATCGGAATCAGAATGCGGTTTACTACGAAACCTGCAGCCTCTTTTACCTCAACCGGAGTTTTGCCGATGGTCTTGGCAATCTCTACTACCTTGTCGTTTACTTCGTCGGTGGTATTCTCACCACGAATTACCTCTACCAGCTTCATAACCGGCGCCGGGTTGAAGAAGTGCATACCAATTACCGGATGGTCAATGCCCTGTCCAATCTCTGTGATAGAAAGTGAGGATGTATTGGTGGCAAAAATACAGTCCTTCTTCTGGCAGATATCCTGTAATTCCTTAAAGGTCTGCTTTTTCACTTCCATTACTTCAAGAGCAGCCTCTACAATCAAATCACAATCGGTGCAGATGTCTTTTACACCGGTAGTAATCTTATTCAGAATGGCGTCTGCTGCAGCCTGCTCCATTTTGCCTCTGGAAACTCTCTTTTCCAGACCCTTGGCAATCTTGTTTTTACCATTTGCTGCGAACTCCTCGTTGATGTCGCACAAATATACCTCAAAACCCTCTGCCTGCGCAAATGCCTGCGCAATACCAGAACCCATGGTTCCGGCACCAATAATTCCAACCTTCATTGAATCTTACCTCCATTTGATATTTATTTATTTTTGAATGGTTCTTTTACCTTGTCCTTGTTTTTGTCCAGGAAAAATTCCATTCCATATCTCTGATCCTCGGACTCAAAGCAGTCACCAAACAATTTTTCTTCAATGACAATGGCTTTGTCCATATCCACTTCCAGGCCTTCATTGATGGCCTTTTTGCAATTGCGCACGGCAATTGGCGCATTCTTTGCAATGCCTGACGCCATCTTCTTTGCCTGTGGCAGTAACTCCTCCAGCGGATATATTGCATTGACAAGACCGATGCGAAGCGCCTCGTCTGCCTTAATGTTTCTTGCAGTGTAGATGATCTGCTTTGCCATACCGGCGCCTACCAGACGGGCCAGTCTCTGTGTACCACCAAAGCCCGGTGTGATGCCAAGTCCAACCTCTGGCTGACCGAATACAGCATTGTCGGCGCAGATGCGTATGTCACAGCTCATGGCAATCTCACAGCCGCCGCCCAAAGCAAAACCATTGATGGCTGCGATTACCGGAAGTGGGAACAGCTCCAGTTTGCGGAACACATCGTTTCCTTTTTTGCCGAAGGCCTCGCCCTCTGCTTTTGTCAGGGTGCTCATTTCTCCAATGTCAGCGCCAGCCACAAAGGATTTCTCTCCTGCTCCGGTAAGAATCAGACAGCGTACCGCCTCCTGGTCCACAGAATCCAGTACAGCATCCAACTCCTCCAGTACCGTGCTGTTCAATGCGTTCAGCGCTTTAGGACGGTTGATGGTAATAATTCCAACCTGTCCTTCTACTTCATATGTTATAAATTCCATAGGTATAACCTCCAAAATTGATTTCATAATGGATATACGTGGAAATTGACCGGTTTATACACCGGCCAACTCCCTGCAGTTTTTAATCTCTCTCTACGATTGTGGAACAGCCCATTCCACCACCGATACAAAGCGTTGCCAGACCCTTCTTCGCATCTCTCTTCTGCATCTCATGAAGCAGGGTAACAAGAATACGGCATCCGCTGGCTCCTACCGGATGGCCCAGCGCAATGGCACCGCCGTTTACATTCAGTTTACTCAAATCGAAGTTTAAGTCTCTGCCCACAGCGATGGACTGTGCTGCAAATGCCTCATTGGCCTCGATTAAGTCCATATCATCTATGGTCAGACCGGTCTTAGCCATTACCTTCTTAGTGGAGGCAACCGGACCTACACCCATGATTTCCGGATCTACGCCGCCCAGAGCACCAGCTACAAAGGTAGCCATTGGGGTAACACCCAGCTCTTTTGCTTTTTCTTCGCTCATGACAACAATCGCAGCAGCACCATCGTTAATACCGGAAGCGTTTCCAGCTGTCACTACGCCGTCTTCTTTGCCGCTGCAGCAGCGAAGAGAGCCAAGGCTTTCTGCTGTGGTTCCCGGACGAGGACCCTCATCGGTATCAAATACAATTGTTTTCTTTCTGGATTTAATTTCAACAGGAACGATTTCATCCTTAAATTTACCCTCAGCGATGGCAGCCTCACATTTCTGCTGGCTGTTGGCGGAGAACTCATCCAGTTCCTCGCGGGTAATGCCATACTTATCTGCCACATTCTCTGCCGTAATCATCATATGGTAGTGGTTAAATGCATCCCAAAGAGCATCGTTTACCATAGTATCTACCAAGGTACCGTTGTTCATACGGTAACCGAAACGGCCATTCATCGCTGCATATGGCGCCATGGACATGTTCTCCATACCACCTGCTACAACGATATCAGCATCGCCTGCCTGAATCATCTGCGCAGCCATATTCACACAGTTCAGACCAGAACCGCAGACTACGTTTACTGTAACAGCGGTGGTCTCAATTGGAAGGCCTGCACCAATGGAAGCCTGGCGGGCAACGTTCTGTCCCAAACCTGCCTGGATAACACAGCCCATGTATACATGGTCAACGGCATCTTTCGGAACACCGGCTCTCTTTAACGCCTCCTCAATCACGATGGAACCCAGTTTGGGTGCTGGGGTTGTGCTTAAAGCACCGCCCATCTTACCAATTGCTGTACGACAAGCACCTGCTAATACAACTTTTTTTGACATGAAAAAAACCTCCTTAAATGTTTAATCTGTATAACGGCCTGACCGTCCTACAGTTATTTTCCATATTTTTTCCGGAACCCCTCCGCCACCACCGGCGGCACCAGTTTGGATACATCCGAGCCATAATATGCCACTTCCTTTGCTATCGTGGAACTGAGAAAGGCATACTCCAAACTTGTGGTAAAAAACATCGTGTCAATCTCGGGGTCAATACTGTGGTTGGTCTGGGCAATCTGCATCTCAGATTCAAAATCCGTCACTGCACGGAGCCCGCGGATAATCAGCTTGGCCTGATTTTTTCTCGCAAAATCAATGGTCAGGCCCTCAAAGGTCTGAACTGTTACATTGGAAAATTCCTTCGTGGTTTCCTTCAAAAAGGACATTCTCTCTTCCATTGTAAATAACGGCTTTTTTTCCTTATTTACCAGCACGCCGATAATCAACTCGTCCACTACTTTCGCCGCTCTCTTTATAATGTCAAGATGGCCGAGTGTAACCGGATCGAAACTGCCAGGATAAATCGCTTTAATCATCTTGTAGCCTCTCTTGCATAGATTTACCACCACGTTTCTATCATAACAAAAGCAGGTATTATTGTCAACAAATTAACAAAGTTTTTTGGATGAAATTTTTGTGTGTTGGGATACTTGACCGCAATGGGTTCTAATGCTAGAATGTAAACAGTCTACATCATATTATTTCATGGATAAACTATAATCTTTGAAAGAGGGAACAAAATGAGGATATATCCTAATATTTATAGTGATTTCTCCTGTATTGGCGGCAATTGCGAGGCAACCTGCTGCGGCGGATGGAAAATCACTTTGGATGAAAAAACCTATGAGAATTATATAAATATACCAGGGGATTTTGGGGATTTTGTCAGAGAAAATATTGAGTCGAACCATTTGATAAGAATGACAGAGGATGAAGCATGTCCTTTTCTAAATGAGGAAGGACTCTGCCAGATATACATCCATTGCGGAGAGAATTATCTAAGTAATACCTGCACACAGTTCCCAAGAAGAAATATGAACATGGGAAACATACATTTTCTGGGGTTATCCTTATCCTGTGAAGAAGTATTACGGCTTCTGTACCATACAGAGAGCCAAATTGAACTCTGCATAACGGGCAAAGCAGGGTTAGCCAAACGGGAGGATTCTTTTCTGCAATTACTGGAGTGGAGCATAAAACTTTTACAGGATGAAAAAATTCCTTTTGGTATTGCATTAGGTACTGTATGTTATCTGGGAAGTATGGCATTTGACGCCTGGAAAGCAAAAGATTATGAACAGGTGCGTTTGCGATTCACTCAGCTGCCCTCCGTCATGGAGGAGTTTTTGCAGGCAAAACAGGATTTGATGCCGGAAGAATTACAGGAAATTGCACTGCATCACATTTTTAATGTTGTGGATACATTTAATCAGGTTGTTTTTAAAAGCACTTTACCCAATAAAGACAGTTATTTATGTGAAGATAGTTATTTTCATATGTCAGATCAGCAGCGGAAAGACTATATGATTCAACTGGTGGAAAAGAACAGGGGAAATGTAATAAAAGACACTCCTGTTACAAGAAAAGTGGCTGCCAGTTTTTTGATTGGACATCTGCTATCCATTGTGTCTGAAACATCCGAACAGGTATTTACTGCATCTTTTGCTAACTATGTGTTATTATCCAGGGTACTGCCCTTAACATGGAGCCAGGATGTTCAATGTGATGAACGCCAGTATCTGGCAACAATGGCCCGCTTTGGACGGGTGTTTGACCAGTCACATGCCATGCAGAATTTAATTTGGCCTGTCATAAAGGATTTGTTTGAACCAGATGTGTTGACATATGCCATGAGTTTTATGTACTTATTTCCAGAATAGTGTGGCAGGTTGAAAAAATGATGTGGTGTCAAAAGCACCTGCATCATAAAATAAATATGCCGGGCAAAACATATTTTCCCAGGGCAAATAAATTTTCAGGAGGTAATTATGGATTACGAAGCGTTGTATAAGGACAAGTTGACCTCAGCGGATGAGGCAGCCAAAATAGTGAAAAACGGCGACTGGATTGATTATGGCTGGACTGCCACAACTCCGGTGGCCTTTGATGCCGCTCTGGCAAAACGGATGCCGGAGCTCACTGACATTAAATTCCGGGGTGGTATTCTGATGTGGGTGCCGGAAATCTTTAAAATTGACGAGCCAGCCAAACATCTTACCTGGAACTCCTGGCACATGGGAGGAATCGAGAGAAAGGCTGCCACACAGGGCTTTGCCTTTTATGCCCCAATCCGCTATTCCGAGCTGCCACGTTACTACAGGGATTCAGAAAATCCAGGAGACGTGGTGGTAATGCAGGTGGCTCCTATGGACGAGCATGGCTTTTTCAACTTCGGTCCCAGTGCCTCCCATACCATGGCGGCCTGCGAGCGCGGCAAATGTATTATTGTAGAGGTCAATGAAAATGTGCCCCGGTGTCTTGGCGGTTTTGAAGAGGGAATCCATGTCTCCAGAGTGGATATGATTATTGAAGGCGACAACCCGCCTATGGCTGAGTTAGGTGGCGGCGGTGCCGCAACGGAAGTGGACCAGGCGGTGGCAAAACAAATTGTGGCACAGATTCCAAACGGAGCCTGCTTACAGCTGGGCATCGGCGGTATGCCAAATGCTGTGGGCTCCCTTATCGCTGATTCTGACTTGAAGGATTTGGGAGTACATACAGAAATGTATGTAGATGCCTTTGTAAAAATTGCCAAGGCTGGAAAAATCAATGGCTCCCGTAAAAACATCAACCGGGGACGGCAGGTCTACGCTTTTGCAGCCGGCTCCAAAGAACTTTACGACTACCTGGACAACAATCCGGAATGTATGAGTGTACCGGTGGATTATGCCAATGACATAAATTCCATCTCGGCCCATGATAATTTTATTTCTATTAATAATGCGGTGGATATCGACCTGTTCGGACAGGTCAATGCCGAGTCAGCCGGAACCCGCAACATCAGCGGCGCCGGCGGCCAGCTGGACTTCGTTCTGGGTGCCTATAAATCCAAAGGAGGAAAAAGTTTCATCTGCTTTTCTTCCACCTTTACAGATAAGCAGGGGCAGCTTCAATCCCGTATCCGCCCTACCCTCTCCAATGGCTCCATCGTAACCGATACCCGGGCTAACACTCATTATGTAGTGACGGAATACGGCATGGTAAATCTGAAAGGCCTCTCCTCCTGGCAGAGAGCTGAAGCCTTGATTAGCATCGCTCACCCGGACTTCCGGGATGGCCTGATTGCTGAAGCCGAAAAGATGGGCATTTGGCGGCAGAGTAATAAATAATTGAGATATATCGTAATAACAAACATAAAAGAGATACCCTCCAATCAGTGAGAACATTAAACGCGAAGCGTTTCGGTTCGAATCGATTGGAGGGTATCTCTTTGCTTTGGTATCTGATTTATTTGTTTCTCAAAAATCTTGTATAGGTACAGAAAACACAATTAATTTATCAAAATAAATTTCTCATCAAACAACTTGTTTTCTACACAATAAAATTTGCTGTATGAATGATCCGATATTTTTGTCAGTTTCCATTTATCCTTTTCCATATCATTTAAACTAATTTTCCATAAACCATTCCATTTGGAATCCACTTTGCTTGTGCTGCCAATTCCCTTAATCATATATTTGTCTACACTTATATATA